>JAITGS010000110.1 GCA_031280435.1 Tannerellaceae bacterium | reverse complement strand
CACCGCAGGTTCCCGAGCATTCACTGAAGGTTTCCGTGCATACACCCAAGGTGTCCGTGCATGCACCGAAGGTTTCCGTGCATACACCGAAGGTTTCCGTGCATGCACCGAAGATTCCCGTGCATGCACCGAAGGTTTCCGTGCATGCACTGAAGGTTTCCGTGCATACACCGAAGGTTTCCGTGCATGCACCGAAGGTTTCCGTGCATGCACCGAAGGTTCCCGTGCATGCACCGAAGGTTTCCGTGCATGCACCGAAGGTTTCCGTGCATGCACCGAAGGTTCCCGTGCATGCACCGAAGGTTTCCGTGCATGCACCGAAACTCTCGGAGTGCGCACGCCAGAGATCTTGCAAAAACATCAAATCAGGATTTGAAAATTTGAGAACTTTCTATCTTTGTCCAAAGATTCTTTAGACTAACTCAAGCAGAAATGAAAATAAAATTTCACCCCAACAACATCATCGAAATTACAGACGACAGCATCATCATTAACGAAATTGATGATGCATTATCCCTGTTGTTCGCACACAATTGCAGCGGTATCATAGTTAAAAAAGAGAACGTCACCCCCGATTTTTTCGACCTGTCCACAGGGCTTGCCGGCGAGATCTTACAAAAATGCTCCAACTATAATGTTAAAATAGCCATAGTTGGAGATTACACAAACATTACAAGCAAGCCACTGAACGACTTTATCCGCGAAAGCAACAGTCGCAGGCAAATTCTCTTCGTCCCTGCCACCGAAGCGGCTCTGCGAATTTTCGGCGGATAAAGCCCGCCCTTTTTTTCCTGCTGTGATTCTAAAAAAACCTCAGCTTTTCGTGAATTAATTTTACATCACGAAAAGCTAAGGTTTCCTTTTTGTATATTATAGCGGGCGATTTGTCTCACCCCTTATCCACATTTGCTTAGTACAGGAATTTCACGCAAACAGGCGTGTCGACATCTGTGATGTTGTTGTCGGTTTTGCTGAGTAATCCGGTTTGCTTGTCAACGGTAAATACTTCTATAACATTGCTGTTCATGCAGGCAGCGAGCAGAAATCGGCCGTCGGGCGAGAGTGTGAAGTTGCGCGGATGCTTTGCGGTTGGCTGGTACCCTACTTTGGCAAGCTTGCCGTCTTCAGAGTTGATGCTGAAAATGGCAATGCCATCGGCTTTGTTACGGTTAGAGGCGTAAAGGAATTTTCCGTCGGGCGATATGACAATGTCGGCGCTTGATCGTCCGCCAACGGTGTCAGCCTGAATGCTTTGGATGGCTTCTATGTCGCCCTTGTTATAGTTGAAAACCGTAACGGCTCCGGATAGTTCGTTAATTAGGTAGAGGTATTGCCCGTTGGGGTGAAAAGTGAGATGCCTCGGCCCGGAGCCTGGAGGTAATGCGAAAGATTTGAGAGTTTCTTCGCGGATAAAGGGCGCTCCGGCAGGATTTATATCATGTCGGTGGATATTATCCGTCCCAAGATCGGCCGAGAAAAGGAATTTGCCGTCAGGAGAGAATTTCACGCAATGCAAATGTGGCATGTTTTGCCGCGTGGAATCAGCTCCTGAGCCTTCAAAAATTATCATTTGCGACGCAGGCTGCAATGTGTCGCCCAGGATTGGAAATACGGAAATACTTCCTCCGCCGTAGTTGGCTGTGACAGCGTATCGTCGTGCAGAGTCGGCAATGATGTAGCACGGGCTTGCGGCGAATGTCTCCTGCGAGTTGAGCATGTTTAGCGTTCCGGTTGCTTTGTCGAAGCGCAATGTGTTGGCGTAGCATGACACGCCGTCGCTCTCGTCTTCGTCGTTAATTCTGTTATCAGGATTTTCGCTAACGGCGTAAATGTATGTGCCGTTGGTGGTTTCGAAATAGGAAGGGTTGTCGACAATAGATTGTCCAACGTAAATTGATTGTCCCGTAGCGGCGTTGAATTTATATACATAGATTCCGTCGCTAAGACCCATTGTGTATGCTCCGATGAGGAGAAATAAAAGGCTGTCCATTGAATTTTTCTTTCTTTTTTAATTAATATCTGTTTGTTTGGTTACTGTTTCAACCCAGGTTTGATTCTTTAAGAACCAGTATATGGTTTTGGTGAGGCCGTTAGCGAAATCAGTTTGCGGCGTCCAACCAAGCTCATTTTTGATTTTGGTGGCGTCGATTGCATATCGCAAGTCATGTCCGAGGCGATCGGGAACGTATTGTATAAGTTTCGAGCTAATATAGTCAAATGTTTGGTTACCGTTGGTATCATATTCCTCTTTTCGCAGAGCCTTGCGGTATTCCGGCTCTGCCGTCATTATGTTTCGCATGGTTTGGATGGTCAGGTTAACTATGTCGATATTTTGGATTTCGTTGTTCCCTCCAACGTTGTATACTTGTCCGGTGCGTCCCCTATGTATGACGGCGTCGATGGCGGTGCAGTGGTCTTCAACGTACAGCCAGTCGCGTACGTTAGTTCCGTTGCCATAAATTGGGAGAGGTTTTCCTTCAAGTATGTTACTTATGATGAGTGGCAGGAGTTTTTCGGGAAAATGATAGGGCCCATAGTTGTTTGAGCATCGTGTGATACTGACGGGCATTTTGTAGGTTTCGTAATATGCTTGCACAAAAAGGTCGGCCGATGCTTTCGATGCGCTGTACGGGCTTCGCGGGTCGATTGGAGTACTTTCGGTGAATTTATCGTCCCCGTTTGGAGAAAGCGATCCGTAAACTTCGTCGGTGGAAACCTGGTGGAAGCGAACATTTTCGCGCCATATCGGATACCCGCCCCCGTCTTTCCCCGTCACCCATGCACGCCGGCAAGCATCGAGCAGGTTTTGCGTCCCGAGAATATTGGTAAGGAGGAAAAGTTGAGGATTGCTGATGCTGCGGTCAACGTGGCTTTCGGCTGCAAAATTGACCACGCAGTCGAATTGATGTTCACGGAACAGACTGTCAACGAGCGCCGAGTCACAAATGTTTCCGTGCACGAGCTCGCATTTGCCGGGGATAAGATCCTCTTCGATTGTTTCTCGGTTGCCCGCATAAGTGAGGGCATCGAGTATAATTATTTTGCTATCAGTATATGTTGCCAACATGTGTTTTACGAAATTGGCGCCTATGAATCCGGCTCCGCCGGTAATTAGATATGTTTTCATGGTATATTAATAATGTGGGTATTAGAAATGTAGTTCCGCTATGCCGGGTGCGTTTCGGTCTTTGTCGGACATTATCGGTATTGTGTCCGGTGGTATTTTCCAGTCGATACCGAAGGCCGGTTCGTCAAAACGAACAGTCCGCTCGGCTTCAGGATGGTAATAATTATCGACTTTGTATATAAATACGGCTTCGCTGCTCAGTACGTGGAATCCATGTGCAAAACCGCGCGGGATAAATAGTTGCCGCTTGTTTGCCTCCGAGAGCTCTACGGCTATATGCTGTCCGAAGGTGGCGGATTCGCGTCGCAGGTCAACAGCTACATCCAGCACGCTGCCTTTTATAACGCGCACGAGCTTGGCTTGCGAATATGGATTCAGTTGAAAATGTAGACCCCGCAGTACCCCTTTTGTTGAACAGGATTCATTTTCCTGTATAAAGTTGACGGAGGAGGCATGCAAGTCGAACTCAGTTTTCTTGTAGGCTTCAAAAAAATATCCCCGGCTGTCATTGAACACTCTTGGTTCAATAATCAGTACGCCGGGGATATGTGTGGTTATATAATTCATCTATTATCCAATCATTTGGACGCTTCGCTTTATAAATTTGCTCAGCGCTTCTCCTTTCAGCATGCCGTTGCTAAGCAGGGCCAGGTCGATGAGCTCGTGAACGAGGCTACTGTTGCCGGCAAATCCTGCGAGGATTGCGTCTCGCCGGCTTCTAAGGTCTTCGAGCTTACTGCCGGTGTTGTCCAAGTCTTCTTTCTCAGCGGCGGAGATCTCGTCCTCTTTCTTTTTGTCCTGCTTTTCCTCGAGATCCGACTGTCTTGCTTCCCAGCCTTTTATATCGGCAAGTATGGGGGTGAGTTGTTCGCGGCAAGCAGCTTCTTCTTCAGACAACACCTTCTTGATCAAGGGATGCTCGGTGTTGAGAGTGATGTTGTAGCTGTCGGGCATTTCTCCGTAAAACGACATTCCGGGCTGCAAGGTCGACATTTCGCGCATGCGCCTCATGTATTCGCTTTGAGTCAGCAGGATAGGATTGGCTGTTTCTCCCAAAGCTTCAAAGGTTACGTAGAACTCAGCTTTATCCATCTTCGGCATTTGGCTTTTGAATACCTCCTGGAGGGCATTGCGCTGATCTTCGCTCAGATCAACCTTTTGCGAGTCGCCCTTGCGTACCATGTTGTCGACAGTGTCGCTGTCAACACGCACAAAATGAGTTTTCTCAAATTTCTGTTCGAGATGCCCAACGAGATGAACGTCTAACTGTCCGTCCATGAGGAGCACGTTGTATCCTTTGTCTTTAGCGGCCTGGATGTAGCTGTATTGTTCTTCGGTGCTGTTGGTATAAATGTAGACAAGCTGGTTGTCTTTGTCCGTTTGATTCTCTTTGATAAGAGTTTTGTATTCGTCGAAGGTGAAAAACTTCTTATCCGTGTCTTTCAGGAGAGCAAACTTCTGAGATCTGTCATAAAACTTCTCATCGCTAAGCATGCCGTATTGGATGAATAGCTTCAGGCTGTCCCATTTCTCTTCAAACTGAGGCCTGTCGTTCTTGAAAATTTCTTCCAGACGGTCGGCCACTTTCTTTGTGATATGACCGGAGATTTTCTTCACGTTCTGGTCGCTTTGCAGATAGGAGCGGGATACGTTCAGCGGGATGTCCGGCGAATCGATCACTCCGTGCAGCAGGGTAAGGAACTCCGGCACAACACCTTCCACAGCATCAGTTACAAATACCTGGTTGCAGTATAGCTGAATCTTGTTGCGATTGATGTCGATGTTGTTCCTCACTTTCGGGAAGTAGAGAATGCCTGTGAGGTTAAACGGATAATCTACGTTGAGGTGAATCCAGAACAAAGGCTCGTCGGTCATGGGATACATGTCGCGGTAGAATTTCTTATAATCCTCATCGGTCAGTTCCGAAGGTTTGCGAGTCCATGCCGGCTTAGTATCATTAACGATATTGTCTTCTGCCGTGTCTACATATTTGCCGTCTTTCCACTCTTGTTTCTTTCCGAAGGCGATAGGGATGGGGAGGAAGCGGCAGTATTTTTTCAGAAGATCGCTGATTTTGTCTTTGCTGAGAAATTCCTTGTTTTCGTCGTCGATATGCAAAATAATATCGGTTCCGATTTCGTCGCGCGTTGTTTCTTCTAACGTATATTCCGGATTTCCTTCGCAGCTCCATCTCATCGGTATGGCGCCATCCTTGCAGGAACGGGTTATAATTTCCACCTTTTTCGATACCATGAATGTGGAGTAAAAGCCGAGCCCGAAATGTCCGATAATAGCGGCTGCATCGTTCTTGTACTTTTCAACAAATTCTTCGGCTCCCGAAAAGGCGATCTGGTTGATGTACTTGTCGATTTCCTCTGCGGTCATCCCGAGCCCACGGTCGGCAACAGTAATTGTCCCGGCTTTTTCGTCCAATATGACATGGATGGTTGGGTCGCCAAGTTCGCCTTTAAATTCGCCTACTGATGCGAGCGTCTTCAGCTTCTGCGTGGCATCTACTGCATTAGAGATGATTTCACGGAGAAAAATTTCATGATCACTGTATAAAAATTTCTTGATAATGGGGAATATGTTTTCACTCGTTACCCCTATATTACCTTGTTTAGACATAAATTTTATTGTTTTTCTATGTTTAATTTTTCTTCTTCTTTATTTACACTCACGATTACGGTATCACCTTCGCTAACCGTGCCTTTTATAATCATTTCGGCCATCTCGTCCTCCAGATATTTCTGTATTGTACGCTTCAGTGGGCGAGCGCCGAACTGAACGTCGTAGCCTTTGTCGGCAATGAAGTTCTTGGCTTCGTCGGTCAGCTTCATTGTATAATTCATTTGCGACATTCTTTTGCAGAGACTGTCCAGCTCTATATCTGTGATTTGCAGAATGGCTTCCCGGTTCAGTTGGTCGAACATGACGATGTCGTCAATGCGGTTCAAAAATTCGGGGGCAAATGTTTTGTTGAGGGCTTTGCGGATTATTCCGTGTGCAAAAGCCTTATCGGTAGTCTGATTCATCTGAGTATTAAACCCTACGCCGTGGCCAAACTCTTTCAGTTGCCGGGTACCTATATTTGAAGTCAGGATGAGTATTGTGTTCTTGAAATCTATCCGGCGGCCACAACTGTCGGTGAGCCGTCCTTCATCCATTACCTGGAGCAGTATATTGAAAACGTCGCGGTGAGCTTTTTCAATTTCGTCGAAAAGTACCACAGAATATGGTTTTCGCCTTACTTTCTCCGTCAATTGCCCGCCTTCATCATAACCTATATATCCCGGAGGAGCTCCAATGAGGCGCGACACGGCAAAGCTTTCCATGTATTCGCTCATGTCTATGCGTATCAGCGTATCTGCCGAATCGAAAAGGAATTGAGCCAGCATCTTAGCCAAATGGGTCTTGCCCACACCCGTAGGTCCAAGAAACATAAACGTCCCTATCGGCTTGCCGGGATCTTTCAGCCCGACACGGTTGCGACGTATGGCTTTAACCACTTTCGACACTGCATCGTCCTGACCTATAACTCTGTTGCGCAAGGCTTCATCCATTTGCTGAAGTTTGATATTTTCAGCGGTAGCTATACGTTGCACAGGGATGCCGGACATCATCGAAACCACTTCGGCAATCTTTTCTTCGTCCACCACCACCCGCTGATTCTGCAGTTCGCGCTCCCAACGTTTTTTTTCCGTATCGAGCTCTTGAGTTAGCGTACGCTCTTTATCGCGAAAACTTGCTGCAAGTTCAAAGTTCTGCGACTTCACAGCGGAAAGTTTCTCCTGCTTGGCGCTGTCTATTTTCCCTTCGAGCGCTTCAATGTCTTTGGGAACTGCTATATTAAATATGTGTACGCGAGAGCCGGCTTCGTCGAGGGCGTCTATTGCCTTGTCGGGGAACTTGCGGTCGCTGATGTATCTATCGGTTAGGGCGACACAGGCTCTGAGGGCGTCATCTGTGTACGTAACGTTATGATGTTCTTCGTATTGCGTCTTGATAGTCTGAAGGATAAGGAGAGTTTCGTCTGCCGTTGACGGATCCACTATTACTTTCTGGAAGCGGCGTTCCAGGGCTCCGTCTTTCTCTATCGACTTGCGATATTCGTCGAGCGTGGTTGCTCCTATGCATTGCAGATCACCTCTGGCCAAAGCCGGCTTCAATATGTTGGCCGCATCCATAGAACCGGATGCTGCGCCGGCGCCTACCACAATGTGAATTTCATCTATAAATAAAATAATGTGAGGATTTTTCGACAGCTCATTGAGTATAGCTTTGATTCTTTCTTCGAATTGTCCGCGATATTTAGTGCCGGCAACAACCGAAGCCATATCGAGGCTGATAACTCGCTTATCAAACAGCGTGCGCGACACTTTTTTTTGCGTAATGCGCAGTGCAAGGCCTTCTACGATAGCCGATTTGCCTACTCCGGGTTCGCCGATAAGCACCGGATTGTTCTTTTTCCGTCGGCTAAGTATTTGCGCCACCCGCTCTATTTCTCTTTCGCGTCCCACTATGGGGTCGAGGTGATTTTCTGCGGCTATGCGCGTCACGTCGGTGCCGAAATTGTCGAGCACGGGGGTATCGTTAGGTGATTTGGGCTGCGAAGTGCCGGTGCCGGTGTCTGCGGAATAGTCTTTTGAGGGAAAAGCATCATCTTCATCGTCATCGTCATCATCGGTAAATCCATCGGAAAAGTCGAGGATGTCGGGAAAATCGTCGATGCTTAGTTCTTTATCGTCGGATTCCGCTTTTTGCGGTTGGATGTTTTGATTTGCAAGAACGCCGTTGTAAAACGTTTTGTAGCTGATTCCGACGGCAAGCAGGGCTTCTGAAGCAGTATTAGTATCTTCTTTCAGGATGGCCAGCAGCAAATGCTCTGTTGCTGTTTCGGCACATTTAAATATACGCGCTTCGAGTGTGGCCATTTTCAGAATCTTATCGGCAATCTTGCCTGTTGTTATATAACTGACCTTAGAAATTTTCGCTTCATTGCCCCGTAAATTTTCTTCAATATTTTTTTTGAGAACCGGCAAACTGACATGCAGCCCGTCGAGAATACGTACTGCCGTTCCTTCGCCGTCGCGAATGATACCTAAAACAAGATGTTCCGGGGTCAGCTCGGAATTCTGCAATCTCATTGCTTCTTCTCGACTGTATTCCAGCACATCTATCAATCTTTTTGAATAATTATAGCTCATATATTATGGTTTGTGTAATACCCGACAAAGATACTAATCTCCATATATCATATCAAAAAGGATGCCAAAAATATTTCAACCTTCAGTCCGCAGTTTTCAACGATTCCGCACCAAATGCCAGCGGCAACAATTCTGCTGCATTTTCAATCAGATACGCCTGCTCGGCTCCACAAAGCAATACTCGTATGCCATGCCCTGCACGCGCCTGAGTTTCAAGCAGAACCTGCCTGCATGCGCCGCATGGCGACACCGGCCCTACCCATTTGCCGCAAGTTTGCGCCGTGACGGCCATTGCCAGCACTTTAGCCTCCGGATACGCTGCCCCGGCATGAAACAAAGCCACTCGCTCGGCGCACAATCCCGAAGGATAGGCGGCATTTTCCTGGTTTGACCCGGTCACAGTCGTTGCATTGTCGAGCAATACTGCCGCACCCACGAAAAATCCGGAATATGGCGCATATGCCTTTCCCGAAGCATTGCGGGCCGCGTCAACCAAGGATTTATCCTCTTCGCATAGCTCCTCAATAGCAAAGACTTTGACTTTTGTCTCAATTATAAATTCCTGCATTATGCTAATGATTTCAGGTTGATAATATATAATAACTTCTAATGATTAGAAGTTCCCATAATATAAAAAAATGGAAAAATACTTCTGCGGCCTTATATGACACAAAAGTATTTTCCCATAATAAAAACTAAAATCTGTATCTCTACGTTCTACGCCTCCGGAATAACTTCCCGGATTGATACGTAGGAGCGATTCTCCTTAGTGCGGCGGAAAGTAACTATCCCATCCTTAAGGGCATACAGCGTATGATCCCGCCCCAGGCCGACATTTTCTCCCGGATGATGGGCTGTGCCCCTCTGACGAATCAGGATATTGCCGGCTTTGGCCATTTCGCCGCCGAACAGTTTCACGCCCAATCGCTTGCTATGCGATTCGCGACCGTTTTTCGAGCTTCCTACTCCTTTTTTATGTGCCATTTCTTTTATTTTTAATTGTTAAGCGATAATTTGTTTGATACTCACTTCGGTAAACTGCTGACGATGACCGTTCAGCTTGCGATACCCTTTCCTTCTTTTCTTGTGAAACACAAGCACTTTATCGCCTTTTACTAAAGGCGAAAGCACTTCGCACACCACCTTTGCACCTTCCACCGTGGGCAGCCCCACTGTGATTTCGCCTTCGCGATCGACAAGCAAAACCTTGTCAAATTCAAGAAGATCGCCATTTTTTATATCTCCCGAATTAACATGGTGAATAAATAACCTCTTGCCTTCCACAGCTTTGAACTGTTGGCCGTTGATCTCTACAATTACGTACATATTTTTTAATTACTTTAATTGATTTTGTTCCGGGGGTGCAAGCCGTTCGGCCTGTCTTTTTTACCCTTGAGGAATCGGGGCACAAAATTAATGTTTTCCCTGAATATGCCAAA
>JAITGS010000060.1 GCA_031280435.1 Tannerellaceae bacterium | reverse complement strand
AAAGTTCAAAACGATTTGCGGGAAGCAAAAGCAGCGATGTAAAAGTTCAAAACGATTTGCGGGAAGCAAAAGCAGAGATGTAAAAGTTCAAAACGATTTGCGGGAAGCAAAAGCAGCGATGTAATAGCTTCTCGCAAATCGGTTTGAACTTTTGCATCGCTGCAACGGCTTCCTGCAATTTCGGGAGCGTTGCAACGACGTATCGGCTACGGAATTTTGAGGCCGTTACATCGCTGCAACAGATAGACGATAACGGAATTTCTTTTTGGGCAGTGCATAAAGCCTTTTGCAGCCTTCGCCCGGCCGCTGAGATTGTTTTGTTTTTGTTTTGCAATCAAAATACCCGCACCGTGGTATTGATTGCCCGCGGCCGGCCGGCCTATCTTTGCAGCATAATCAATTAATATTATAATGTATATGGGAAAAATAGCGAAACAACTCACAGACCTTATCGGGAACACTCCTTTGCTGGAGCTCTCGAACTATAACCGCAAGCTGGGCCTGAAGGCTACCGTCGTGGCCAAACTCGAATATTTCAATCCGGCCGGAAGCGTTAAAGACCGCATAGCCCTGGCAATGATTAACGATGCCGAGGCGAGCGGAGCCCTCCGGCCGGGCTACACCATCATCGAGCCCACCAGCGGTAACACCGGCGTCGGCCTGGCCTTCGTATCGGCCACCAAAGGCTACAAACTTGTTCTCACCATGCCCGAAACCATGAGCAAGGAGAGGCGCGATTTGCTCAAGGCGCTCGGAGCCGAGCTGGTGCTCACACCCGGAAGCGAAGGCATGAAGGGAGCTGTGGCCAAGGCCGTGGCTTTGCAGCGCGAAACGCCGGGCTCCATCATCCTCCAGCAATTCGAGAACCCGGCCAACCCCGACGTTCATCGCAAAACCACAGCACGCGAAATCTGGAACGATACCGACGGGCTGGTCGACATCTTCGTGGGAGGCGTCGGCACCGGAGGCACCATAAGCGGCGTAGGCGAAGTGCTCAAATCCCTCAAGCCCGACGTGCGCATAGTGGCCGTGGAGCCGGCCGATTCGCCTGTGCTGTCGGGCGGCTCTCCGGGCCCTCACAAGATTCAGGGCATAGGGGCCGGATTCGTTCCGGGAACATATAACGGGAAATTCGTCGACCAAATCTTCCGCGTAGGCAACGACGACGCTATCCGAACCAGCCGAGCGCTGGCGCAGCAAGAAGGTCTGCTGGTTGGAATCTCGTCGGGCGCAGCAGCTTTTGCCGCCGCCGAGCTCGCACGACTGCCCGAAAATGCAGGCAAGCTCATAGTCGCCCTGCTGCCCGACACCGGCGAACGATACCTCTCCACGGTGCTGTATGCCTTTGACGAATATCCTCTTTAGCCTATAAATTTCAGTACGAAGCCGGCACTTATGATGAAGGCTGAAAGCCGTTCCCACCTACTGGGTTCAGCTTTCAGCCTTCAATTTTTTGGGGGGAGGAGTTGAGCAACTCCCGTTATGGGGATGTGCAAAAGTAATTCATGCAAATTGGATTCGATTAAAAAAGCGAGTCATTCCCGCGAAGGTGGGAATCTCCGATCGATAGTTGGGACGAACGTATTTGTTGTTTTATATGATACAACTACAATCGTAACCGTCTTTCGATCGGAGATTCCCGCCTTCGCGGGAATGACCTATTGTTCGAGCGGAAGTTTCCTTTTAACTACCTTATTTCTGTGTTGAAAACTTGTATATGCAGCGGCTGTGATAGGTTTCGCCGGGGCGTAGCGTGGTGGAGGGGAAGGCGGGCTGATTGGGGCTGTCGGGGTGGTGCTGGGTTTCGAGGCATAGCGCTCCGCGACTTGGATATATCACTCCTTTCTTGCCTTTCTCGCCTCTGGGATTCATGGCGTTGCCGGCATAAAGCTGTATGCCCGGCTCGCTGGTGAATACTTCCATGACTATGCCGGTTTTGTCGGATACGACGCGGGCTACTGGTCGGCTGATGTCGCCGGCGGCGTTGAGCACCCAGTTGTGGTCGTATCCTCTGCCTTTGAGGAGCTGGTCGAAGTCGTCGTCGATGTGTGCGCCTACGGCTATGGGTGTGCGCAGGTCCATGGGAGTGCCTTCAACGGATGCGAGCTGCCCGGTAGGTATGAGGGTTGCGTCTACTTCGGTGTATGTATCGGCGTCGATGCTGATGATGTGGTCGAGGATTTGCGAGCCGTCTTGCCCGGAGAGGTTGAAGTAGCTGTGGTTGGTGAGGTTCACTACGGTTGGCTTGTCGGTGGTGGCCTCGTAGCAGATGTCGACGGCATTGTCGTTGGTGAGCGTGTAGGTCACTTTGAGGCTGAGATTGCCCGGGAATCCTTCGTCGCCGTCGGGCGAGAGGTAGTCGAGTTCGAGCGTCGACGGATTGAGCAGCTTGGCGTTCCAGATGCATGCGTGGTATCCGCGCGGGCCTCCGTGCAGGCAGTGTCCGTTGTTGTTGGCAGGCAGCGGATATTCTGTTCCGTCGATGCTGAATCGTGCATTGGCGATACGGTTTCCGTATCGTCCGATGAGGGCTCCGAAGTTACCCGGCGATGCGAGGTATTCGTTGATGTTGTCGTATCCCAGGACGACGTCGACGGGCTTGCCGTTGCGGTCGGGCACCATGAGCGCGACGAGTCGTCCGCCGTAGTTGGTGATGCATGCTTCGGCTCCATTGTCGTTGTGCAGTACGAAGAGTGCGACGGGCTTGTCGTTTGCGAGCGTGACGAAGTCGACAGGGTTCAGTCCGGAGATGGTGGCCGTCTCCTTTTGTTGTTGGCTGCAAGAGAGCAGCAATCCGCAGATAAGTGTGGCGGTGAGGGCGATTCTTGTTTTCATTATACTATATACATGTTTAAAATTATACGTTCGGGCAAAGATATGTTTTAGGCTCGAGAATAGCGAACGCTCATCCGTGCTGGCTAATCTTTTGCAATCGTTCGAAGTCGAGAATCCTGATCTTCTTACCGTCGAGTGCGATGATTTCGTCTGCAACGAAGCTTGTGAGCGTTCGTATAGCGTTTGAGGTGGTCATGTTCGACAGGCTGGCGAGGTCTTCCCGTGCGAGGTAGATGCTGATGGTTGAGCCGTCGGTCTCGAATCCGTAGCTGTCTTTGAGGAAGAGTAGGGCTTCGGCAAGGCGCCCCCGGATGTGCTTCTGGGTGAGGTTAACGGTTCGCTCGTCGGCCACTCCGAGGTCTACCGACAGCTGCTTGATGAAGAACATGGCTACGTTATGATTGTTTGCCAGGAACTCGCTGACTACCTTGAGCGGGATAAGGCAAACCGTTGATGCCTCGAATGCGGAAGCGTTCGTGAGATAGTGCTCCTGGGCGAAATAGGCTCTGTATCCAAAGTATTGTATGGGCTTTATCATGCGGATAATCTGATTACGTCCGCCAATGCCTTCTTTGAAGATCTTGACCTTTCCGCGCAGCAGGCACATCATGTCTGTGGGCTCATCGCCCGTACAATATATCAGCCCGTTGCGCTTGAAGTATTGAATCCTGGAGCTCCGCCTGAGTATTTCACGCTCCTTATTTGTTAAAACTCTCCAAACTTCCGCCAGGCTTGCCGATAAATCGACATTGTCTTTTTGATGACTAACCACCTTTTTTTTATTGTCTGTTGTAAAACATATACTTCCTATCGAATGACAAATGTATGGAAATATTTTAAACTGCTAACATTTGTTATGGAAGTAAGCGCAGCATACGCACAGGCTATCGTCGCATATCTGTTGTACAATCTTTACTGCAGGCTTTGCCGTGACACTTCGGCTCCTCCTTAATTGTCTTACAAAGCAATTCAGGGACTATAAGGGGTATGAGATAAGGCTGCACGATAGGGTCGCTTCATGTTTGTGCGGTATTTAAGTATAGAAACGTATTCAATCAGGGGGGCAAGCGATGAGGCGCTATGCCCCTTTTTTATGGTGTGCCGGGCCATCTGATTGCCGCCATAATCCTCTTTCCATATTATTAACTAAAAACTTTAGTTGCAGAACTAAACCTTTTAGTTCATTTGCACATCAAACAATATAAATAAAGTTCATCATGAAACAGCTTACAGCTAAAGAAGAAGAGATAATGTTACTGTTCTGGGCCAAGGGCCCTATGTTCGTCAAGGAGTTGCTTGCCTTATACGGCGAGCCGAAGCCGCATTTCAATACGCTGTCGACCATAGTGCGGGGGCTCGAGGACAAGGGCTTCCTTACTCACGAGGCTTTCGGGAACACATACCGCTACGACGTAGCCATATCGGAGAGCCGGTACAGAAACGGTACTCTGAAGCTTATTGTGGACAGATACTTCGACAACTCCTGGCTGGGCGTCGTATCGTTGCTGATAAAGGAAGAGGAGATTTCAACCGAGGAGCTGCGCAAGCTTATCGACGAGGTGGAACGGGGCGGAAAGCAATAGCGGGGACGGTCGTTATGGGAGAGTTTTTGGTTTATATACTGAAGTTTGCGGCATGCCTGACCATGTTTGTCATGTTCTACGTGCTGCTGCTGAGCCGCGAGACTTTTCACCGCTCGAACCGCATCACTATATTGGCTATCATGCTGCTGTCGGCTGTGATTCCGCTCGTTGAGCATACGGCGCAGGCCGGCGAGCCTCTGTACGCCATATCGGCGGGCACATGGGATTTGCCCGACATGCTGACCGAGGAGCTGCCCGCAGGGGTGCAGGCGGCCGGAGGTGCGGCCTCTGCATGGCTGGCGCTTGCCTACATTGCCGGCGCCACCCTGTTTCTGCTCCATAATATTATGGCCGTACTGAAGATTAGGGGCATAATGCGCAGCGGAGTTAGGCGCAGGGCTAAGGGGCTGACGCTCATCCTCACTCAATGGCCTGTGCCGCCCTTCAGCTGGTTCAGCAATGTGGTGATTCACCCGGCTGACCTGGCGGAGAACGGCGAGGCTATCATTGCCCACGAGAGGGCTCACGTTGAGCTCCGGCACTCGCTCGACATGGCGGCGGCCACCCTGTGCGTGGCTCTGCAATGGTTCAATCCGGCGGCATGGATACTGATGCGCGAGCTGCGCAATGTGCATGAGTATGAGGCCGACGAGCAGGTGTTGAAGCAGGGCGTGGATGCGAAGTCATATCAATTACTATTAATAAGCAAGGCTGTCGGGCGAGAGCGCTTTACGGCGGTTGCCAGCAGCTTGCGCAATAACAAAATCAAAAAGAGAATAACCATGATGCTAAAGAACAGATCAAACGTAGTTGCGCGGTTGAAGTATGCATGCATACTGCCGCTATCGGTGCTTGCGATTGCCGTGTTTGCCCGTCCGGAGGTGGCGGCTTCGCTAGAAGTTATTTCAAATGTGTCGGTGCCCGGCCTCTTTGTGCCGGCCGGCGATACGATTGCCGCGGCGGCTCCGCAGCAAGCGGATGTTATCACCGCAGAAGTTAGTGAAACGGTGGAGACGGCTATGGAGCACTCCTTTTCGCACGACATGGACGTGCAGGTAGAGGTTGACGACGTGGTGACGGTGGTCGACAGCATACGCGAGAGCGTTCGCGTGGTGCAGCACGACGATACGGTTATAGTTACGGTGAACAAGTCTGTCGACACCATAATTGTATCCGCCAATCCTGAGGTTGAGGCCGTGAAGCGGGAGGCTCGCGAACTGCGGCGCCGCGCTGTGAGAGAGGGCGTGAAGGTAAGCCGCGAGCTCGACAAATGGCGCGATGAGCATGCCGACGAGATTGAGGCGGTGAGGAAACAGGCGGAAGCGCTCGGCCGTAAAGCCGCCGCTGAAACCCGCAAGGCCCTGAAGGAGGCCGACAAGGCCCGAAAGGAGATCGCCAAGGAATGGAAGGACGAAAGGGCCAGGCAGTTAAGGGCGGACTCGCTACGCATAAAGCGCGAGCGCGACTATAGCCTCCGTGGCTCATCTACCCCAAAAAGAAGGGTGGAAACCGAGCGCCGGCGGGAGGAATTGAACCAACGGCAAGACGAAGCGGCCCGCAGGCGCGAGGATATACGCAAGGAGAGGGAAAAGGCTGAACCGGCAAGGGCCGACGGCGAAACCGACCTGAGGGAGACGACTTTATAGCGGCAGCAACACTGTTTTTATTGTGATGATAAACCGGGAGGTGACCCATATTGGCGTTCTCCCGGTTTTTTTGTGTGTTATTTTTGGGTATATAATATGGCGCTTGCTCATTCTCCACACAGGCGCACGGGCGTGCTCCACACAGGCGCACGGGCGTGCTCCACACAGGCGCACGGGCGTGCTCCACACAGGCGCACGGGCGTGCTCCACACAGGCGCACGGGCGTGCTCCACACAGGAGAATTTCATTATGCGATCTCAATAATGCCCATTATGCGACTCAAGAGTGCCCATTATGCGACTCAAGAGTGGGCATTATGCGATCAGTTTAATGTACATTATGCGATCTCTTTAATGGGCATTAAACGATCCCTTTAATGTACATTAAACGATCTGCATAACGGGCATTAAACGATCATCATAATGGGGAATGGAGGAAAAGCCTGCTTCTGGGGGCTCAGAGGCCGAGCTTTTCCTTGAGCAACCTGTATCCGGCCAGGCTGGCGCGCAGGTTGACGCCGCTTTTGAGGCGCACGTTGTAGGTATTCTTTTCGTGCAGCTCTATGCGGAGTATGTGGTTGGTATTGACTATGGTGGAGCGATGGATGCGGATGAAATCGGCCTGCGGCAGCGCTGTTTCGAAGTATTTCATGCTGTGCTCCTTGACGAACTGCCCGCCGGGGGTAAAGATGGTGGCGTAGTCGCCGCAGGCCTGTATGTAAATTATCTGGTCGACAGGCAGTATGTGTATGCGGCCGTTGTCTTTGACGGATATGCGGTCGATGCGCTCTGCGGCTGCTTCGGCGGTGTAGGTTGTGGGGAAGTTGAAGGGCTCTTTGACGGGCGGCTTCTCTTCCCGCTCGTGTCGCAGGCGATAGTATTCCATAAGCAGGCCCCAGCCCGACAGGCCAACGGTGAGGCGCAGCGGCAGCAGCTGCGAGAAGAGCTCACCGCTTTCAAATCCGAAGAGAGATACGGCTGCAAAGCATACGCATGAGCTGATGAGCAGGCTTGCCGAGCCTATAACAAGCTGCGCCTGCCATCCCCAGATGAAGGCCAGCGACAATCCGCTGAGGATGCCCGATAGCGACATGATGAGGATGAACACTAAGGCGTCTATGTATGCCTCGACCGGCGAGAGGCCCTCGCCGTAGAGCGTAAGCAGGGCGGCAAGCAGCAGGGATGCAAGCAGTACGGCGATGCCGACGACTATCAGCAGGTGACGGAAGCTGCCGGTGACGGGTAGGGGCATAGCGGGCTCAGTCTTTTATTTCGATGCCGGCAAAGGAGATGTCGCCGCGGACAATGAGCTTGTGGTCGTAGTCTACGCCCTGCGAAATCCAGCGCTTGTCTTCGCAGCCTCCGAAACTGTTGTCGGACATCACCACCACGTACCATCCGGAGGGGATGCGCAGCTCAACGCTGCCGAAGGTGCAGTCGATGTCCACATAGGTTTCCGCCGCCTCGAGCACCGTTCGCTTGAGGTCGAGTATGGCGCTGCCGAAGCTGACGCTGATTTCGGCGCCCTTAAACACAGGGTCGACCACTATTGTTTTGGTGCTTCCGAAGCTTACGCCTATGCTGACGTATCCGTCGTCCACCTTCTCCTTCACCTCGCCGCGTTTGTGTCCATGCCTGTCTCGCCACATGCGGTTACGGTAGAACATCTGCCA
>JAITGS010000070.1 GCA_031280435.1 Tannerellaceae bacterium | reverse complement strand
TCGCTTTTGCCGTTGCCTTCCATTCGTCGGAGTATCCGTTGCCGTCGAAATGTATGGATCTACATTCTTGGGCGTCTTTGCGGAGCACTTCGAGTATGGCCGAATATTTATCCTTGCCTCCGGCTATGAGAGCATCGACGTCGGTTTTGAACATCTTCAGCTGCTCGGCCATGGCTGCATTCAGAACAAGCATTCCGGCGGCGCAGTTAGCTTCCGATCCTACGGCGCGGAACTCGAAGCGGTTGCCGGTGAAGGCAAAGGGCGAGGTGCGATTGCGGTCGGTGTTGTCGATAAAGATTTCGGGTATTCGTCCGATGTTGAGTGTCATTCCCTGCTTGTCTTGCACCATGACCTCTTTGGTGTCGGTGTCGGCAATCCGCTTGAGAACGGTGCTTATCTGCGTTCCGAGGAATACGGATATGATGGCCGGCGGGGCTTCGTTGGCGCCTAGCCTGTGGGCATTGCTTGCGGATGCTATGCTGGCCTTGAGGAGGGCGTTATGCCTGTGCACGGCCTTGAGGGCATTGACCACGAAGGTGATGAACCGCAGGTTCTCTTCCGGAGTCTTTCCCGGAGCCATGAGCAATATGCCCGTGTCTGTTCCGAGCGACCAGTTGTTGTGCTTGCCCGAGCCGTTGATGCCTTTGAATGGCTTCTCGTGCAGCAGAACCCTGAAGCCGTGCTTGCGGGCAACGTTGCGCATGAGGGCCATCACCATCAGGTTGTGGTCGTTGGCAAGATTACATTCCTCGAATACCGGAGCGAGCTCAAACTGGTTGGGAGCAACCTCGTTGTGACGGGTCTTGAGCGGTATGCCCAGCTTCCATCCCTCAATCTCCAAGTCTTTCATGAACTCCATAACGCGGAGGGGTATGGCTCCGAAGTAGTGGTCTTCGAGCTGCTGGTTCTTGCTGCTTTCGTGGCCCATGAGGGTGCGTCCGGTGAGCAGCAGGTCGGGCCGTGCGGCGTAGAGGCCTTCGTCTACGAGGAAGTATTCCTGCTCCCATCCCAGATAGGAGTAAACCTTTTTGACGTCGTCGTTGAAGTAGTGGCATACGTCTACGGCAGCCTTGTTAACAGCCTCAAGTGACCTGAGGAGGGGCATCTTGTAGTCGAGCGATTCTCCCGTATAGGAGATAAATACCGTCGGGATGCAGAGGGTATCGTTCACGATAAAGGCAGGCGAGGAAGGATCCCAGGCGGTATATCCTCTGGCCTCGAAGGTGCTTCGGATGCCTCCGCTGGGGAAGCTTGAGGCGTCGGGCTCCTGCTGGGTGAGCAGCTTGCCGGAGAACTTCTCTATCACACCTCCCCTGCCGTCGGGGTCGGCAAAGGCGTCGTGCTTCTCGGCTGTGCCTTCGGTGAGGGGATGGAACCAGTGCGTGTAGTGAGTCGCGCCCATCTCCATCCCCCATTTCTTCATGCCTTCGGCAACGGCGTTGGCCGTATCTGCGTCGAGCGGAGTGCCCGCGTCTATTGATGCCTCGACCTTTGCAAAAGTTTTAACCGATAAATATTTGAACATCTTCTCGCGATTGAACACCTTGGAGGCAAATAAATCCGAAGCCTTCTCGGGAGCATTAACCTCAACGGCTTTCTTGCTGAATGCCGCCTCTACTACTCTAAATCTTAATGTACTCATGTTGCTGTTGTCTGTTTGTTGAATTGTTACTAAAAATCATATTTTGCTTGCAAATGTATAGCTAATTATTGTATGCTGTTTCACCGTGTTCGTAAATATCCAATCCTTCTTCCTCCACGCGCTTGGAAACACGCAGCCCCACCGTCTTATCGACTACGAAAAAGAGGATTATTGTTACTATTGCGCTGTAAGCAATGCTGAACACTGTCGCCACAATCTGAACCCAAAGCTGATGCCAGTCGCCGTACAGAGCTCCCTGCACGCCCTCGGCTCCGGTGATGAAGCGAGTGGCAAATACGCCTGTGAGTATGGAGCCTACGATCCCGCCTATGCCGTGCACTCCGAAGGCATCCAGCGAATCGTCGTACTTCATCTTGGCCTTGACTACGGCTACCATGAAATAGCACACAAGCGAGGAGGCAGCTCCTATGACCATGCCGCCGAAGATGTCGACCGTACCGGCAGCGGGCGTAATAGCAACCAGACCTGCCACGGCTGCCGTGCTGGCGCCCACAACCGTAGGCTTGCCGTTGCTCAGCCAGTCTATAAGCATCCAGACGGTTACGGCCACGGCCGTTGCGATATGAGTTACAAGGAAGGCATTAGCCGCAAGTCCGTCGGCCGCAAGTCCGCTGCCCGCATTGAATCCGAACCATCCCAGCCAGAGGAAAGCCGCGCCTATGAATACGAAGGGAACGTTGTGAGGCGTGGTGGGCCTGCCGTGCTTGTAATCCGAGCGCTTGCCGAGCATTACGGCCATAACTAATGCGGATATACCGGCGTTGATATGTACAACCGTGCCGCCCGCGAAGTCAATCGCTCCGATCTCCATCAACCAGCCGCCGCCCCAAACCCAGTGCGCCATAGGGTTGTAAACAATCAGCGACCACAGGGAAATAAAGAGCACGTAGCCCGAAAACTTCATCCTTTCGGCAAAGGCTCCCACAATGAGCGCCGGAGTAATGATAGCGAACATGCACTGGAAGAGAGCGAACAGAGCCTCAGGGATATTGGGCCCTTCGAGCAGCACATCTGTCCCTATCCCACGCAAAAACATCTTATCGAACCCGCCTATAAAGGCTCCCATCGGATTGCCGTCCATAAAAGCCGAGCCGAAAACCCAGCTGTATCCAACGGCAAACCACAGAATACTTATCACACCCGCAATGAACAGGCATTGCATTATCACGCTCAGGAAATTCTTCTGTCTCACCAGCCCTCCGTAGAACAGGGCCAAACCTGGTATCGTCATGAGCAATACCAAAATGGTGGCAACTATGAGCCACGCCGTATTACCGGTATCTAACATCTTTTATTTTTCTTTTTCTGCGTTATACAAAGCAATATCTCCTCTTTCGCCCGTCCGGATGCGGACTGCGTCTTCAATTGGGATGATGAATATACGTCCATCGCCTATCTCCCCCGTTTGAGCAGCCTTCAGTACGGCCGCCACGGTCTTCTCCACATTCTTGTCGCGCACAACTATGGATATTAATATCCTTTCTATGCTGCTCGTGTCGTACACAACGCCGCGGTAAACCCTGCCCTGGCGAGCCTTGCCCACGCCACGGACGTCGTAGTACGAGAACCATTCGATGTCGGCCGCAAGGAGAGCCTCCTTCACGTCCTCGAATCTTGTTTTTCTGATAATAGCTTCAATCTTCTTCATAATAATCCTGTTATTTATTCTACATATAATACTTATAAACTGATGCCGAACACAAGGAAGGCATTGTCAAGATGCGGCGCAAGCACCACCTCCGTGAATACAGGCAGGGCAAACGAATCCGACAGCTTGATTTCCTTAGCAGCCTTCAGGGACAGGGTTGATAATACCAGCCCCTTCGAGCCGCCGGCATGATACATGCCCGTCCAGGGCGAGACGCCTATGCCCGCGCTGCACTGCACGCCCTTCACCGAGAAGTCGTAGGCCGCCGTAACGAAGGTCGAGAACTGCTGCTCGTAGTCATCGTCGCCTCCGTCTCCCTCCCACAGCATAGTGTTCCAGCCCAGCGAGAAGCTTCCGAAGCTATATCCAAGCGTGCCCTCAAAAAAGTGCGATTCCTTATAGGTTCCGTACTTGCTACCCTCGCCTGCCCACCAGTAATCGGCCAGCGATACGCTGAAGCCGCCCGACGACCAGCCCAGCGTGATGTCAAATTCCTTTGGAGTCCACAGCGATACGTTTCCGGCCGACACAAAATCAGTGCTCCCCCAGAAACTAAGCGATAAGCCTCCGAGCGAGAGGTTTAACGAGGGCTGAACCGATGCCCCCGTCTGATACATTCCTCTCCACACATAGCTGCTCACAAGATCTGCCGACGGTGTTATCTCAAACTCCGTTTGAGCCTTCATGCTTGTCGACAAGCCAACGGTCAGAGCCGCGGCAATAATAACCTTCTTTGTCAATAGTACAACTAATCTTTTTGCCATTTTGTTTGCATTTAAAGAGTGATAAAAATAAAATGATTGTCACGGTGCAAAATTAGAAGCTTTTTGATGTTCAAACAAGCTTTTTGCTATCTTTTTGTTATGCGAAGCCGTCAAACTGACGATTTGCAAGCATATACCCGGAATCCACTTACATTTATACATGATTTTGGGGCTTAAAGATTACATACCGACAGTTGCCCTTAGAAATCCTCGAACAGTTGAGCGGGATTTTGCACTTATACCCGCCAAAAAATCAAGCTCCCCCGTGTATGTTTTCCTTCCTCAGAAGAGAATCTCCTCCGCACACAAGCGCAAGTTAACTGTTTCCGGGCACAATCAAAATCTCCCCGGGGCTGAGCGATTCCGCCCCAGGAAAAAATCACTCACGTCTGGGGGTGAGAGGAGTGTTCCTGCGGATAAGGCTACTGTTCCCGGAGGAAATCAGCTTGCCCTGAAGGCTGAAGCTGTTGGGCTCAGGGCAAAAAAAAAGGTTGCTCGAGGCAACCTTTTTTTTCGCGGGATAATGCTTTAATAGCGGTAGTGCTCAGCTTTATAGGGGCCGGATATGTCGACGCCTATGTAGTCCGCCTGCTCTTTTGTCAGGAGCGTCAGCTTTACGTCGAGGCGGCTGAGGTGGAGGCGTGCCACTTCCTCGTCGAGGTGCTTGGGCAAGCGATAAACGCCGAGCTCGTAGGTTTTTTGCCAGAGCTCGAGCTGGGCCAGCGTTTGGTTCGTGAACGAATTGCTCATCACGAAGGAGGGATGCCCTGTGGCGCATCCAAGGTTCACAAGCCGCCCTTCGGCAAGCAGGAAGATGCTGCGGCCGTCCTTCGGGAACCTGTATTTATCTACCTGGGGCTTGATGTTTGTGCACAGGATGCCCGGCAGTGCAAGGAGGCGATCGACCTGTATTTCGTTGTCGAAGTGGCCTATGTTGCAGACTATCGCCTGGTCCTTCATGGCCAGCATGTGTTCGAGCGTGATCACGTCGCGGTTGCCGGTGGCCGTCACGAAGATGTTTGCCTCCCGCACGGCTTCCTCCATGGTTGTCACTTCGAAGCCTTCCATTGCGGCCTGAAGGGCGCAGATGGGGTCGATCTCGGTTACGAGCACGCGGGCCCCGTAGGAGCGCATCGAGTGTGCGCATCCCTTCCCGACGTCGCCATATCCGGCAATTACGACTACCTTTCCGGCTACCATCACGTCGGTTGCGCGCTTTATTCCGTCGGCCAGCGACTCGCGGCATCCGTAGAGGTTATCGAACTTCGACTTCGTCACCGAGTCGTTCACGTTGATGGCCGGGAAGAGCAGCTCTCCGCGCTCCAGCATCTGGTAGAGGCGATGCACTCCGGTGGTTGTCTCTTCCGAAACTCCCTTCATGTCTTTCTGTGTGCGATGCCAGCGCCTTGGGTCGCCGGCCAGGATTCGGCGGATGGTTTGCAGGATAACCGCTTCTTCGTTCGAGGCCGGCTTGCGGTCGAGGAAGGCCGGCTCGATTTCGGCCCTGTATCCCCAGTGGATAAGCAGGGTTGCGTCTCCTCCGTCGTCGACAATCAGGTTCGGCCCCTTGCCTTCGGGAAATTTGAGCGCCATATCCGTGCACCACCAGTACTCCTCCAGCGATTCGCCCTTCCATGCAAAGACCGGCACTCCGGCTGCTGCTATTGCTGCCGCGGCATGGTCTTGGGTGGAGAAGATGTTGCAGCTTGCCCATCGCACTTCTGCGCCCAGCTCAACTAATGTTTCGATAAGAACTGCAGTCTGAACCGTCATGTGCAGCGAGCCGGTGATGCGTGCTCCCCTCAGCGGCTTCTCGGCCGAGTATCTGCCTCGCAGAGCCATGAGCCCCGGCATTTCGTGTTCGGCTATTTCGATTTCCTTACGGCCGAAATCCGCCAAACTCATGTCCGCCACTTTGAAAGGCGGAGTAGTTGAAAATAAATCCGACATAATTAATTATTTTTCTTAAGTAATTGATTCGGCAAAAGTACGGAAGTCGGGGGGATTTTACGAATTACGGCTTGTTCCCCGGATCTGTTTGCTTGTGTATCATGCAGGCCACGACGGCGTCGCCCGTTACGTTGACGGCTGTGCGAAGCATGTCGAGAGGCCTGTCGAGCCCTATTATGAGCGCAAGCCCTTCGGGCGGGATGCCTACCGAGGTCAGCACCATGGCGAGTATAACGTAGCTGCCTCCGGGAATGCCCGGCGTGCCTATGGAGGAAAGGATGGTCATGAGCAGTATGGTGACTATCTGCATCCATCCGAGGTCGACTCCCAGAGCCTGTGCTATGAAGAGGGTGGCTATGGCCTGATAGCAGGAGGTTCCGTCCATGTTGATCGTCACTCCGACGGGTAGGACGAAGGATGAAACCTCTTTCGACACTCCCAGCTTGTTCTCGACCGCATCCATGGTTACGGGAAGCGTCACCGCGCTGCTGCTGGTTGTGAAGGCAAAGAGCTGTACGGGATACATGGCCTTCACGAACTCGGATGTTCGCAGAGGCGACATGAACCGGATTACTATGGGGTAAAAAACATACATTATTATAAGTAGTGCCAGCGCCACCGTCAGCGCATACAGAGCCAGAGCGGCGAATATGCTGCCGTTGCCTCCGAAGCTTGCCACAAGTTCGGCCATCAAAGCGGCTACTCCCACCGGAGCCAGGGCTATTATCCAGCCCACCATGCGGAGGATGATCTCGTTAAGGGCGTCGAAGAAGTCAGCCACCGGCCGTATCTTCTCCCGCGGCAGGATCAGGGCGGCGCAGGCAAAGAAAATCGCGAAGAATATCACCTGGAGCGTCTTGGAATTATCCGTAAAGGACAGAGTGATATTGGCCGGCACTATGTCGTCGAGGAAGCGCAGCGGGCCTTCGTGCTGCATCTCGGCTGCCCGGAGAGCTTTGTCGGCAATCTCGCTCTGATACTTCTCGCTGATACGTGCGGCGGCTCCCGAATCGACTAAAGAGCCGGGCTTCACGACGGCTCCCATACCTATTCCGAAAGCTACGGCGGCAGAGATGAAGATAAGATACAGCAAGAGCGTGCGCCCGCCCAGACGCGAGAAGCGACCCATGTCTTGCAGCCCGGTAACTCCCTTCACAAGCGTGACGAAGATGAGCGGCACGGCAATGACTTGCAGCAGCCTGATGAAGAGCTTGCCCCAGGGCGCAATCCAGTTGTGGATGACCTGTTCGCCTCCGAGATGAATGGCCGCAAGCCCGACAATGATGCCGACAAGCATGCCGATGAGTATTTGCAGATAGAGAGGAATACGAGTTGTAATGCGCTGTGTTTTCATATTATATTGAATTTTTGAATGCGGGCAAAGTTATTGTTTTTTCGCTACTTTTGCCTCGACCTCAAATTTTATATACAACAATTTAAATAAAAGTTTAGCCATGAATTTATCGGACGTAGAGTCATTTTTCAATGTGAACGGCCTTACGGACAGCCTCATTAACCAGGGAGTCTATTTCGGCCTTATCATCCTCAAGGCGGCAGTTATATTTTTCGTCGGACGGCTGGTCATTAATCTGGTGAACAAGCTCGTCAGGCGAGTGCTCAACAAGCGTAACGTTGAGCCTTCCATCAAATCCTTTCTTTCGAGCATGATTAACGTTCTGCTGGTTATCCTTCTCCTTATATCTATTATAGGAGCTCTGGGAGTTGAAACCACATCCTTTGCCGCACTGCTGGCCTCGGCGGGCATTGCTATCGGTATGGCTCTGAGCGGCAACCTTTCCAACTTCGCAGGCGGGCTGCTTATCCTCCTCTTCAAGCCCTTCCGCGTTCACGACTACATTATTGCCCAGGGAGCGGAAGGCTCCGTGCAGGAGATCCAGATTTTCCACACCGTGCTGCGAACGGCCGACAACAAGCTGGTTTATGTTCCTAACGGAGCTCTGAGCAGCGGGGTGGTTACCAACTTCAATGTCGACCGCCGGCGGATTGAGTGGGTCTTTGGCGTTGATTACGGCACCAACTACGAGCAGGCCAAAGGCATAGTCAACAGCCTTCTGACAGGCGACGCCCGCGTGCTGACCGATCCCGAGCCCTTCGTAGCCCTGCATGCACTTGCCGACAGCAGCGTCAATATAATAGTGAGAGTGTGGGTGCAGTCGCCTGACTATTGGGGCGTTTACTTCGATTTCAACCGCCGGCTATACGAGGAATTTAACGCCGCCGGCATCAGCTTCCCATTCCCGCAGCTCACAGTTCACAACGCAAAGTGAGCCGCAGCGCCGTAACGATTATAAGGGGCTACGGGACTTAAGCCCGCCGGCTTATAATCGTTACGACGACTATGTTTTCAAATACTCTTTGGGAATAATGGAACTTCTAATAATTAGATTTTTCAAGGCTTGCGACGGAGGCAAAAGCGGAGTGTACTTCGGTACATGAGCATTTTGCCGACGGAGCGAAACGCCGAAAAAGCAATTAGTAGAAGTTCCGGCAGCTTAATTCAAACCTTCAAAAGCCTCCTTCAGCTTCAGCAAATCTTCTCTGATTTCCCGGAGCTTGCTGAGAACTTCCGCCTGGCGGCTAACCTCTTTAGGCTTTACTTTGAGTTTTTTCCTGGCGCCTTCGAGCGTCATCTTTTGCTCCTTAACCAAGAAGCGAATATCGCGGAGGATATTGATGTCTTCGCCGGTGAATTTGCGCCGCTTCCCATCCGTCTTGGGGCTGAGCACAGCAAACGCGCCCTCCCAGAATCTGATGGTCGATTCGGGAAGATCCAGCATGGCGGCAACCTCGCCAATGGAGAAAAATCGCTTGAGATTCTTGTTTTTGTGCAGCACCATGATGCGAAATGTTTAGTCCATCACCTGGCCATGGTTTTCTGCCATGCGGATCATCTCGTCGTACTGTTCCGGAGATAGATCCATAAAGTAGTATTTAGACGGGTTGTCGTGTTTGCCGCGGAGTATAACCTCGTAGTGCAGGTGCGGGCCGGTTGATTTGCCCGTATTGCCCACGTACCCAATCACCTCCCAGCGCTTAACCTCCTGCCCGACGCGCACGGCGAACTTGCTCAGGTGCGCATACAGAGTGCGGAATCCGAAGCCGTGATCAATCTCTATGCAGTTCCCATAGGTACCCCTATATCCTTGATAAATAACCTTGCCGTTGCCGGTTGCATATATTTCGGTGCCCTCTCTGGCCGTGAAATCCATGCCGGCATGGAAGCGCGTGTCCCTGTAAATGGGGTCGACCCGGAAGCCGTATCCTGAGGCCATTCGCTTGAGGTCGCGGTTGGCAACAGGCTGTATGGAGGGGATGCACTGGAGGCGCTCCTCCTGCCGTTTGCCCATGTTTACAAGCTCGTCGAGCGAGTTCGACTGCACATAAATCTGCTTCTCCAGCATGTCCATTTTCCGAGTGGTGGCCGTAACCATATCCGAGTTAGGCAGTCCGGTGAGGTGCTCGTATCTGTTTGCCCCTCCGAAGCCCGATTTGCGAATATCCTCCGGTATAGATTCGGCCTGGAATATAGCGCGATACAGGTTCTCATCCCGCTGCTGGAGGCTCTCCAGCAGGTCGAAAGCCTGCGTAAGCCGCAGTTCCAGAATTTTATATTGGGTTTGAAGCATGGAGTTATCCTTTCGCAAAAGAGCCTCCATTGGCGAATCAAAGAATTGTGTATATAAAAATATGACTACCGCGGATAGAAGTATACTTGTGCTAACGTACTTAATTATTGAAAAGACCCTGTCTTTGAACGTAGGATTATATTTTTCATAACTCAACGACTCCGGGTCATATAAATATATTGCATTGCGTTTTCTGAATAGTCCCATACTAATTTTTATTTGATATGTTGCGGCAAATATAACGATTAATGGGAGTTGCGCAAAATAGCACGCCGTCTGTCGCAGCTTTATCCACTAAAAAATGCAGTTGTTTTTTGCTTTAAAGTATTTTCAGGAGGCAAAAGTTATATGACTTTTCTATCGTATAATATTGGGAAAACTTCATTTATACATATTTGAGGAAGACGCCTTGCAGGCTGAACCAATCCGCAGTTTGAAAAGCGACGGATTAAGCCTACTTTTGCAAACATTTTTTAGCACTCTCAGTTGGGAAAATAAATTACTCATATATTATATAATCTATGTTGACATCAAAAGAAATCCGTAAGTCGTTTACAAGTTTCTTCGCTGCAAAGCAGCACCGGATAGTTCCTTCGGCGCCTATGGTCATTAAGGGCGACCCCACGCTAATGTTCACCAATGCCGGGATGAACCAGTTTAAGGATATTATACTCGGTAACGTGCCTGCCAAGTATGTGCGCGTTGCGGATTCGCAAAAGTGCCTGCGAGTTAGCGGCAAGCATAATGATCTGGAAGAGGTGGGGCACGACACATACCATCACACCATGTTCGAAATGCTCGGCAACTGGTCGTTCGGCGATTATTTCAAGAGCGAGGCGATAGCATGGGCATGGGAGTACCTCACCGAGGAGCTGCACCTCGACCCGGACCGCCTCTATGCCACCGTCTTCGAGGGCAGCGCGCATGACAATCTCGAGGCCGACGCAGAGGCTGCCGGATACTGGGCCGCCCATCTGCCCCAGAGCCGCATCCTGAACGGCAGCAAGAAGGACAACTTCTGGGAGATGGGCGACACCGGGCCCTGCGGGCCCTGCTCGGAGATTCACATCGACCTCCGGCCCGACTCCGAGCGCGCTTCCGTTAGCGGAGCCGAGCTCGTCAACAAGGATCATCCGCAGGTTATAGAAATATGGAACCTCGTGTTCATGCAATACAACCGCAAGGCCGACGGATCACTCGAGCCGCTCCCCGCGCGCGGCATCGACACAGGCATGGGATTCGAGCGCCTCTGCATGGCAATCCAGGGCACGACTTCAAACTATGACACCGACGTATTCCAACCCATCATACGCAGCATCGCAGCTCTCACCGGCATAGCCTACGGAGACAGCGACAAGGCCGACATAGCCATGCGCGTAATTGCCGACCATATCCGCACCATAGCCTTCTCAATCACCGACGGGCAGCTACCGTCGAACGCCAAAGCCGGCTACGTCATACGCCGCATACTCCGCCGAGCCGTGCGATACGGATACACATTCCTCAACCTACGCTCGGCATTCATGTACCGCCTGCTCCCCGCGCTTATCGAATCCATGGGCGATGCCTATCCTGAGCTCGACGAGCAGAAGTCCCTCATATCCCGCGTCATGAAAGAGGAGGAGGAGGCCTTCCTCCGCACCCTCGACACAGGCATCCGCCTTCTCGACAAAAAGACTGAGGAGGCACTCGCAGCCGGCCTCACAAGCTTGCCGGGCCGAGATGCCTTCGTACTCTACGACAGCTACGGCTTTCCGCTCGATCTCACCGAACTCATACTGCGCGAACGCGGCATAGGCGTCGACATCAGCTCCTTCAACGTGGAGATGCAGAAGCAAAAGGAGCGAGCAAGAAATGCCGCCGCTGTTGAAACAGGCGACTGGGTTGTAGTACGCGAAGGCGACAGCCGCTTCATAGGTTACGACTGCATGGAATCTGAGGCCGAGATACTTCGCTACCGGAAAGTGAAGCAGAAGAACCGCGAGCTGTATCAGCTTGTGCTCGACCAGACTCCCTTTTACGCCGAAAAAGGCGGACAGGTGGGCGATTCCGGCCGGCTCGTTGCAGGCGATGAGGCCATAGCCGTCATCGACACCAAGAGCGAGAACAATCTGGCCGTGCATCTCGTTGAAAAACTACCTGCCGACATAGCCGCAACCTTCAGCGCCAGCGTCGACGTGGGCAAACGGCTTCAGTGCGAGTGCAATCACTCCGGTACGCACCTTCTTCACGAGGCCTTGCGCGAGGTGCTCGGGGCGCACGTAGAGCAGCGCGGCTCCTATGTCTCACCCGAATCCCTGCGCTTCGACTTTTCTCACTTCCGGAGGCTAAGCGAAGCCGAATTGCGTGACGTAGAGCGCCGCGTGGGCGAGAAAATCCGTGCCGATTACCCTCTCGACGAGCATCGCTCCATGCCCATTGCAGAGGCGAAAGCTATGGGAGCAATGGCCCTCTTCGGCGAGAAATACGGCGAGGAGGTGCGCGTAATCCGCTATGGCACATCGGTTGAGCTTTGCGGCGGCACGCACATCCCCTCCACAGGCCGCATCGGAAGCCTGCGCATCCTGGCCGAGAGCTCCATCGCAGCCGGCGTAAGGCGCATCGAAGCCGTCACCGCAGAAAAAGCTGAAAGCTACTACTTTAGCCTGCAAGATACGCTACGCGAAATCCGCGGCCTTATGAACAACATGCCCGACCTGGTGCAAACCATAAGGAAAGCCGTCAACGAAAATGCCGACCTGCGTCGACAAATCGAAGTCTACGCCAAGGAAAAATCCGTTGACATCAAGCGTACAATTCTTGCAAATGCTGCCACCCAAAACGGCATACGCATCGCAAAATACATAGGCCCCGGCACAGCGGAACTTATCAAAGATGTTGCATTTCAGATCAAGGGCGAGCTCAAAACATCATTCGCCTTCGTGGCCGGGATAGAGCAGCCCTCGAAGCCCACCCTCATGCTCATGCTAAGCGACGATCTGGTGGCCGCAGGAGCCGATGCAGCGCGGGTTGTGAAGTCTGCAGCCCGGCTCATACAAGGCGGCGGAGGCGGACAGGCTCACTTCGCAACAGCAGGCGGAAAAGACGCCGGCGGGCTCAGAGAAGCCGTCGCCGGCATGCTCAAAGAGCTGAAACTCGAAGGATAAAAATCGCAAAAGCATCATAGATTTCAGTCCGTACCATTATGAAAACCATCATCACCGCAAGCCTCTCCGACGAGCTCGGCGCATATCTTTCCGCCACACCTTTCGACCGGATTTTCGTCCTTACCGACACAAACACCCGCGAGCATTGTTTGCCCGTACTGAGAAATGTGCCGCAAATAGCCGACGCCCGTGTTATCTGCATCGCTGCCGGCGATCTCAACAAATCGCTCAGGCAGTTGTCGGACGTCTGGACGGTTCTCTCCAACGATCGCGCCACGCGGCACTCGCTGCTGGTCAACCTTGGAGGCGGAATGGCAAGCGATCTCGGAGGATTTGCCGCCGCCACCTTCAAGCGCGGCCTCCGCACGCTAAACATTCCCACCACACTTATGGCAGCCGTCGACGCCGCTGTCGGAGGAAAAACGGGTATCAACTTCAATGGATTGAAAAACGAAGTAGGAGCTTTTCACAGCCCGATCGCCGTCTTTATCAGCAGTTTGTTCTTCCGCACGCTCGACCGCAGCAACTTCCTTTCGGGCTATGCCGAGATGCTCAAGCACGCTCTGCTCGAAGGAGATAGCACGCTGGCCGACATTCTCTCCTTCGACCTCGATAAAGATTTGCAGGATTATGCAAGGCTGAACCGCATGCTGGCCGAATCTGTAAGCATAAAGGAGAAAATAGTTGAGGCCGACCCCTTAGAAAAATCCGCACGCAAGGCGCTAAACCTGGGCCATACCGTGGGCCACGCCATCGAAAGCATGTCGTTTGCCGACGGACGCCCCTTGCTTCACGGCTGCGCAGTGGCGCTCGGATTAGTGTGCGAGCTTTACATATCCTTCAAAAACTGCGGTTTTCCCAGCTCCAAGCTTATGGACATTGCCGGTTTCATAAAGGCACATTATCCTCCCTACGCCATAGGTTGCAGTCGCTACGGCGCTCTGTATGAGCTGATGAGGCACGACAAAAAAAACAGAGGCGATGCCGTATCCTTCGCCCTCCTTGCCCAGGTTGGCCAGGCGCGGGTCGACGAAAGCGTTGCGCAGGCTCTGGTGGAAGAATCTCTCGATTTTTATCATGATTTTTTTGGATTATAAAATCTATGCCGTATATTTGCCGGCCCAAAGCGGGGTGTAGCTCAGCCAGGTTTAGAGTACGCGTCTGGGGGGCGTGTGGTCGCTAGTTCGAATCTAGTCACCCCGACTTTGAAAGAAGAGGTCCGGTTTTCAGCCGGGCCTCTTCCCTTTTCCAGGCTTGACTTTCAAAGGGTTCAGATAATTTTTATGTAGGAGGGAGCCGTGGCTGCCTCCTTTTTCATGCCCGGCCGGCCGCTACTGCGCAGCCATCTATATATATATGTACGCGCGCGCGCGAAGGCGGGCAAAATTATTTGCAGCCATACCGGGTATTTTTTTGGTCGATAAGAAAAAAAAATGCAGACCTGTATTTTTTTTTGCGACAAAGTTGCACAGTTGTTTATTTTTATCTTATCTTTGCGATACAAACAGTGACGCAAATTTTCCCACGAATGAATGTAGGTTTTTTCCATAATATCAGAACAAATATCTCCCCCTGCTGCACGGACTTTCTGGCAAGCTTAGCAGATAAATCTGCCATGCTTTCCAGATTTATCTGCCATGCTTGGCAGTTTTTTCTGGCAAGCTTGGCGAATTTTTCCGGCAAGCGGAGCAGATTTCTTCTACCGGCCGGGGGATTTATTTCGCAACAATACACACTTTCATTTTATTAACTAAATATAAATCTTTAAAATCCTTACAAACATGAGGTACAAACTCGACAAAAAAATCAATCCAAACAAGCCAACGGATCCCGCCAAGTGGTTTGCAGTTCCGGTTTACGGTGAGAAAGTTACAACTGAAGAGGTTGCGCGAGAAATTGCGGAGCGCTCAACAATTAGCCCGGCCGATACGGAGGGAGTGCTGGAATCTTTTTCAACACTTTTGCCCGAGCGATTGGCAAAAGGCGAGGCAGTTTATCTGCGAGGCGTGGGCACGTTTCGCGTGAGTATCAGCAGCGATGGCGTTGATAATCCGAACGATTTCACGGTTTCGCGCATCAGGGGGAAGCGTATTATCTACACGCCTGATGTGAAAATAAATCACGCGCTGAATGAACTTATTCATTATGAAGACAGCGGAGCTCGCGGCTCGACGCAGACAAATATCTCGTGGGTGACGGATTTACTGTCAGGCACGTCGAATGAGAAAATCACCTATGGCGGCTCGGTGCGCATATCGGGGCAGAAAATCATGCTTGCCGGTTCGGATAGTTCCGTGGGCCTGAAGCTGTTACATGTTGAAACGAACCAGGAATTTGCGGTCTCTATGGCCGACATACCGGTGAACAAGGCCAAGGAAATTGTGTTCGTTGTGCCTATTAATCTGGCAAGCGGACATTATAAAATTCGCATAGTTACGCAATATGCCAACGCAAGGACGCGCGATGTAAAGACACCCTTTGTGTATACTTACGAGCCTGTTTTTGAGATTGTTCAGCGCGTAGAGTCGCCTGAAGATCATCCGTCGGCCGGCGAACATTGAAGGCCGGGTAAACGGGGGCTGCAAGCGTGGCCCCCTTTTTTTTGCGCCGCTACACATTATTATATATATGCAGTTGGAAACTTTGGATTATATTTGCGCATAATTCTTCTTAAATCATGTAGATACGATGCTCAGGCAACAATTGCAACAGCGATTACAGCAGAAACTTTCTCCGCAACAAATCCAATTAATCAAGCTCCTGGAGGTACCATCTATTGAGCTGGAGGAGAGGATTAAGCAGGAACTTCAGGACAATCCGGCGCTTGAGGAGGGAGAGGATATGCGCACGTTTGACGAAACTCCCGCGAGCGATGACGAGCCCGATGTGGAAAATGTGTCGGACGATCGTGAGGCGGATATTGCACTTGGCGACTACCTGACGGAGGATGATGTGCCTGATTACAAGCTTCGTGAGATAAGCGAACGCATGGAAAAGCGCGAAGAGATCCCGTTTGCCGGGAGCCAGACGATGTACGAATTTTTACAGCGTCAGCTCGGATTGCGCTCACTGTCGGAGCGAGAAATGCAAATAGCGGACTATATTATCGGCAACCTTGACGGCGACGGCTACCTGCGCCGGAAGGTGGAAGCGATTGCCGACGACCTTGTTTTTCAGACGAATAGCGAGGTTGGCGAGCAAGAGATCGAGGCCGTTATCGGTATCGTTCAGGATATGGATCCGCCGGGCATAGGCGCCCGCAACCTGCGTGAGTGCCTGCTGCTGCAGCTTGAGCGACGCGAGGCTACTCCGGCCGCGACGGATGCCTACCGCATACTGGGCGATTTTTTCGAGGACTTTTCGCATAAACGTTACGACAAGATCATGAAACTGAGCGGCATAGACGAGGAATCGCTGAAGGCCGCCATAACGGAAATTACTATGCTCGACCCCAAACCCGGCGGCAAGTGGGACGAGGGACTGGAGGCGTCGCTAAGCATTACTCCCGACTTTATGGTCGATTCTCACAACGGCGAGCTTGTTTTGAGCATGAATAGTCGAGAAATTCCCCCGCTGCGGGTGAGCCGCGAGTACATGGGGATGCTGGAGCAGTACGACAGGCATCGCTCGGCGCCTGCAGATGTGCGCGATGCGGCCGTGTTCGTGAAGCAGAAAATCGAGTCGGCGCGCTGGTTTATAGATGCCGTGCGGCAGCGCCAGGAGACGCTCCGCAGGACGATGGAGGCGATAATGGACTTCCAGAAATCTTTCTTCCTTACGGGCGATGAGTCCAGCCTGAAGCCTATGATTCTGAAGGATATATCGGCCCGGTCCGGCTACGATAAATCTACGATTTCGAGGGTTAGCAACAGCAAGTACGTGCAGACGAATTTTGGCATCTATCCGCTGAAATATTTCTTTTCGGACTACTTGCAAACGACGGACGGCGCGGAGGTGACAACTCGCGAGGTCAAGAAAATTTTGCTTGAATACATTGAGAATGAAGACAAACGCCGTCCGTACAACGACGAGGAACTGGCTGCATACATGCAGGAGCGCGGCTTCATCATTGCCCGCCGAACGATAGCGAAATACAGGGAGCAGCTGGACGTTCCGGTTGCACGTCTTCGGAAAGAAATATAAATTTGTAGTAAAAATAAAGATAAGAGAATGAAGAGATTTGCCAATCTGGTTTCTATAATTTGTCACCCCCTGCTGATGATGACCTACGGCGTGCTGCTGGCGCTGGGTTATACGTATCTGGCGATATTGCCGATGCCGCTGAAGACATATATGGTTATGGCGGCAGTCAGTTTTACGGTGATATTGCCAAGTATTGTGGTAGTATTGATGGTTCGTAACGGAGGTGCGGGAGATTTGGAGCTAAGCCGTAAGGGCGAGCGCTTCATCCCTTATCTGGTTTTTATGGCAGGCAATATGGCCTGCTTTTTCTTTTATTGCAAGCTTGGTTTGCCATCGTGGCTGCTGTCGATGTTTGTGGGCGTAAGCATAGCCTTGCTGCTTGCGCTGTGCATCAACTTTGTTTGGAAGATAAGCGCTCATGCGATGGGAATTGGCGGTTTGATGGGTGCCGTAATGGGCTCGTCGTATGTGCAAATGATAAATCCTTACGGGTTATTTGTAGCTATGATATTGCTGTCGGGATTAACGTGCATGTCGAGAATAATTTTGGGCAAGCATACGTTGATGCAGCTACTATGCGGATTTTTACTTGGATTCGGCAGCACATTTATCACATCAGTATTAAATATATCCTATTTATTCATTCCAAAAAACATATAAAAACGATTATGAAATTTCCGGATAATTTGAAGTATACCAAGGATCACGAGTGGATCCGAGTGGAGGCAAACGAGGCATACGTCGGTATAACCGATTACGCCCAGAGCGAGTTAGGCGAGATTGTATTTGTGGAAATAACCACAGCAGGCGAAACTCTTGAGCGCGAAGAAACCTTCGGCACAATCGAAGCCGTGAAGACAGTGTCCGATCTTTTCATGCCCGTAGGCGGCAGGGTTATCTCGGCCAATGCGGCGCTTGAAAGCAAGCCCGAGCTCGTAAATTCCGACGCCTACGGAGAAGGCTGGCTCGTAAAGATCCAGATAGCTAATCCGGCGGAGCTCAATGATTTGATGACGGCCGCCGAATATCAGGCCATGCTATGACAACGAAGCCGTCGCCCCTTGCAAGCATTATTATGGGAAGCGCGTCCGACCTTTCGGTTATGGAGAAAGCAGCCGCGTTTCTCGATGACATGGAGATACCCTTCGAGATGCAGGCCCTCTCCGCCCACCGCACGCCCGATGCTGTGGAGGCCTTCGCCAAAGGCGCCAAAGGCCGGGGCGTCAAGGTGATAATAGCCGGAGCCGGCATGGCGGCGCATCTCGCAGGAGTGATCGCCTCAATGACGACATTGCCGGTAATAGGCGTACCGATAGATGCCTCCTCCATGAATGGCGTCGACGCCCTGCTCTCAATCGTGCAGATGCCTCCGGGAATACCCGTGGGAACGGTCGGAATCAACGCTTCGCTAAATGCCGCAATCCTTGCAGCACAGATACTTGCGGGCTCGGATCGGGAGCTGCAAAAAAAGATAGAAGTGTACAAAGAAAATCTGAAACAGAAGATAGAGAAGGCGAACCGCGAGCTCTCAAAAGTTAGCTATACGCACAAAACCAACTGATTGCAGGTGCATCTTTTCAATTATCGGCGTCGGCCTTCATCCGTCGTACTCATCGGCAACACTCCCCTCGGAGGGCACAATCCTATCCGAATACAGTCGATGGCAAATGTATCGACGATGAGCACCGACGCCGCACTTTCTCAGGCCCTTAGGCTGGCCTACGCAGGAGCGGATTACATACGTTTCACGGCTCAGGGCGAGCGCGAAGTCAACAATCTGGGGCTTATCCGAAACAAAATGCGCAAGCGCGGCTGCAACATTCCCCTCATTGCCGATATACATTTCAACGCTAATGCGGCAATTGCAGCAGCCTCTGCAGTTGATAAAGTACGCATAAACCCGGGAAACTTCGCCCCTTCGGAGGAGCTCATACACAGTCGCTTCACCCATTTTCTCAAAGTTTGCAGAGAACACGGCACAGCCGTCAGGATAGGCGTGAACCATGGTTCGCTGTCGGAGCGAATAATGCGAGAATATGGCGACAGCCCGGCCGGAATGGTCGCCTCCTGCATGGAATTTCTCGAAATATGCCGTGCGGAACAATTCGACAACGTCGTCGTATCCCTCAAAGCATCTAATACAATGCTGATGGTCAAGGCCGTACGATTGCTCGCAGCCCGCATGGAAGAAACCGGCATGCGCTTCCCGCTCCACCTCGGAGTGACGGAAGCAGGCGATGCGGAAGACGGCAGGATCAAGAGCGCAGTAGGCATCGGAGCCCTCCTGGCCGACGGAATTGGCGACACCATCCGCGTCTCGCTCAGCGAAGAGCCTGAGAATGAGCTGCCCGTAGCGCATGCACTTTCCGATTACATAAGCTCCAGAAACGCCCACCCGGCTATACATGCAAATCCGGCGCCGGGATACAATTATCTTGCAACGGAGCGACGAATAAGTCGGGCCGTAGGGCACATAGGCGGCGGCCAAGTGCCTGTAATATTGCCGATTGATGGCGCGGGCGACGCGCAGCTCGTATCAGTAACGGCGGCAAATATGTTAACAGATAGTTTCATCCGTATGCTGTCCGACAACCCTGCCGCGGTAGTTTTGTTGTCGTCCGTGCACAAAAATCCGGTAGGCGAGATGCGGGCGGCCATGCACAGGCTTCTGGGCGAAAATTGCAAGGTTCCGGTGATATTTCGCCTCGATTACCGGGAAACTGTAGCCGAGACGCTAATTGTCAAGGCATCGGCCGACGCCGGAGCTCTCCTGGCCGACGGATTTGTTGACGGCCTTATGCTCACCAATCGCGGACAGGCCATAGACGCAGCCGGCAGCCTGCCCTTCGGAATCCTCCAGGCGGCACGCCTACGCATCTCACACACAGAGTATATAGCCTGCCCCGGATGCGGCCGCACGCTCTACGATTTGCAGGCAACGCTCGCACGAGTGAAGGCCGCAACCGCCCACCTTGCAGGCTTGAAAATCGCAGTTATGGGTTGTATTGTAAACGGCCCGGGCGAAATGGCTGATGCGGATTACGGATATGTCGGCGCCGCACGCGGTTGCATCAGCCTCTATAAAGGAAAAAAATGTGTGGCCAGGAATATTCCTGAAGCACAGGCTGTTGAATCCCTTCTCCAACTCATCCGCAGCGATGGGCGCACCTAAGATAGAAATTATAGAAACCGGCCGATTTTATGCTGACGGCGGGGCCATGTTCGGCTGCATACCCAAGGCCTCGTGGACGCGCCGCTACCCATGCAATGCCGACAACGCATGCATCCTGGCCATGCGCTCCATGCTGGTTGACGATGGCGACGGACGCATCATCCTCGTCGATAATGGCGTGGGAAACAAGCAATTGCGCAAGCTCAGCTTCTACAAGTTTTTCAATCTTATCGACATCGGCAGCGAGCTCCGGCTCCGCGGCATTGCGCCAACCGACGTAACCGATGTCGTCCTAACCCACCTACATTTCGACCATTGCGGCTACACCACGCAACGCGGCGACGACGGCCGCCTGAGCCTCAGCTTCCCGCATGCCAGGCATTGGATAACACGCTCGCAATGGGACACTTGCATGGCTCCCGGCCCCCTCGAAAAAGCTTCGTACCTAATGGAAAACATCGAGCCACTTGCAGATTCCACCATGCTCAGACTTATAACCCACGATGTTGACATAAGTCCCGCAATGCATCTAAAGATTGCCGGAGGCCATGTCGCCGGTCAGATCGTAGTATACGCTGCCGACGTGGATCGCACCTACGTTTTTGCCGGCGACCTTATCCCGCTTGCTGCACACATTTCTCCCGATTGGCTATCAGCATACGACCTTTATCCTCTGAACTCATACAATGAAAAGTGCCGGATTTTGCAAGAAGCTGTGCGCCTGCATCAAACCCTGGTTTACTGCCATGACGCATATCTTCCCTGCTCTGAGATCAAAAAAATTCGCGGCAATATATTTTCTATTGTGAGATAAGTCAGAAAAAAATACTATCTTTGGGGCGATATATTACTCTCCCGCAAAGCTCAATCTTTCCCCATTTCAATATTTTTATCGCACGGCCTCCAGATTTATCTGCCATGCTTGGCAGATAAATCTGCGACGCTTGGCAAGTTTATCTGCCATGCTTGCGAAATTTCTCTGCAGCGCTTGCGAAATTTCTCTGCAATGCTGTCTGAATTTTTCCGAAAAGCTTGCGTCTGATAACCGCACATGTGCGCAGGGCGAATTGTGTCGTCTCTCATATAAAAAATGCTAAGTACGGCTGCAGTTATAAGATGGTACGCAGGCCTATTTTGCATGTGGGCGGGACATTTGTGTGGCTTGGGGCTGAAATATTTGGTTTGGATTATAAGGAAATCTTAGCGTATTTTTGCAAATACTTTAATACATGAGGGAAAAATGAAATTATCAGAGCTAAATACAGGCGAAAAGGGTGTCATTGTGAAAGTCACAGGGAGGGGAATGTTTCGCAAACGTATAATGGAAATGGGTTTTATAGGTGGCGAAGAAGTTTTGTCGGTTAGGAACGCTCCGCTGAACGACCCGGTGCATTATAAGGTAATGGGTTACGATGTTTCTTTGCGCCGCAGCGAGGCGGAGCTGATAGAGGTTTTACCTTTTTCGGCCAATGCGGCGACGGGAGCCGACAATGCTAAGGCGCCAAACACTCAGCCGCTTACGCTTTCGTCTAACGATGTTCGGACAATGGCGCGCGAGCGTGGCCACACAATTAACGTGGCTTTGGTAGGCAATCCTAACAGCGGTAAAACAACTATGTTCAACCTTTTGACGGGGGCGCACGAGCATGTGGGAAATTATAGTGGCGTGACTGTTGATGCGCGCTGTGGCATTTTTCGCCAGGGCGATTATACTTTTCGCATTTTCGATTTGCCCGGTACCTATTCGCTCTCCTCATATTCACCGGAGGAACGCTACGTGCGCTCACATTTGGAGGATGAGCATCCCGATGTTATTGTCAATATTGTGGACGCTTCTAATCCTGAGCGCAACTTTTATCTTACGTCGCAACTCATTGATATGGACATGCCTATGGTCGTGGCTCTCAACATGTTCGACACGGTTCAGCGCAGCGGAGGCAGCATAGACTACAAATCGCTCTCGCATCTGATAGGCGCGCCGGCAGTTCCGGTTTCAGGCCGTAGCAGCCTTGGAATGAAGGAGTTGTTCGAGGCCGTGATCAGGGTTTACGAAGGTTCTGAGCCTTCTCTCCGCCATATTCACATAAATTACGGCGAGGAGCTGGAGGAGGGTATAACGCACATGCGCAGGGCGCTAAAAAAGATTGAACATATTGACAGACACATCTCGAAGCGCCTGATAGCTATCCGTTTACTGGAGAAAGATGCCGATACGGAGCTGTTCATCAAATCGCTGCCGGGCGGCGATATAGTTCTGGAGGAGCGCGACGAGCATTCGGCTTACGTTGAGAGCATTATCCGCGAAGATGTGGAGACGGCCGTGGCTGATGCGCGCTACGGATTTGTGTCGGGTGCGCTGCTCGAGACCTTCCGCAGGGGGGATATTGGGAAAAGGGAGTATTCAAAAGCTATCGACATTGTTGTTACTCACCGCCTGCTTGGTTTTCCCATTTTTCTGCTGTTCATGTGGATTATGTTTGAGGCTACCTTCAGATTCGGCGCCCTTCCGATGCAATGGATTGAAACGGGCGTAACCTGGCTTGGCGACTTTATCGGACGGATTATGCCAGGCGGGCCGCTGCGCGATCTGGCGGTCGACGGTATTATCGGAGGCGTTGGCGGCGTATTGGTTTTCCTACCTAACATTTTGATACTCTACCTGTTTATATCTTTTATGGAGGACTCAGGATACATGGCTCGAGCGGCTTTCATAATGGATAAAATCATGCACAAAATGGGGCTGCACGGTAAGTCGTTCATTCCGCTGGTCATGGGATTCGGCTGCAATGTGCCTGCGATTATGGCTTCGCGCACGATAGAAAGTAGGAGCAGCCGCATGGTGACAATGTTGATTAATCCGCTGATGAGTTGCTCGGCCAGGCTGCCTGTTTATCTACTGCTTGTGGGAACTTTTTTCCCGGGGCGCGAGGGATTTGTGCTGTTTGCACTTTATGCTTCGGGGATAGCTTTGGCGGTTGTGATGGCCAGGCTGTTCAAGAAAATCCTCTTCAAGGGCGAGGATTTGCCGTTCGTTATGGAGCTGCCGCCGTACAGGCTTCCGACGCTGCGCTCGGTGCTTGTGCACGTTTGGGAGAAAGGTAAGCAGTATTTGAGGAAAATGGGTGGAGTCATTTTGGTTGCCTCAATCGTTATTTGGTTCCTCGGCTATTTTCCTTTGCAACCGGAGGGCGCGACAGAAGCTGCCATGGAGGAGAATTCTTATATAGGACGGCTGGGCAAATTTATAGAGCCGGCGCTGGCTCCGCTTGGATTCGACTGGAAGATGAGTGTGTGCCTGCTGGGCGGAATGGCAGCTAAGGAAGTGGTTGTTAGTACGCTGGGAGTGCTGGGGATGCCGGAATTTACGGCGACGGCTGCGCTTAGCTTCATGTTTTTTGTGTTGATATATTTCCCGTGCATCGCAACAATTACGGCAATATCATCGGAGGCCGGATCGTGGAAGTGGGGAGCCTTTGCGGTGGTGTACACCTGCATGTTGGCCTGGATTGTGTCGGCGCTTGTATATAATATAGGTGTATGGATTGGTTGCAGTGGATAATTACCGGCATAATTGTTGCTGCGGCGCTGGGATGGATAGTGCGTCGTGTGTATAACTCCTTCGGTAAGAGGAAGAAATGTTCGGGCAAGGGATGCGACGGATGCCGGGGATGCGGTTGATAAATCTGTGGAAACTAATTGAGAATCGACATATTCAATCGGATTAACTATTGACCAATCGGGAGTTATTCTTATCTTTGGGCATCAATCATTAATCATCTTTATATTATAAAAAATTATGAACAAAAGTATTCAAGGTACCCGTACGGAACAAAACTTATTGAAATCATTTGCCGGAGAATCTCAGGCGCGCAGTCGTTACGTTTTCTTTGCAAGCGTGGCTAAAAAGGAAGGCTATGAGCAGATTGCCGGCGTATTTTCCGAAACTGCCGAGCAAGAGAAGGAGCATGCCGAGCGCTTCTTTAAATTTTTGGAAGGAGGCATGCTCGAAATCACAGCTGCTTATCCTGCCGGAAAAATAGGCACAACGGCCGAAAATCTTGCAGCTGCGGCCGCCGGCGAGCACGAAGAGTGGGTAGATCTTTACCCTGTCTTTGCGGATATAGCTGAGGAAGAGGGCTTCAAGGCTATCGCCGTTGCATGGCGGATGATTGCCAAGGTGGAGGCTGAGCACGAGAGACGTTATAGAAAATTACTCGACAATGTTGAAAAAGGTCAGGTTTTCAGCAAGCCGGAAGAGATTGTATGGCAGTGCCGCAATTGCGGATTTGTGCATACGGGCAAGTCGGCTCCCGGAAAATGCCCGGCATGCGAGCATGCGCAGGCGTACTTCGAGCCTAAGAAAGAGAATTATTAGTCAGTTGTTTTGACAGTCGGACTGTGCCGGTTCGACTGTTGTCCGGCTAACGTCGGCAAGCTGTTCGGATGGTAAACCCGGCACTTGCCGGCGTTAGTTTTTTTGTGCGTTTTTTGTTTAACTTCTTTGGTGGAGGATGTGGTTGTAGTGGTATGTGTTTAGGGAGCGTCCGGGCAAAGTCATCTAAACATAATTGCTGCATTCGTATGCAAATCTATTGCAGCGCAAGAACTCTGTTGACAAAAATCCCGCGGACAGAAGGTCAAGCTCCAGGATTTTGACTTCAAGTTGCGGCTTCTTGACGTCAAGTTGCGGCTTCTTGACTTCAAGTTACGACTTCTTGACGTCAAGTTACGACTTCTTGACGTCAAGTTGCGACTTCTTGACGTCAAGTTGCGGCTTCCTGACGTCAAGTTGCGACTTCCTGACGTCAAATTTTGGCTGATTGAAGGCTCATTCGGGCTCATTTCAGCCTCCTTTATCTTTGTCTATAAGCATATTAGCATATATGACCGCAAACTGTTGGAGAAAGGCAGGGAGAAGGGGGTTATATATGACTATCTCAAAAACTGTGTGCATTTTAAACGGCTATTGGCATTGGGAAAGTCGGTGCGAGTTTATTCAATTGCCGACCTATACAACTTGTGATTGCTTGTCCGGGCCTTCCGCTAATATTGTTTTTGTAAGATAATTCAGGTAGAAATGAGGTTTTCCCACAAGGCGTTTAGTAAAGTAAAATATGTTTGGCATGTGGATGGAATTTGCAGATTGTGAATATTCGTTATATTTGCCTTTCCAATGTTATTATCCGTCCGTTGCAGAGAACTATTAATCATATTGTCTATTGCAGTCGAACGTCGTAACAAGTACTTGAATGTGAGCTTTAGAAACAAATATTATTAAGAACGAGAATTGTTGAACATTATAAACTGAAGAATTTATGAATAAGTTGATCTGTATTACTTGCTGCCTGATTGCAGGCATTATGCTGGCTTCGGCCCAAGTTTCACGAGTAAGCGGGAAGGTGATTTCCTCGGAGGACGGCGAGCCGATTGCCGGTGCGTCTGTATTGATAAAAGGAACGGGTACGGGAGTCATTACCGATGCCGACGGCTCCTTTACGCTTAGCAACCTGCCTGCCGGAGCGCGCACGCTGACGATTTCGTACGTTGGCATGCAGAGCCGCGAGGTTTCGGTGGCCCCTAACCTTACGGTGGAGCTATTGCCTTCAACGCTGAACCTCGACGAGGTGATGGTGGTGGCCTACGGAACGGGAAAGAAGTCGACCTTCACCGGATCGGCATCCGTTGTGAAGAGCGAATCGCTTGAGAAAATCAAAACATCGAACATCACGCAGGCGCTCCAGGGACAAACGCCCGGTATCCAGGTGATCAACAACAGCGGAGAGCCCGGCGACGGTGCAACGATCATGATTCGCGGAATTGGCTCTATGAATGCTTACAGCACGCCGCTCTATGTGGTCGACGGCGTTGTGTATGACGGCAATATCAATGCCATCAGCTCTGCCGATATTGAATCAATAACAATACTGAAGGATGCTTCGGCAACAACTCTCTACGGCTCGCGGGCTGCCAACGGCGTTGTGATGATAACAACAAAGAAGGGAGTTTCGGACAGGGGCGCCATTAACTTCCGAACAACGTGGGGATTCTCCGCCCTGGCCGTCGACATGCCGCGGTCACTTACCCCGAACGAGTTTACCGAGCTCACCTGGCTGGCCATGAAGAACGGATACTTAGACAACAATCCGGCTAAAACCGAGGCCGATGCGGCGGAATATGCCACTAACAATCTGGCCAACGAGCTTAAGCTCAATCCTTACAGCATTGCCAAACCGGTGGGGCTCGACGGGAAGATTGATCCCTCGGCCAAGCTGCTGTACTGGGGCGACTGGCGTAACGAGATTCTCGAATCGAAGGCGAGAGAAGAATACACCATAGACTTCAGCGGCAGAACGCAGAAGGGCGACTACTTCATCTCCGGCGGCTACGTGAAGGACCGCGGAATATTCACCGCCCAGCAGTTTGAGCGATTCTCAACGCGCATGAACCTTAACTATCAGGTGAAGCCATGGATTCAGGTTGGCGTTAATACGTCGCTATCGCACGGCAAGCGCGAACTGTGGCTCGACGGCAGTACCATCTGGTTCCTGCGCACCATAAGCCCCAACTATCCCGTTTACGAAGTCAATCCCGCAACGGGCGAGTACATCCTGGACGGCAAGGGGGAGAAGATATACGACTACGGCCCCAACCGCGCTACATGGATAGAGTGGAATCCGCTGGCCGATGCAGCCTATAATCCTTCGCCTCAAAATACCGACAATGTTTCGACCCGCATGTATGCCGAACTGACTTTCCTGCCGGAGCTTAAGTTTCGCACCAACCTCAGCATCGACTATTATTTGCAGGCATACGACGGATATACCAGCAGCGAACACGGATATGCCGCCGGCTATGGAGGCGAAGCTTACAAGGAGCACTATCGCATGATGTCGTACACGATAAACAACCTGCTTACATATAATAAAAGCTTCGGCGAGCATAGCGTGTCGGCCCTTGTCGGTCAGGAAGCCTATGCTACCGAAACCAAGTACCTCATGGCATCTAAGCGCGGATTCCCCTTCGGCGGCCTCACCGAGATTAACTCTGCGGCCGAGATGAACGACATGGGATCGTATACCGACCGCTACCGCCTCCTCAGTTGGCTAAGCCGCGTGGAGTACGACTTCGGCGACAAATACTATCTGTCGGGCAGCTTCCGTACCGACGGCTCATCGCGCTTCCATCCGAACAACCGCTGGGGACAGTTCTGGTCCGTCGGCGCATCATGGCGCATGTCGCAGGAAGATTTCATCAAGCGATACCCCTTCATCGACAACCTTAAGCTAAAGGCGAGCTACGGCGCCGTGGGCAACGACATGCTCCGCACCTACTATGCCTACCAGGGCCTCTATGCCACCGGAATGAACGACTATAACGCAGCCGGAGTGCTCGTAAGCCGCTTAGCCAATGCAGGGCTCAAGTGGGAAAGCAACCTTCAGTTCAACACCGGCATAGAGTTCGGCCTGCTCAATCGCCTTAGCGGAACGGTAGAGTGGTTCAACCGCACATCCAAAGACCTCCTCTTCCCTATGCCTATGGCTCCATCAACAGGCTTCGGCTCTATTGACCGCAACATCGGCAACGTTAAGAATACCGGCATTGAGGGCGAACTCTCATACACGCCGGTCAACACCAAGAAGCTACGCTGGACTATAAACCTCAACGCTACGCACTACAAGAACAGCATTACAAAGCTTCCGCAAGAGGAAATGAACAGCGGAGTATTCAAATGGCGCGAAGGCGAATCGAGATACAACTTCTGGGGAGTGGAATACGCCGGAGTGAATCCCGAAAACGGCAACGATCAGTATTGGCAAAACGTATACGAGACCGTCGACGGAGTCAAGACACTCAAGGAGCGCAAGCTCACGGAAGACCTCAACGCTCTCACCAGCGACGATCAGAAAACCTACCTCGGCGAGGCTATCCCTACCGTATTCGGCGGATTCGGCAGCTCTATTGCATGGCACGGCATCGACTTCTCCTTCATGATATATTACAGCATAGGAGGCAAGCTGTACGACACGGACTACTCGCAGATGATGGCCTACCGCACCGGATACAGCCTGCACCCGGATATGCTCACCGCCTGGACGCCGGAAAACACCGCCTCCAAGCTGCCGCGCCTATCGCTCGCAAAAGGCAATGTCATGGGATCGTACAGCTCAAAGTATGTGTTCGATAACAGCTTCGCCAGGCTGCGCAACATTAGCCTCGGATACACCCTCCCCAAAGCACTTACGGGCAAGATACAGCTGAACTCGCTGCGCCTCTTCGTGCAGGCCGACAACCCCCTCACATGGGGCAAGGCCGCCAAGCGAAACACCGATCCGGAGCAGTCCGTATCGGGCGAAACAAGCAACCGCTTCCCCACAACAAAGTCCGTATCATTCGGCTTACAGTTGAACCTCTGATTATAAATCATCAAACAGCATATAAATATGAAAGCACCGAAATATATAATCCTGACCCTGATCGCCGCCCTGTTTGCATCCTGCAGCGACTTCCTCAATGTTAATCCCTCCACATCGGTTGCCGACACCGAAGTCTTCCAAACAGTCAGCGGAGCGCAGGCCGCCCTCAACGGATGCTACCGACAGATGATAACCTACGGCGCCGGCGGAGCAAACCGGCAAGACGACTACGGCATTCCCTCCATCATCCACATATCCGATATGTGCGGCGAAGATATAATAGGCTGGGGAGGCTGGTACACATACGTCTATAACTATTGGGGCGAAACCCGCGCCGACATCTTCCGCTCATCGCAGCTCTGGACATACCACTATCGGCTTATCAACAACGTGAACGGAATACTCACCAACATAGATGCATGCGACGGCGACGCCATCCAAAAGAAGTACATCAAAGGACAAGCACTGGCCATGCGCGGATGGGCATACTTCTCACTGGCCCGCCTCTTCCAGCAAACCTATGCCATAGCCAAGCAGATGCCCGGCGTACCTATCTATCTCGAACCCACCAACGATACCACACAGGGCAAAGCCCGCGGCACACTCGCCGAAACCTACACCCAGGTGCTGGCCGACCTCAACGAGGCCGAGCAGCTACTCGACGGATTCAGCCGCGGCTCATCCGCCAACATCAACCACTTCGACCGCCGGGTGGTAGAAGGCGTGCTCGCGCAAGTATATCAGGTGATGAACAACTGGCCCAAGGCCGAAGAGTACGCCATGCGCCTCGTCGACACCTATCCCCTCACAACGAACGAGCAGTATCTGGAGGGATTCAACAACGAGAACACCGCATCATGGATATGGGGCATGCGGCAAACGGAAGACCAGAACATGGGCGACTACTCCCAGTTCGCCATGTGGGGCAACGAGGGGCGCAAGTGCTTCTCCTTCTACGGCTGGTTTCTCCCTAACGACTTCGTCGAACTCTTTGAAGAAGATGATATAAGGTATCAGTTCGAATGGTGGTGGGAGCAGATTTGGGCCTCCAACAAATTTCGCGATAACGACGACTGCCGCGGCTCTTATTGCTTCATGCGAACCGAAGAGATGCAGCTCAACGCCGCCGAGGCTATGGCCCGCCAAGGCAAAGATGCCCAAGCCCGCGAGCTACTGAACGAGCTCCGGGAGCTGCGCCATGCCACGCTCTCCGCCTCGTCGGGTAACGATCTGATTGAAGATATTCTCATCGAACGCCGCAAGGAGCTGTACGGCGAAGGACACGCCCTGTTCGACATGCTCCGAAACCAAAAACCCCTGCTGCGTACCGGCAATCATGCGAACTACAACGGCAGCTTTCAGCTACCCGCCCGCTCCTGGCGCTTCATCTTCCAGATACCCAGAAGCGAAATGCTGAACAACAAAGCGCTGGTAGACGACATCTGGCCCGACGGCGACCAGAACCCGTACAGCGGCGTGTATGAAGCATCCGGCCTCTGATGATCGCCGAACGCTCGTTCGGAGGATCGCCGAATGCTCGTTCGGAGGATCGCCGAATGCTCGTTCGGAGGATCGCCGAATGCTCGTTCGGAGGATCGCCGAATGCTCGTTCGGAGGATCGCCGAATGCT
>JAITGS010000034.1 GCA_031280435.1 Tannerellaceae bacterium | reverse complement strand
ATTTTCGCATACCCGAAAATATTCCGGAGGATATAAGATTTGAGTTGATATTCCGTTATTAGAGAAAATTAAATATTCTGTTAAGAAGAAACCACAGGCACAAAGTCAGAGAAGATGCGAGTTTTATTAGTCAACAAGTTTTATTATCCGCGGGGAGGCGATTGCAATGTTACGCTTGCCACAGAGCGGCTGCTGAAGGCCAAAGGTCATGAAGCGGCAGTGTTCGGCATGCGGCATCCGCAGAATCTGCCGTCGGCGTGGGAGAGCTATTTTCCGAGCGAAGTGTCTTTCTCCGCAGGCATAGGCGCAAAGATTAGAGCAACAAAGCGATTGTTCGCCCCGCGCGAGGTGGCTGATGCCTTCGGCCGCATCATTGACGACTTCGGCCCCGATGTGGTTCATCTGCACAATATTCATTCCTACCTGTCGCCGGTTGTGGCCCGGACGGCAGGCCGGAAAGGTGTCCGCGTTGTATGGACCATGCACGACTACAAGCTGATTTGCCCCGCCTACACCTGCTTGCGCAGCGGACGGCCCTGCGAGCTCTGCTTCCGCAGCAAGCTGCCCGTATTGAAGCACCGGTGCATGAAGAACAGCCTCGCGGCCAGCATTACGGCCTGGATGGAAGCCATGTACTGGAACCGCAGGAAGCTCGAAGGCCTTACGGACTGCTTTATCAGCCCCAGCTCCTTCCTGAAGGATAAAATGACGGCAGCCGGATTCAATCCGGAGCGCATAGCCGTCTTGCCGAACTTCACGGAGGTGCATGCGCCGGCCTGCGCCCCTAAGGAGGACTACTACTGCTACGTGGGACGGCTGTCGGCCGAGAAAGGCATAGATATGCTGCTCCGCGTGGCCTCACGGCTTCCGTACCGCCTGAAAATAATAGGCAGCGGCAATGCGGCCGGCGATTTGAGGCGGTATCCTCCGCAGGTGGAATTTGTGGGACAGATGTCGCACGAGGAGCTGCTGCCCCTTATGCAGCGCGCCCGCTTTTGCGTCACGCCGTCTATATGGTACGAAAACAATCCGCTCAGCATAATCGAATCGCTCTGCTTAGGCACTCCTGTTATAGGAGCCCGGATAGGAGGTATCCCGGAACTGATAAGCGAAGGCATCAACGGCTCTTTGTTTGAAGCCGGGAACGAAACGGAGCTGGCGGGGAAGATCGAAAGCCATTTTCTCAGCAATCTTGACTATTCGGCAATAGCCGCAGATGCCGTCGAACGCTATTCGGCCGAAACATATTATCAGAAACTAATTAAAATTTATCATCATTAGACTATGTCAAAAATACCCTCTCCTGCGGATATGTGTATCATTGTGACCTATCGCTGCCCGATGCGTTGCGAAATGTGCAATATCTGGAAGAACCCAACAGACAAGAAACAGGAAATTACAGTTGAAGAGATTAAGCGCCTGCCTAAAGTGAAATTCATCAACATTACCGGAGGCGAACCCTTTGTTCGCGAAGATCTGGACGAAATCGTGAAGGTATGCTTCACCAAATCGCCCCGTGTCGTTATCTCTACATCGGGATGGTATGCAGACCGGATAATTGCACTTGCACGCAAGTTTCCCAAAATCGGAATCCGAATAAGCATAGAAGGATTGTCGCAAAAAAACGATGAGCTTCGCGGACGTCCGGGCGGATTCGACAAGGGCCTGCATACGCTCTTGACATTGCGGGAGATGAAAGTCAAGGATATAGGCTTCGGCTGTACGGTGTCAAACAATAACTCGGCCGACATGCTCGACCTGTACAGGCTCGCCAAATCGCTCAACATGGAATTTGCCACCGCCGCCTTCCATAACTCCTACTACTTTCACAAGTACGACAACAGTATTGACGCCAAGGATGAGGTATGCGGAAACTTTGAGAAGCTGGTCGACCTTCAGCTAAAGGAAGCTCAGCCCAAGTCGTGGTTTCGCGCTTTCTTCAACATGGGCCTTATCAACTATATTGAAGGCAACAAGCGCCTCTTGCCATGCGAAGCCGGTAACGTCAACTTCTTCGTCGATCCCTGGGGCGACGTATATCCATGCAATGGGATGGAAAAGAAATACTGGATGGAACGGATGGGCAATATCCGCGAGACACCAAACTTTAAAGAGCTATGGACAAGCGAACAGGCCGAACGGGTTCGCGCCTTAGTACGCAAGTGCCCTAAAAACTGCTGGATGGTAGGGACTGCATCTCCCGTCATGAAGAAGTACATACGGGTGCCCCTCCTCTGGGCGCTGAAAAACAAGCTCCGCAGCCTGAGAGGCAAGCCGGCCCGTCTGAACAGAAGCAGCTACAACGTAGGCCAGGATCCCAGGCAGGGCGACTTGAGAGAGATAGTTTGACGCAACATAAATCACTCATGAAAATTGTAGTTACGGGCACTCGCGGCATGCCCAATATTCTCGGCGGGATAGAAACCCATTGCGAAGAGCTGTATCCTCGGCTTGCCGACTTGGGATGCGACGTCACGGTAGTAAGGAGAAAATCGTTCGTGAAAGAAACGCCTCCGCACGTAGAGTATCGTGGGGTGAAGTTCAAGGATCTCAAAGCGCCCGCCGTGATTGGGCTTGAAACCGTAGTGCATACTTTGAAAAGCGTATGCTATGCACGACGAGCCAAGGCCGCGCTCGTACATATTCATGCCATAGGGCCGGCAGTTACCATACCTTTGGCCAAGCTGCTAAGGCTGAAAGTTGTAGTCACCCACCATGGCCCCGACTACGAAAGGCGCAAATGGGGATGGTTTGCCCGTCTGGTGTTGAAAACCGGCGAGTATTTCGCCGCCCGCTGGGCCGATGAAATAATTGTCATCTCCACCCTTATCCGCCAATCGCTGAAAGACAAATACGGATGCGAGCGCACTCATTTAATCTATAACGGCGTTAACCCGCAGGCCGCCGCAACCGGCTCCGATTATGTCAATAGCCTCGGCCTTGTGCCGGGCAAATATGTTCTGGCGGCAGGAAGATTCGTAGAAGAGAAGAACTTCGACAGGCTGATCCGGGCATACGCCTCCATAAGTCCGTCCGGTTACAGATTGGTTATCGCCGGCGATGCGGATCATCAAACCGCATACGCGAAAACGCTGAAAAAACTGGCCGGCGAGCACAACGTGCTCCTCCCCGGAATGATCAAGGGCGCCGCCTTGCAGGAGCTCTATGCACATGCCGGGCTTTTCGTATTGCCTTCGTCGCATGAAGGTTTGCCTATTACGCTGCTTGAGGCTATGAGCCACGGCACAGACGTACTCGTAAGCGACATACCCGCAAACGTTGAGGTGGGCTTGCCGGACGACTGCTATTTTCATTACACCGAAGACTGCTCCGACAGCCTGCGCGAAGCTATCGAGGCTAAGCTGCGGCAACCTGCCGGAAAGCGCACTTACGATCTCAGTCGATATGACTGGAACGTGATAGCGCGGAAAACGCTGGAGGTCTATCGCTCGGCGGCAAAGTGATAAGCCGTGCCGGAGGCCTTGCCTAATCCAGCCTTTGGCCCTCTTTTTGCGCTACTTTTGCCTAACAACAATATCATTCACCGTATTAATATGTTTTATCGACTGAAAACAAAAAAGATGAACAAGAAAAAAGATATGGAAACAAAAAACAACAGCGAAGAATTTCCTCTTGAGGATGCGACATTATTGCAGCCGGAAACAGAAGAGCAGTCAGTTGCAACAGAAGAAGCCGACAAAGTGGCAGACAATCCGGAGCCCGATCCGGCTCGGCAGCTTGAGGAACTCAACGATGCGCACCTGCGCCTGAGGGCCGAATTCGACAACTATCGCAAGCGAACCATGCGCGAGAAGGCCGACCTTATCAAGAGCGGAGGCGAGGCGGCTCTGACGGCTCTCCTGCCCGTGGTCGACGATCTGGAGCGCGCCTTAAGCAACATCCGCAAGGCGGAGGACGTGGAGTCGGTGAAGGAGGGAGTGGAGCTCATCTGCAACAAATTCGCAGGCTACCTCTCGCAGCAGGGCGTGAAGCCCATAGAAGCCGTCGGACAGCCTTTCGACCCCGACAAGTTCGACGCCATCGCCACCATTCCCGCTCCAGGCGACGAGGCAAAAGGCAAGGTGCTCGACTGCGTACAGACGGGCTACACCCTCTACGATAAGATTATTCGCCACGCCAAGGTGGTCGTGGGAGAATAAGCTTGTGATCAGATCAATTTATAAGAACAAAACATTATGTCGAAAAGAGATTATTATGAAGTGCTGGAGGTCGGCAAAAATGCCTCGGCCGACGAATTGAAAAAGGCCTACCGCAAAAAGGCAATAGAGTACCACCCCGATAAAAATCCGGGAAACAAGGAGGCCGAAGAGAAATTCAAGGAAGCCGCCGAAGCATACGACGTCCTGAGCGACTCTCAAAAGCGACAGCGCTACGACCAGTTCGGTCATGCAGGCGTAGGAGGAGCATCGGGAAGCGATTTCAGCGGCGACGTCAACCTTGAGGATATATTCTCGCGCTTCGGCGATCTTTTCGGCGGGCATTTCAGCTTCGGAGGCTTCAGCGGATTCGGCGGAGGATCGTCGGGCGGGCAAAGGATGAACCGCGGCTCCGACCTGCGAGTGAAGGTGAAGCTCAATCTTAGCGAAATCGCCAAAGGAGTGGAAAAGAAAATCAAGGTACGCAAGTTCGTCCCCTGCCGGACTTGCAACGGAAGCGGAGCCGACGGCCCCAACAGCACCGCTACCTGCTCGCACTGTAAAGGACGCGGAGCGGTTACGCAAGCCACATCAACTGTCTTCGGAGTGATGCAGGCCACGGTTGCCTGCCCCACCTGCGGAGGCGAAGGCAAAATCATAACCAAGAAATGCCAGGTATGCGCCGGCGAAGGAATAGTGAAGGATGAGGAGGTAATCAGCATACAAATACCGGCCGGAGTTTACGAAGGCATACAGCTCTCCATGAACGGCAAGGGAAATGCCGCACGCCACGGAGGCGTCAACGGCGACCTGCTCGTAGTCATAGAAGAAGAACCGCATCCGGAGCTCATCCGCGACGAGCACGACCTGCTATACAACCTTGTACTCACCGTACCGCAGGCAGCCCTCGGCGACAGCGTGGAAGTACCAACCATAGACGGCAAGGCCAAGGTGACGATAGAGCCCGGAACTCAGCCCGGCAAGGTGCTGAGGCTGCGAAACAAGGGACTGCCCAGCATCAACTCCTACGGCACCGGCGACCTGCTGGTCAACGTCAGCGTTTACATTCCCGAAAAACTATCGGACTCGGAGAAGAAAACACTGCGCAGCTTGGAAAGCTCGCAAAACTTCCAGCCGGGGAAATCCATAAAAGAAAAGCTGTTCAATAAATTCAGAAACATGTTCGACTCATGAAACGGAAAATCACAGCGGCGCTGCTCCTTTGCGCCATAGCACTGCCCGGACTGTATGCTCAGTTCGACAAGTATTTTGAGAATAAAAGCCTGCGCATTGATTTCGCACTTAGCGGTGATGCGGCAACGCAATCGGCCGCCTTGCAGCAGCTCAGGGAGGAGCCCGTCTGGGGAGGGCCGCGCGCCCTGATAGAGCCCTTCGAGTACGGCGGATATAATATAAAGGTGTACGACAAAGTGAGCCGCGAGCTCATCTACTCCAGAAACTTCAACACCCTGTTTGAAGAATGGCGCACCACGGAGCAGGCCGCCGCAGAAGTGCAATCCTGGACAAACAGCATCGTAGTGCCTTATCCCAAAAAAGAAATCAGCCTGACCATAAGCGGACGCAGCCGCGAAACAATGAAGCTCGAACCGCTGCTGACGCTCGACGTCGATCCAGCAAGCATCTTTATCAACCGGGACAGGCTCAAGGACAACCGCGTCGTGAAGGTGCAATACGCAGGCGAGCCCGCCGGCAAAGTCGACCTCGTATTCCTTGCCGAAGGATATACAAAAGACGAGCAGGACAAGTTCGACGCCGACGCCAAACGCTTCGCCGAATCCCTCTTCAGCACTCCCCCCTTCGACAGCCGCAAGGACGACTTCAACATCTGGGCCGTAGGCTTAATCTCCGAAGAATCCGGAACCGATTCGTCGGGCAAAGGCATATTCCGAAACACAGCCCTCAATTCCGGATACTACACCTTCGGCGTCGACCGATACCTCACCACCCCCGACATGAAGTCCATACGCGACGCCGTGTGGAACCTCCCCTGCGACGCCGTATTCATACTCGTCAATACCGATACCTACGGCGGCGGAGGCATATATAACTTCTATGCCATGGGCTCGGCCGATCATCCGCAGACGCCCTCCGTATTCGTACACGAGCTGGGCCATAGCTTCGCCGGACTTGCCGACGAGTATTTCTCCTCCACCGTGGCATACGACGAAAACTTCTACTCCCTCACGGCCGAACCCTGGGAGCCAAACATCACAACCCTTGTTGATTTCGACGCCAAATGGAAAGACCTGCTCCCGCCCGGCACCCCCATTCCCACCCCTCTCGACGACGAGCATGCCGACAAGCCGGGAGTATTTGAAGGCGGAGGCTATCTGGCTAAAGGCATTTATCGACCCATGAACAACTGCATGATGCGCAACTATGCACCCTTCTGCCCCGCCTGCTCAAGGGCAATCCTGAAGATGATAGATTTCCTTACCGCGGATTGAAGTTGAGATTGAGAACCGCCGGACAGGATATTAGAGGAAAACGGTCGTCGCAAACGGTCGTTTTCTTTTTTTTAGCATATTCGTGGGCAAATCCATGGTTTTGTTTGAGGAATTGTCCTCTTTTTACCCTGGATATTCGTGTATCCGGCGTCCGGTCTTGAGAATTTGCCCCGGATATTCGTGTATCCGGCTTCCGGTCTTGAGAATTTGCCGCGGATATTCGTGTATCCGGCGTCCTGTCCGGAGAATTTGCCGCGGATATTCGTGTATCCGGCTTCCGGTCTTGAGAATTTGCCCCGGATATTCGTGTATCCGGCTCCCGGTCTTGAGAATTTGCCCCGGATATTCGTGTATCCGGCCCCCTGTCCGGAGAATTTGCCCCGGATATTCGTGTATCCGGCTCCCTGTCCGGAGAATTTGCCCCGGATATTCGTGTATCCGGCCCCCTGTCCGGAGAATTTGCCGCGGAGCTGTGCCAAAAGCCCTTCACGCTCGAACAATGGGTCATTCCCGCGAAGGCGGGAATCTCCGATCGAACAACGGGACGAATGTATTTGTATCATATAAAACCACATCCACTCGTCCCAGCTCTCGATCGGAGATTCCCGCCTTCGCGGGAATGACCTACTTTGCGAGCGCAACCTCCTTTTTGACACATTTGGCGCTCCCCTCCGGAGTCGGCCTAATGCTTCATCTTTTTCCTGTATGCCTTCACGAAAATATGATCCATGCCGAGCAGCACAAGGGCCAGGGCGCCTATGTAAAGGTAGAAGGGCATGGAGGGCAGGCTGAGGGCAAGCATGTCAAATTCGGCCGGCGATATTCGGTTTATCCTTATGAGGGCGGCTGCGCCAAGGCCCACGAAGCTCAGCGAGGCAAGGCTCACGAGCAGCCAGCCGATGCGCTCGCTGCGTTTCTTACTGCGCTCGGCCTCGGCCAGGATGCGGTGCATGATGTTTTCGCGGAACGATGCCGGCAGTTCCGGCTCGGGCAGGCGTTTGAGCAGGCGCTTGAGCTGCTCGTCGGTTTGATGGGAGTTCATACGTCTATTTCCTCCATTTCGTTTAGTATGACATATAATTTTTTGCGTATGCGATGCATGCGGGTTTTTACGTTCGATTGTGAGAGCCCGGATATCTGCGCTATTTCTTCAACACTCTTGTCTTCCATATAAAACAGCAGAATGAGGGCTTTGTCGTTTGGGGGCAGTTGCTCCATGGCGAGCTCCAGCCTGCGGATTTGCTCCTGCTCGTCGCTTATGCCCATTGCGGCGGCGATTTGTTCTTCGGAAACGTTCTCGATTTGCGCTTCTTCAATGGCCAGGTATTCCCGTTTCTTCTTGCGGGTTTCGGAGATGGCCGTGTTGTAGGCAATCCGGTAGAGCCAGGTGGAGAAGCTGCTCTCGCCCTTGAAGCTGTCGAGATGCCGGAAGGCTTTCATGAATACGTCCTGCGATAGCTCCTCCGCATCCTCCCGGGTTCGTACCATCTGGGAGATTAGCGAGTGGATTTTCCGCCCGTATCTGTCGACGAGGCAGGCATAGCAGGAAAGCTCGCCGGCTCGTATGCGCTCTATGTAATATTTGTCGGAATACAGTTCCATTGTAAGTGATAGACGCGGCTTTGCGGCTGAGGTTACAGCCTGGCGGCGAAAAAACATATTGGCCGGCGCGCGTGTAACCTTTGCCCTGCGGCTACGTCCAAAAGGCAAAGCAAATCGAATTATTAACTTTTTAAATACTTATTCATATGTTAGAATTTATTTTCGTTCCCGTTGTTGTAGGGATTGTTGTGACCGGCGTGTACGGTCTGTTTGAATTGTATGCTCGCAGGAAAGAGCGCCTGATGATTATTGAGAAGCTGGGCGAGAAGCTTGATCCGGCAGCCGTCACGGGCAAGCTGAAGCTGTCGAGTTCCATGCCTTTCTTTTCGTTCAGCGCTCTGAAGGTAGGCAGCCTGCTTTCCGGTATAGGATTGGGATTGCTGGTAGGCTTTATCATCAATGCATCCCTGTGGTCGAGCGGACTGTATACCCGTCATTCCGACGGTAGCCGCTATATGCACGAGATGCCGGAGATTGTTTACGGCGCCTCGGTCCTGCTCTTTGGAGGCATAAGCCTTATCGTTGCCTTTGTAATAGAGCTGAAGCTTGCGAAGAAAGAGAAATAGCAGAAGCTCTTTAGAAATGGAGTTCGCCAAAGAACTCCGGCCGATGGAAATCGGGAGCAGGCGTATGAATCGGGTTCCAACTGATGAATCGCGGCAGCTCGGTTCCATCGGCGCAATGATAGAAGTTGGCTGATATTTTCTCCGGCAGATGCCCGGGCTCAATGTCCATCACCCGGAAGGGAATGGCTACCGTTAGCTCCCAGGCATGAATCCCCTTAATTTCCTCGAAGGCTTCGGTCGGCAGCGATGAGTATCGGCTGATAGATGCATATTCGGCCTGCGATATGGAGGCCTTCTCTGTTTTGGATACTCGGCGGCTCGCATCGCAAACGCCAATGCAGTTGAACTCAAAGTTGCGGTACGTCCGCTCGCCGGGCCTTTGCATGAAAAACTCCACGCAGCTGTCCGTATACACCGGCGAGCCGTCAGCCTCGCAAGTCGCCTTGAGCGACATTCCTTTTACAAAGAAGCGGATGAACAGGCTGTCGTCTCCGCGGGCTATATCAAAGACGGCAACGGGCATGTACGGAAACTCCTTCCAATTAACAACGTCGATGTAGCTGCGAGCAGCTCCGGTTTCCATCAATGCGCCCGCATCTTGCAGGCTGAGTTCATTGAGAGCGGGCAAATAAGGGATCCTAATGTTTTTCATCTTATATGGATTTAAAGACACAATAAAATAATTCCAACTATTGAGATAATCATGATGAGGCTTCCGACCGTTCGATTCACAATCCATATATCACGCAGGTTGAAGCCGACCCAGCGCTTCACGGCCGCCACTATCCAGGTGATAAAGAACCACCATATCATTGCGCCGAGCCCTATGCAGCCTATTCCCCCGGCCAGCATCCAAAGGCTGTACTCCTGAGCCACAAAATGGAAGTGAGCGTAGAGGCCAATGTACAGCAGCACAATCAGAGCGTTGCTGAACGTCAGCAGGAATCCCGTTATCAGGTCGTATGTATAAGACACCTGCTTCTCCCGCTGCGTGCTTAGCGAGGATACCGGGTTATACCCGAAGGTATAGAGGCCGAAGATTCCCAATCCTATGCTGCCTATCCATCGCAGCCAAATCTCGTTGGTTTCTATGAAGCCTATGATAACTCCAAGGCCGAGGCAGCTTATTGTTGCGTATATAACATCGGACAGCATTGCTCCCAGGCCGGTGATGAAGCCGTACCAGCGCCCTTTGCTCAGGGTGCGCTGAAGGCAGAGTACGCCTGTGGGGCCCATAGGCGCGGATACCAGCAAGCCAATCATCAGCCCTTTCCAGATCACTTCAAAGGTCTTCATACAGTTTGCGGCGGCAAGTATATTAAGCATACCGGGGGAGGATTGGTTGCGCAGGCATGCTCTCCGCTTCGTGCAGCAGGGTCAGGAGCTCCGACACGGATGACACATTCTTGCAGGCGCCGTTCGGCATGCCGACTGTAAACCTGTTTTTCCCCATGCAGTTGATGCAGGGATAGGAGGGAGCAATCGGCGAGGGCTTCCGTCCGGTGCGGATCAGTGCGTTATTGACCCATACCGCTATTGCCGGATCGCCTTCGATACCGACCGGCCTTGCATGTTCCGCTATTGCGCGATGCTCCGACAGGGGGTCGAAGGTGAAGCCGTTTTTCTCGAACAGCGAGGCCATCGCTCCGCCGAGGATCAGGTCTTCCGGCGTACCGCATACGGGGCGGCATCCGCGACGCAGCATCCAGAAGGTATCGACGGTGCGTATGGCATGCTCCACGTCGTGCGTAGATAGCAGAATGGCTCTCTGATGCTCGCGGGCAAGCTTGCGGAGCAGCATCAGGGTCTCAATCCGGCTTATGACGTCGAGGAAAGCCGTCGGCTCGTCGAGCATGATTATGGGGCATTGCTGGGCTATGGCTTTAGCGATCATGATCTTTTGCCGCTCGCCGTCGCTCAGCCGGGCTAAGCGGTGGGAGGATGCGGAGGCCATCCCGACGGCTTCAAGGGCTTGCTCTATCAGAGCGCGATCGGAGCTCCTCAGAGAGCCGAAGAAGCCGGTGTGCGGATGACGTCCGAGGGCAACCAGATCGTAGGCCGTAAGGTCGCCGGCATAGTGCTTCTTGGTCAGTACAACTCCCACCGTCTGTGCAAGAGCTTGCGGAGAGTATCGCTGCAAGGGCTTGCCGAGCAATTCGATTTGCCCGCCGAGGGCCGGCTGCAGCCTGCACAGAGTTCGCAGCAGAGTGGATTTGCCGGAGCCGTTAAGTCCCAGAAGGCAGGTGAGCGTTCCGGGGAAGAGCTTCAGCTCGAGATGCTCGTACAAGGCAGTGCCTGCATAGCCTATGCTCAGTCCGGAAGTTTGGAGTACGGGGGCGTCAGGCTTCATTAAAGTAATGGATATGCTTTTTACTCGCTATTACATATATAATAATCGGAGCTCCTACCCATGGCGTCACCGCGTTGAGCGGCAAAACCGTTCCGGCTCCCGGAACCACCATCAGCAGGTTGCACAGCAGAGCCACACATGCTCCGGCCAGCAGCGTCACCGGCAGCAACTGCCTGTGATTGGACGAGCCGAGCAGCAATCGGGCTACGTGAGGCACCGCCAGGCCTATGAAGGACACCGGGCCGCAAAAAGCCGTAGTGACCGCCGCCAGGAATCCCGTGCATAAAAGAATCTGCATCCTCACGCTCCTGACATTCACCCCCAGATTAGCAGCATAGGTTTCGCCCAGCAGCAAAGCATTGAGCGGCTTTATCAGCATCACCGAGAACGCCAGCCCCACAACAGTGCAGACGGCGAACAGAGGCAATCGCTCCAGCGATATGGACGAGAAATTGCCCATCCCCCACATCACATACGAATGTACCCTGTCGGCCGTGGCATAATAATTCAGAACCGATATGGCCGATGAGGCCAGGTAGCCTATCATTATCCCTATGATAAGCAGCATAACACTGTTGCGCACCTTGGCCGAGAAATAAATGATTAGCGCCATCACTCCTCCGGCTCCTGCAAAGGCTGCCGGAATAACAGCCCAATATCCTCCGAGGAAATATTGCCCCGGATTGCCTGCCAGCAAAATGACGGCCGCCACACCAAGGTTGGCCCCATCGCTTATGCCCAATATAGACGGGCCTGCCAGCGGATTGCGGAAGAAGGTTTGCAAAAGCAATCCGCTTACCGCAAGTGCCGAGCCTGCCAGAACAGCAGTCGCGGCCTGAGGTAAGCGGGATTGGAGAACTATGCTTTGCCAGGCTGTGCGCTCCACGGCCTTGCCTGCCAGGATCTTTATAACAGCGTCGAACGGAATAAAAACCGAGCCGTATACTAAGCAGGCCGCAAAGAGCAGAAGCATCAGCACGACGAGTATGGGATACAGGCCGGCTCTCAATTAAATGGATGTGATTCGTAGAACATTCAGCAAGTCGCGATTGATAGGCTTCTCGTTCCGTATGGCTTTGGAGAAGGGAACATAAACAATCTGCTCGTTCTGTATGCCTATCATCACGTTGCGCTGGTCTTCCATCAGGGCGTCGATAGCGGCGGCGCCCATGCGGGTTGCCATTATCCTGTCCTGGGCCGAGGGGGAGCCGCCGCGCTGGAGGTGCCCGAGTATGGTTACGCGAACGTCGAAGTGCGGATACTCCTTCTTCACCCTTTCGGCCACGCCTATTGCTCCGCCTGTTACTTCGCTTTCGGCCACGAGCACTATGCTGCTGTTTTTGGATTTGCGAAGCCCCTGCTCAATCATCTCCGACAGCTGGTCTTTTTCCACCGATATTTCGGGAATGATGGCAGCCTCCGCTCCCGAAGCAAGCGCCCCGTTCAGGGCAAGGAAGCCGGCGTCGCGCCCCATCACCTCGATGAAGAAGAGGCGCTCGTGCGAGGAAGCAGTGTCGCGAATCTTATCGACGCACTCCATGATTGTGTTCAGAGCCGTGTCGTAGCCAATCGTCACATCGGTGCCGAAGAGGTCGTTGTCTATCGTTCCGGGCAGTCCCACCACCGGCACGTTAAATTCCTGGGCGAAGATGCGGGCGCCGCTAAGGGTGCCGTCGCCGCCGATAGTCACCAGCGCGTCTATTTTTTCTTTAAGCAGATTATCGTAGGCCTGTTTGCGGCCTTCCGGCGTTTTGAACTCCATGCACCTGGCTGTTTTCAGTATTGTACCGCCGCGCTGGATGATGTTGCTCACGTTCTGAGTTTTGAACTCAACGATCTCGCCTGTTATTAAGCCCTTATAGCCGCGGTAAATTCCTTTCACCTCCATTCCGTTATAGATGGCCGAGCGAGTCACCGCCCTGATAGCGGCATTCATTCCGGGCGCATCACCTCCGGAAGTCAAAATTCCTATGCATTTAATAGAAGACATATATACCTTATTATTGTTTTTATCTCTGCAAAGATAAGCATTGAGAGTTGAGATTTGAAGGAAAGGTCGCCACAATCAATATAAGGTATCGTTGCCGAACATTCGGCAGTGAAACCTTAGAGTTCGCCCCCCTATATTTGCATTTTGCCTATGATTGCGTAAGCAGCCCCTTTCTGCTTCCCAAATATCATATTGCAGCCCTTTCGGACAAGTCTCGGAGGGCTATTTTTTTGCATTTCGGACGGATACTCAGGCGGCAGCGGCAGGAATGTCGACAAATGAGCACCTCCTGCACGAAGAAGGAGCCTCCGGAAAAAAAATTTGGCACCTCCTTTTTCATCGAGGAGCCTCCAAAAAAAATTTTTGGGGCCTCCTCGACGGAAAAGGAGCCTCCAAAAAAAAATTTGGAGCCTCCTCGACGGAAAAGGAGCCTCCAAAAAAAAAATTTGGAGCCTCCTCGATGGAAAAGGAGCCTCTAAAAAAAAATTTGGAGCCTCCTCAACGGAAAAGGAGCCTCCGGAAAAAATTTTTGGAGCCTCCTCGACGAAAAAAAACCGCCAAAAAAAATTTTTGAAGCCTCCTCGACGGAAAAGGAGTATATGATTTGTCTATAAAGCCACTATACTAATAAATAATACCAATCAACATGAAGACAATCGACATTACAAAAAAAAGAGATGGCACTGCTCCGAAACAGCGAGCACGGCCGCCGCTATCCCCTCTTTGAACCGGATATCGGGCAAGCCGCCGGAGACGTCACAAGCCTTCCGGCGGCTCTTCTTTTATAATGGCGCTGTCCGAATAACCGGAGCCTGTTTTATTTCTTGTGCTTCATCAGCATCAGAACCGGATTGGACTCTTCGTTTAATCCGGCTGTAATTCCTTCAATGGCTTGCCAAGTGGTGATTGGTAGGATATTCCACATTCAAGGGCAGTGAAATGGCCTCCGGTTGGCGGATCCCCCAAAGGGGAAAGCTTGCGCCGATTCCGGCTGACGAATCCCCCAAAGGGGAAAGCTTCAATCGAAATCGGCTGGCGGATCCCCCAAAGGGGAAAGCTTCAATCGAAATCGGCTGACGAATCCCCCAAAGGGGAAAGCTTCAATCGAAATCGGCTGACGAATCCCCCAAAGGGGAAAGCTTGCGCCGATTCCGGCTGGCGGATCCCCCAAGGTGGAAAGCTTCAATCGAAATCGGCTGGCGGATCCCCCAAAGGGGGTTGTAAAGAAACCCTGTCGGAAAGGTGAAAGATGGCCTTGCGGACTCATCCGTAAGGCTGAAGTATAGTGTGAACAAACTGTCGGGAGAAGATTATAACGAGATGCCTCCGGGGAGCCGGAAGTGGTCATTTCATATTTCAGTGTCGTGCAAAAGCTGTTCATGGTATCTGATAAAATTTTGTTTGCCTGCGAATATAACGAATGTCTGGGATGGACAATAGTTTTTGCGGTTTTTTTAGGAGAGCAACCGGCCTTGTGCTGTTTTCCCGGTTTCAGATGAATATGTGCGTCCTCCGCAGCTGATTTGAGCTATACGCTTCCTTACGGCAAAACCCAAAAAAAGACCTCCGCCGATTTTATACGGCAGGAGGTCTCAGCTCTATTTATCTAAAAAAATAATCCGGGGTCTATTGTCCTGATAGTTTTTCTTTGAGCGCTGCAAGCTCTTCGATGTCGCCCAGGGTCGTTTTTTCCATAGGCGTCGTGCTTATGGAAGCGTCTTCTTTCTTGGGACGGCGGCCTCTTCGTTCGGAGTAGTTATCCTTGCGATTCTTTTGCTCGTCTTCGTGAATACGGCTGTGCGACAAAATTATGCGCTTGCTTTCCTTGTTGAACTCTATGACCTTGAACTGCAGCTTGTCGTTGAGCATTGCCTGCGATCCGTCTTCCTTTATCAGGTGCTTGGGAGTGGCAAAGCCTTCAACATCGTAGGGCAGAGCAACGACGGCGCCTTTGTCGAAAGCTTCGATTATGGTGCCTTCATGAACGGTGCCGATTGCAAATATGGTTTCGAATACATCCCAGGGATTATCCTCCAACTGCTTGTGACCCAAACTCAGGCGACGGTTGTCTTTGTCGATTTCAAGAACCTGAACCTCTATGTTGGCGCCTATTTGAGTAAACTCGTTGGGATGCTTGATTTTCTTTGTCCACGACAGGTCTGAGATGTGTATCAAGCCGTCTACGCCTTCTTCTATCTCTACGAATACGCCGAAGTTGGTGAAGTTGCGAACTCTTGCGGTGTGTTTCGAGCCTATGGGGAAGCGCACTTCTATGTCTTCCCACGGGTCGGGCTTGAGCTGCTTGATGCCGAGCGACATTTTGCGTTCGTCGCGGTCGAGTGTCAGCACTACGGCTTCTATCTCCTCGCCTACTTTGAGGAAATCCTGGGCGCTGCGCAGGTGCTGAGTCCAAGACATTTCGGATACGTGAATCAGGCCTTCTACTCCCGGAGCTATTTCAATGAATGCACCGTAGTCGGCCATTACAACAACTTTGCCGTGAACGTGATCGCCTATTTTCAGCGTATGGTCGAGGGCATCCCACGGATGTGCCGTGAGCTGCTTCAGTCCGAGCGCGATGCGCTTCTTCTCGTCGTCGAAGTCGAGGATTACAACGTTAATCTTCTGGTCGAGCTGTACGATCTCCTCAGGATGCGAAACTCTGCCCCACGACAAATCGGTTATGTGAATCAAGCCGTCAACGCCTCCGAGATCAATAAAGACGCCGTACGAAGTGATATTCTTGACGGTGCCTTCCAAGATCTGTCCTTTCTCAAGCCTCGAGATAATTTCGCGCTTCTGTTGTTCGAGCTCGGCCTCTATCAGTGCCTTGTGGGATACAACTACGTTCTTGTAGTCCTGATTGATCTTCACAATCTTGAACTCCATGGTTTTGTTTACAAACATGTCGTAATCGCGGATTGGCTTCACATCAATCTGAGAACCGGGCAAAAATGCTTCGATGCCGAAAATATCGACTATCATACCGCCTTTCGTACGGCATTTTATGAAGCCTTTGATCACTTCATCTTTGGTGAGAGCTTCGTTTATGCGATCCCAGGAGCGTGTGGCGCAAGCTTTCTTGTGCGATAACAGCAGCTGGCCTTTCTTGTCTTCCTGGCTTTCGATGTATACCTCCACCTGATCGCCCACTTTCAGCTCGGTATTATACCTAAACTCCGACATCGGCACTACGCCGTCGGACTTAAAGCCGATATTGACCACCACTTCGCGCTTGTTCATGGAGGTTACGGTGCCCATGACTACTTCTCTGTCTTTAACGGTGTTCAGAGTTTCGTCGTACGTTTTTGTGAGATCTTCCCTGGAAACGTCTCCATAGGATTCTCCTTGCTCATAAGATTCCCAATTAAAGTCTTCTACGGGCAGGATGTCGTTTAAACTTTTCATTCTTTAAATTGTTACTACTACGTTAATTTTTAATTATTAAATCAGACATTATATTTGTCGTTATCTCTAACGCGCGCAAAGGTACGTTTTTTTTGTTTCCGTCAACTGATATTTTTTTCAGATTCTAACCTGCAACCGATATTCCTTACAATTATAGCACCCTCGGACGAATCTTCCCCTCGGTTGATAGCACTTAATATCAGCATAAAAATTGGGGCTGTACTTGCTAAAGTACAGCCCCGGACTTAAGACTTAAATGTAATCCTTAACTAAAATAAGCTCCAGGCAACGGTTAGTCCTGCCATCACAATTGAAACCATACTCATCAGCTTGATCAGTATGTTGAGGCTGGGGCCTGATGTGTCTTTGAACGGATCGCCAACGGTATCGCCAACAACTGTGGCTTTGTGAACCGTAGAGCCTTTGCCGCCAAAATTTCCTTCTTCAACATATTTCTTTGCATTATCCCATGCTCCGCCTGCATTGGCCATGAATACCGCAAGTACGAAGCCGGCGCCTAATCCTCCTACCAGAAGTCCCATCACTCCGGATACGCCAAATACCAGCCCTGTTAATATAGGAGCCAAGATGGCTAAAATAGACGGCAACAGCATCTCGCGCTGAGCTCCTTTGGTGGAAATAGCTACGCAACGGGCATAATCGGGAGTGCCTTCGCCCGTCATAATCCCCTTTATCTCACGGAACTGCCGACGAACCTCGGCTACCATGCTCTGAGCGGCACGGCCAACTGCGTTCATGGTCAACCCGCAGAATAAAAAGGCCATCATTGAGCCTATAAATACTCCGACAAGCACTTTCGGATTCATCAGGTTTATTTTATAGTAGTTCATAAAGTCTACTATCGTTGCGCTTTCTATCTGAGCCCTGTTGAGAAGCTCGTCGCCCACTTTGACAACGCCGCCGGCTGTCTCAACAATGCGTACGAGACCTATTTTTATCTCCTCTATATACGACGCCAAAAGTGCAAGGGCTGTGAGGGCGGCCGAACCTATGGCAAAGCCTTTGCCCGTAGCTGCAGTAGTGTTGCCGAGCGCGTCGAGCGCGTCGGTGCGCTTACGAACTTCCGCGTCAAGGTGGCACATTTCGGCGTTGCCGCCTGCATTGTCGGCTATGGGGCCATAAGCGTCTGTGGCTAAGGTTATGCCGAGCGTAGACAGCATGCCCACCGCAGCTATTCCTATACCGTACAGGCCCAGACTCAAATTATGCGCTGTCATCATATTGGCCATGTCGAAATTAATGGCGCACAGATATGCCATTATGATAGCTACCCCTATGGTAAGTACCGGAATGGCAGTGGATAGCATTCCGAGCCCTATGCCGGAGATGATAACCGTAGCCGGGCCGGTTTCGCCGCTCTCGGATATGCGCCTGGTAGGCTTGTATGAGTGTGATGTATAGTATTCTGTGGACTGGCCGATTATCACTCCGGCTACCAAGCCGCTTATTACGGAGAACGACAGGCCTAACCAGTTCGTTATCCCCAGCAGATATAAAATCCCCAATGTTGCAACGGATATCAGTATTGAGCTCGTATTGACCCCTCTGCCCAAGGCTCCCAGAAGCTGCTTCATATTGGCGCCCTCCTTTGTGCGTACCATGAATATGCCGAAAATAGAGAGGATAATACCAACCGCAGCTATCAGCATAGGCGCAAATACGGCCTTAAGCTGAAGTTCCGGATTAGTGAAGAAGGCCGATGCGCCAAGAGCTGCTGTGGCCAGTATAGATCCGCAATACGACTCGTAAAGATCCGCGCCCATGCCGGCTACGTCGCCCACGTTGTCAGCTATTGTAGCCGGATTGCGCGGGTCGTCTTCGGGAATATTCTCCTCCACCTTACCGACAAGGTCCGCACCAACGTCGGCCGCTTTCGTATAAATACCTCCGCCCACACGAGCAAAAAGCGCCTGAGTAGAGGCACCCATGCCGAACGTCAGCATCGTGGTCGTTATTATCACTAAGTTCTGAGCCTGAGTTGCAGGATAAAAAATATTTAAAACTATAAACCAGACGGATATATCAAGCAAGCCGAGACCTACTACCGTTAAACCCATCACCGCTCCGGCGCGAAACGCAACCTTCAATCCGCTGTTGAGCGAGCGGCTTGCGGCATTAGCCGTACGGGCCGACGCATAAGTAGCCGTCTTCATGCCTATAAATCCTGCCAAGCCGGAAAAGAAACCGCCCGTTAAGAAAGCCCCCGGAACCCATCCGTTTTGGACGCCGAAGCCATAAGCCAAAATCATGAAGAATACGCATAACACAGCGAACACTATCAGCACAACCTTGTATTGCTGAGTTAAGTACGCCATCGCACCGTCGCGAACATGTTTGGCTATCTGTTTCATCAGATCCGTACCTTCGCTCTCTTTCATCATCTGCTTAAAGAAGATGAAGGCAAACAAAAGCGCCACTATCGACGCCAATGGAATAAACCAGAAAATTAAATTGTTTAAAATCATGATATTATATTTTAAATGTGACTATTAGAGAGCGCAAATTTAATCCAACGCCGCCTTCCATGCAAATCCTGTAACTTCTGCTGCCAATAATTGCCCGACATTTGCATAGCCGCAAAGCGCTTTCGATGCAGCCTTTGCCTGATGTTTGGTCTAAGCAACAGGCTTTTTTCTAAGCTATACATTATATATATTTGCGACCATAACCCTTCAATCTATACTTGCATGAATCTATACTTTCTTATAACATTGTTTTCCGGACAGCTCTATTGCACGAAGTCGCGCACAGATAGTTTGCGCCGTCTCGGCAGTGGCCCGCCTTCAAATTGTTTTTTGCGCTCTGCGATTGTTTGCGATGAATACGTCAGTCCGCCAAATTCGCCCTGATCTGCCGCATAAAAAATCACTGCACGATTTTAACTATTTCTACTTCATATAAATCATATAATACAATACGACCATGATTAAAAAACTGTTGGCAATATTATTGCTCGTAATCCTTCCCTCTTTTGGTTTTGCAACAATGCAATCGTCGAAAAAAAATATTCTCGTGATAGCCGAAACCGGCGGAGGCCACGAGAGCTTTACCGCTGCGGCTCTGCACCGCGTAGATTCCTTCGCTAAGCATGTCGGCATGAGTTGGACGAGAATAAATGACGCATCCATCGTTAACGACCAATATCTGTCGCAATTCGCCTTTATCATCCAGCTCGATTATCCGCCGTACGGCTGGGGACAGCTTGCCGAAAAGGCTTTCGAACGCTATATAGACGAAGGCAGAGGCGGCTGGATAGGATTTCACCACGCTGCCCTCCTCGGTGAATTCGATGGAAACAGGATGTGGCACTGGTTCTCCGCCTTCCTCGGAGGCATACGCTTCGATAATTATATAGCCGGCTTTGCAGATGCCTCCGTCCGCATTGAGCGCAGCGATCATCCTGTAATGAAAGGTGTTGACCACTCCTTTGTCCTGCCACATGAGGAATGGTATACATTCGACCGCAGCCCACGCCCCAACGTCAGCGTGCTGGCAAACGTTGATGAGAACAGCTACCGCCCTGCCAGCCAAATCCGAATGGGCGACCACCCGGTTGTATGGACAAACCCCGTAAAGCCGGCTCGCAACATTTATTTCCTAATGGGCCACGACGCAGGCCTTTTTTCCGTCAACAACTTCTGCCTGATGTTCGATAATGCGATGGAATGGGTGGCCGGCGGCGGAGAAGATGCCCGCAACCGCTATCCTGCCAACTATGCCCGTGAACCACGGTTTCGCGTCCTGGCTTATTACAGCGAACATGTTGAAGAAGCGCATCTGAAGTTTGCTATTCAGGGCGTAGAGTTTTTTCGTCGTTTAAACTACGGCAAAGGTTTCGAACTCGATGTTGTAACGGATTTCAAAAGTCTGTCTTATGAGAAACTTTCCGCTTACGACCTTGTCATTATGCTCAATAATGCACCGGGCTCGGATGTCGAAAGGGAAAACTTCCAGAGATATATGGAAAACGGCGGCGGATGGCTTGGCTTCCATGCGGCGGCTTATAACGATAAGAATACAAATTGGCCATGGTTTGTTGATTTCCTCGGCGGCGGTGTTTTCCATTATAATAATTGGCCGCCGCAACCGGTGAAACTTGAGGTCGATTATCCATCCCATCCGGTGACTCGCAATCTGCCGCAGTCGTTTATAGCTCCCGAAAGCGAGTGGTATGCATGGCAGCCGTCGCCCAGGCTAAATCCGGACGTGGATGTGCTCTTAACTCTGTCGAGAGACAACTATCCGCTTGGTATTAAGGATGTAATGATGTGGGGCGACATACCCGTGGTGTGGACTAACCGTAAATACAGAATGATATATCTGAATATGGGCCACGGCGACGATGAATTTAGCGATGCAACACAAAAACTTTTGTTCGTTAATGCATTTCGATGGGTGATGGAAACCCGCAAGTCGGGGAACCCATTCCTTCGATAATCGCCGGCAAATTGTCACAAATCAACTCTTAGGCAAGCCTTGTCCTTTTATAGCTGAGGCAAGCTCGAATGTCTGCAAATTTTGTGGCCAAGAAGTCCTCGTCATATTCATCTCCCACCACAAATGTTGATTTTGTGACAACTCGAATTTTCCGTCAAGCCATAATTCTGCTTCGGCCCATGTTAATGTTTGTATCTATTCCGGATATAGTATCTGAAATAACTTCTCAATGAATTTTTCTTTCAACGTATGTTTTTGCATATTCTATATATAAAATATATGTGTCAACATATTGTTGTTATATACTGATGCGATCCGTATAGCACATAGTTGCTGTCGCAGAAGATATATGATTTGATGAATTGTCAAATAGGCGGCCGCAGAAAATATTTTGTGCGATATATTTGTATGAACAACTGCTGCGTAATGTTTTTGCGCCATCTAAATGCGATTAATCATGGTATTGAAATATCCATTACAACGAAATATCCGTAAAACACAGTGTATGTCAAATCGGCATCCTCTTAAATATCGTCAACAACAGTCGGGCTCAAACCGTGAAAAATGCTATTCGCGTTGATTTCGATGTTTTATATTTCAGCATTATGCAAATGCCTGCAAACCCGGATTTGTGCTATTCCGCGAAATGCAATATAGAGCATCATAGCGGTTGTGCATGTTTTATCACATCTACTATTGCGGGCTATAATTGTTTTTGGGATAATTCGGAGCCACGTATTCCCATCTATAATTATTGCAGGCATGCTGCGAAATGTTGTATTGCGAAAAACAATTGTTTTTTGCGTCATGTCAAACGACATAGTACGAAAAACAATTGTTTTTTTGTTCCTGTCAAACGACATATTGCGAAAAACAATTGTTTTTTTGTTCCTGTCGAACGACATGACGCGAAACACAATTGTTTTTTTGATTATGTCGAACGACATGACGCAAAACACAATTGTTTTTTTGATTATGTCGAACGACATGGCGCAAAAAACAATTGTTTTTCGCAATAGATCTTTTTGATCTAATATCCTCAACAATAGTGTTTAAGGATGCGTTTTCGGTTAGTATAAAAAACACTATTACAGGCCTCCGGATCGGCTTGTGAAATATGCATCAAACAGGGCTTGCGGGCCTTATAAACCATCCAAAAGCGGCTGCAACTCGAGGTGCCGGATTAAAAGATGTGCAGGGCTATTGCGCAATTCAAAAGAAAATGCTTTACTTTGCGGCACATTACCAAACAACAGCGTTTCTATGGCAAATGAAGATCTCTTCAAAAAAATAATTTCGCATTGCAAGGAGTACGGGTTTGTTTTCCCTTCCTCAGAGATTTATGACGGACTTGGCGCCGTGTATGACTATGGTCAGAATGGGGTTGAACTCAAAAATAACATAAAAAGATATTGGTGGGACAGCATGACATTGCTTAACGACAACGTGGCAGGTGTTGATGCGGCAATTTTTATGCACCCCACCATCTGGAAAGCCTCCGGCCACGTCGATGCTTTTAATGATCCTCTTGTAGACAATAAAGACTCTAAAAAACGCTATCGTGCCGACGTATTGATTGAAGACTACCTCAACGCTCTCGACGATAAAATAGCTAAGGAGATTGAGAAAGCTGCCGCCCGCTATGGAAGCGGCTTCGACGAAAATATGTTTCGCTCTACAAACGAACGTGTCATAGAGAACCAAAATAAGCGAAATGCCGTTCATGCGAGATTTGCAGAGGCGCTGAATGACGGCAATCTCGAAGAATTAAGGCAGATTATTGTAGATACAGAAATTGCCTGCCCTGTTTCGGGAACCAGAAATTGGACGGAGGTGAGACAATTCAATTTGATGTTTTCCACGGAAATGGGGTCAACGATGGATGACAGTTGGAAAGTCTACCTCCGCCCTGAAACCGCGCAAGGCATATTTGTAAACTTCCTCAACGTACAAAAAACCGGGCGCATGAAGATTCCCTTTGGTATCGCGCAGATTGGAAAGGCCTTCCGCAACGAAATTGTTGCACGCCAGTTTATTTTTCGTATGAGAGAGTTCGAACAAATGGAGATGCAATACTTTGTTCGTCCGGGCGACGAGATGCGCTGGTATGACACCTGGAAGAAAATCCGCCTCAACTGGCATCGCGCTATGGGGCTGGGCGACAGTAAATATCGCTACCACGACCACGATAAGCTTGCGCACTATGCAAATGCGGCCGTCGATATTGAATTTGAGATGCCCTTCGGTTTTAAAGAGATTGAGGGTATTCACAGCCGTACCGACTTTGACCTGAGCCAGCACGAGAAATATTCCGGGAAAAAGATACAATACTTCGATCCGGAGCTGGGACAGCATTACACACCTTATGTTATTGAAACATCCATAGGAGTAGACCGGGTTTTCCTTAGTATAATCGCCGGATCGTATGCGGAGGAAACTCTTGAGAATAACGAGAGCCGCGTACTGCTGAGAATTCCGCCCGAACTTGCTCCGGTGAAGCTCGCAGTGCTTCCGCTAGTGAAGAAAGACGGTTTGTCGGAACGCGCAAGGGAAATCGCCGATATGTTTCGCTTTGATTTCCGCTGCATATACGACGAAAAAGATTCGATCGGGAAACGGTACAGGCGCCAGGATGCAATAGGAACCCCGTTTTGCATAACTATCGACCACGAAACCCTGTCGAACTCAACCGTCACCATCAGGCATCGCGACACAATGACGCAAGACAGGGTGGCCATAGACAGTCTGCATGAGATAATATCGGCCAAGGTTGATATGAAGAATTTGCTGAAGAAAGTAATGGAGTAGGGGAATGATACGCTATATATACATTATATTATTATTGCTTTCGGCCGCAGTGTTTTTCTCATGCGGCAAGAGCGAAGATCCGACCGTTGACGAGGGCTGGAAATCAACCAACGAGGAGATGTTTGCAGCTTTGACCTATAAGAGCGAGTACTCGCGCATAATGTCGGAGTCGAATATGGGGCACATATATTATAAGGTACTGAAAGAAGGAACCGGAACGCTTGTTCCTTATTATACCGACACAGTGAAAGTGTATTATACGGGCAGCCTAATCACCGATTCCATATTCGATTCGGCCGAGCCTCCCTACAAACCGCCGCTTCAGAATGTGACGAGCGGCTTTATAGACGGCTTCACAACGGCGCTCCAGCACATGCGCACAGGAGATCGCTGGGAAATATGGATTCCCCAAGAGCTGGGATACGGAACGGTTGCACAGACAGGATCTACCGGAAAGACGTCGATTCCGGCCTATTCCACCCTGAAGTTCGAGATAGAATTAGTGAGCGTGAAGCGTAAAGGAACTTGGGTGCAATAATACAGGGCGATTCGAGAAGACAAAGGTTCCATGATAGAAAAAATGTCGGTCTTGTAGTTCAATGGATAGAACGGAAGTTTCCTAAACTTTAGATTCGGGTTCGATTCCCGGCGAGACTACAAAAGGTTGCCCGCAACATCGCAGGCAGCCTTTTGTTATGTAAGGGTATTCCCTGCGACAGGCTCCGACGGACTATCAGGAGAATCGGATTACCATTGCATTGGCATTGTCGAGAACATTTTGCCCCAGGCTATCGAGATAAATCCTGGTGGTGCTCTCGTTGCTGTGCCCCATACTCTCGCTGATAACTCTTACGGCCACTCCTTTCCGGAGGGCTATTGTGGCCCATGAGTGTCGGGCGGTATACGAGCTTAGCGGCTTTTCGAGCTGCAACATTTGCGATATGCGCTTGAGGCGTTTGTTGTGTATGCGCAGTTGTGACGTATAATTGCCTCCGCCGGCGGTTTTGATGGGGAGGAGGAACGCCCCGTTGTTTTTGTGCCGGTATCTTTTCAATATGACTTTTATGCATGGCTCGACCTTGATGGATATTGGCGTGCCGGTTTTGCTGCGTTTGTAGGACAGATAATCTTCCTGCAAGTTGTCCTGCGTGAGGTTGGCCATGTCGACGAATGACATTCCGCGCGTATAAAAGCTGAACATGAACAGATCTCTGCTGAGTGATAATGTTGGTTTGGAGCTGAGGTCAAGTTCTATCATCTGCCGGATGATTTGCTCGTTGATTGCACGTTTGTTAGTCTTGGCGATCCCTGTATAAACTTGTCTGAACGGTAGTTTTTGTGGGCTCAATCCTTCTTCAACAGCTTTGTTGTAAACAGAACGCAGCACCCGCATGTAGCAGGAGATACTGTTCAGACTGAGATTATTTTTCAACAGATATGCTTCGTATTGCTTCATGAGCGCGGCATCAATAACCGACATCCGCACATCAGATGTCCGCAGGAACATGGAAAAGCTACGCTTGACGGTCTCAAGAATGCTTGCGCTTTTATTCCGTCCGTCAACCTTCATCTTCGAACAGGTTTGAGCCATAAAATGGAGAAGATTACCGCTCATACTGTGATGATCGAAACAATAGGAAATTTCATTGACGTTGTCGATTCCCTCTGCTTTGAGTGTTTGGATAATGCTGTCGAGCCGGATAAGCTCGGCGGTGAGTTTGGCCTGGATAGCACGCAATTGCATGTTGCGGCCTTTCCCTGCTCTGTCGAGATAAATTCGCTCGTGAACGGCGTCCCATTCATGTGGATACACTTTTAAGCCTGTTTTGATAACTTTCACTTTACGTTTGCTGATTATCTGTATCACCAAAACGCCTCTGTTGCCGTCTCTGACCGACTTTCTCAGTTTTACTTTCACTGAAACCATAATTTAAGAATATTAAAAGGTTAATAATATTGTGGCAGGTGGCCTATTATCAATATCTCTTGCGTAAAAAGCAAGCAGTATCGCGTTTGGCGTGAATATTTAACACTTGGAATAGGCTGATGATGCGGATTCGGAGCTATACAACTCGTTCCGGCCTCCTTCATTGTTTCATTGCGATTATCTAAATTTGCCGGAAAACAAGTGACAATGAAACCCACGCTATATCTTATTCCGTCCATTCTGGGCGATACAAATATCCGTAAGGTGATTCCTCCCGACAATTGCGCAGTCATCATTGAGCTGAAGCATTATATCGTTGAGAACATACGATCCGCAAGGCGTTTCCTCAGGAAAGTCGCCCCGGATATATCCATAGACGAGCTCTCCTTCTACGAGCTCAACGAGCATACTCCTGCCGCAGATATCGCTTCCTGCATTGAGCCTCTTGCCCGCGGTGAGGATATGGGAGTAATATCCGAAGCGGGATGCCCTGCCGTGGCCGATCCTGGGGCAGCGGCAGTTGAGGCGGCGCACAGGCTTGGATGCAGAGTAGTGCCGCTCGTTGGGCCGTCGTCAATTTTGCTGGCTCTTATGGCGTCGGGATTTAACGGGCAGAGCTTTGCCTTCAACGGATATCTGCCGGCTGATGCGGACGGACGTATAGCGGCAATCCGAAAGCTCGAAACAAGAATGTATGCCGATAATCAAACGCAAATATTCATGGAAACGCCTTATCGCAACAATAAGATGGCAGAGGATATCCTACGCACCTGCCGCCCTTCCACCCGCCTCTGCATAGCGTCTGATCTTACATGCAGCGGCGAGTATGTCCGCACCCGCACAGTTGCCGAATGGAACGGTAGGCTGCCCGACCTGCATCGGAAACCTACAATCTACTTAATCTATAAATAATGGAATATCAGGCTCACGAAACAGCAATCATTGATCCCGGATGTACAATAGGCGAAGGCACGCGCATCTGGCATTTCTCCCACATCATGACGGGATGCCGCATTGGGCGCAACTGTAATATAGGGCAAAACGTGGTTATATCACCTGGTGTTGTGCTTGGTGATGGCGTTAAGGTGCAAAATAACGTGTCAGTTTATACAGGTGTAACATGTGACGACGATGTTTTTCTTGGCCCCGGCTGTGTCTTCACCAATGTCAGCCATCCGCGTAGCGCCATCCCGCGAAAAGACCGCTACGAAACGACTCACGTAGGCAAAGGAGCTACGATAGGAGCCAATGCAACAATAGTGTGTGGAAAAAAAATCGGCCCCTATGCATTTATAGGAGCCGGCGCTGTGGTGACTAAGGATGTTCCGCCTTATGCCCTCGTTGTTGGTAATCCCGGCCGGCGTACCGGATGGGTTGGCAGGTGCGGGTATCGTCTGGAATTTAATGATGGAACGGCGACCTGCCCGGAGAGCGGAGAGCGTTACCGACTCTCCGACGGGCTTGTCACCTTATTGGATAGTCACTCAATCTGATTCCACCATTAGCTGCTTTCTCAGCTTCGACGGATTCTGTCCGAATTGCTTCTTGCAGTAAGTGGTGAAATGAGCAGGCGAGCTGAAGCCGTATTCTCTGATAATGTCACTAAAAGAAATCTTGGCGTCGGCAAGTCTGGTTTTGATGTGTCGAGCCTTTTGCTTCAGAATCCAGCTATAAGGCGAGTCGCCAAAATAATCGTTGAACTTACGGTTGAACGAGCGGGCCGACATCTGGCAAAGAGAGGCCAGCTCCTCAACGGTTTTAACTTCCTGGTAGTGCTGCAAAACAAAGCCCTTGAAGTCCAAGTTCCGGTGAATCAAAGGAGCAAGGAAGCGCGCCATCTCTTCTTTTGTATAGAAGGTTCTGAAGATTAGGAATACTTCTTTTTGCTTAATTGAAAACAGATGCTTGCACTGAATCTTGTGGGAAAGATAGAACAGAACGCTGTTGAGCACATTTTTCATCGGAGGCCTTGTCTCAATCTTATTAAAGATGGCAGGCCCTTTGTCGCGCGGCAATGATTCCAGCGCGAGCTGATCGCAAAGGGTGAACTGATTGTCGAAGCTTAGTTGCAATAGCTTCAGGTCTGTGAGAGCCTCCATGTGGAATGTTGCGTCTTGAACAACAAATACCATTTCGTTAGCGTGGCACAGATGATTCCTAAATTCGTTGCACGATACCATGACATCTCCTTCCAAAAAGAAAAATAGATAGTTGAAATATTTGTCTTCGGAATGGAATTTTTCCCCCATTTTCATTTCCTTGCAGAAGAATCCTATGTGAAAGTCAGAAACGTAATTCTTGCAGGTGAGGTGTTCTTGTGGATAAAGTAGTTGCATATATTGGTTGTTTAAACAAGTAATCATAGTAATCGGTCGCAAAGATAATTAAGTTTTTGTTAGTGCGAAATAAATTGTCTGTTTTTTTATACTTGACAGCTATGCTGATGGCTTCAGTCTTGCTAAACAACCACATTGGTATGCTTGCATAAGACTGCTTTACGTAAAAATATTCCGTCCGCACAGAAAAGCGGAATCTTTTCACATAAAAATAGAGATTGACGGACGAGGAAAGATTGTTATGCCACTGCTTTGGTTATGCAAGGCGGGTTCGCCTGCTAAGATGCATTTGCCTTAGGATATTTACTGCTGCATGTAGGTATTTCGTATCGAATCGCCTACATTTGCACGGTAATTTTAAAACAGTTAATATATAATGAAAACACTGGAACGATTAGTAGCAGAGAAGTTATTGAGAGTGAAGGCCGTGAAATTGCAGCCGGCCAATCCTTTCACCTGGGCTTCCGGATGGAAATCGCCGATCTATTGCGACAACAGGAAAACCCTTTCCTATCCTCCTATCCGCAATTTTATCAAGATTGAGCTCGCGCGCGTGATAAGCGAGAAGTATGTGAACGCCGAAGCTATCGCCGGAGTTGCCACCGGGGCTATTGCTCAGGGAGCGCTGGTGGCCGACCTCCTCGGGCTGCCTTTCGTGTATATCAGAGCAACTCCAAAGGATCACGGGCTTGAGAATCTTATAGAAGGAGAGCTTCGCCTCGGGTCGAAAGTGGTTGTAATTGAAGATTTGGTTTCAACAGGCGGAAGCAGCCTCAAGGCTGTGGAGGCGGTTCGTAACTTTGGCTGCGAAGTGATAGGCATGGTTGCCATATTTACGCACGGATTCCCTATTGCCGAACAAAAGTTTAAGGAGGCCAGGATTAATCTCGTTACACTCTGCCATTACAATGCAGTGATTGAAGAAGCTCTGCGAACGAACTACATCAGCCGGGACGAGCTGATAACCCTGCAGGAATGGCGTAAGGATCCGGCCAACTGGAATCCGGACTCGGATAACTAATTGGATATGACAAAATATAAAAGCGCTGTACGCACAATTCCCTACGGCGATACGAAGGTGTATGCCATGCTTTCCGATCTTTCCAATCTTAATAAGGTGAAAGATTTCTTGGCCGGCCAAGGCATCACCAATCTTGTTTGCGATGCCGATTCCTGCTCCATGACGCTCAGCACGGCCGGGACGCTGGAGTTCTCCGTGGTTGAGCGCACTCCCTGTTCGAGCATCAAGATGAAGACGTCTAAGGCCGGTCTTCCCGTTATGATGACGATAGGATTAGAGCCTGTTGCCCCGAACGAGACAACTATGCAGATTACAGCCTCGCTCGACATTAATCCCTTTATGGCGTCTATGCTGGCAGCGCCCTTGAAGGAGATCCTGGAAAGAGCCGCAGAGGCTCTGGCTTCCTTATCCTACGAATAACCTATCATGGCAGGGAAACTCTGGGATAAAAATCTTGAGACAGACCGGGTCGTGGAGGCCTTCACCGTGGGACGAGACCGCGAAATGGATCTGCATCTGGCACGATTCGACATACTTGGCTCCATGGCGCACATCACTATGCTACGCCACGTGGGACTGCTCGCCGAGGAGGAGCTCCGCCCGCTGCTGGCCGAGCTCAGGACGCTCCACGATATGGCCGCGGCAGGCGAGTTCGTGATAGAGGAGGGCGTAGAGGACGTACACTCGCAGGTGGAGCTGATGCTTACCCGCTCGCTCGGCGACCTGGGGAAGAAAATACACAGCGGACGCTCGCGCAACGACCAGGTGCTGCTCGACCTCAAACTCTTTACAAGAGAAAAAATACGGGAAACGGCATCGCTTGTCTCCTCCCTGTCCCACGTTTTGCTCAGGCAGAGCGAGCATTATAAAGACATAATACTGCCGGGATACACCCATCTCCAGGTTGCAATGCCTTCCTCCTTCGGGCTATGGTTCGGAGCCTTTGCAGAGAGCCTGGCCGACGACTTGATTCTGCTGCGGGCCGCCTATCAAATATGCAACCGCAACCCCCTCGGCTCGGCAGCAGGATACGGCTCATCCTTCCCCCTCAACCGCGAGATGACAACAGCCCTGCTCGGATTCGACTCCATGAACTATAACGTGGTATACGCACAGATGGGGCGGGGAAAGATGGAGCGAACGGTTGCCTTCGCACTGGCCGGAATTGCCGGAACGGCATCGAAGCTGGCTTGCGACGCCTGCATGTACAGCAGCCAGAACTTCGGCTTTGTGCGCCTGCCCGATCGCTATACCACCGGCTCGAGCATAATGCCTCATAAAAAAAACCCCGACGTGTTTGAGCTCGTCAGAGCGCGCTGCAATAAAATCCAGACCTTGCCCCAGCAAATCGCAATGATATGCAACAACCTCCCCTCCGGATACTTCCGCGACCTGCAAACCATAAAGGAAATCTTTATACCCGCCTTCGACGAGCTGGCCGACTGCCTCCGGATGACAACCGCCATAATGAACGAAGTGGAGGTCAATCCCAATATCATCAGCGACAGGAAGTACGACCTTATGTTCAGCGTTGAGGAAGTTAATCGCCGCACGCTCGCCGGCCTGCCCTTCCGCGACGCATACAAGCAGGTGGCCCTCGAAATAGAAGCCGGCCGCTTTATTCCCGACAAAGGAATCAGCCACACCCACGAAGGCAGCATAGGAAACCTTTGCAACGAGGCCATTGCCGCACTTATAGACGAGGCCATAGCCGAGTTTAATTTCAGCAAGGTCATTGAAGCCGAGCAGCAACTGTTGAAACAATGAAAGCCTGCCTGCACGCCCTGCTCATCCTTGCCCTCCTCCAGGCCTGCGATACAACCTACCGCTCCTCCATCCCCGACTCTCCCGTTTACATTGAGGTCAACCTCGACTATGAAGACGCCGACCTCATTCCACTCCAGGCCTCCAAATTCTTCAGCCGCGGCCAGAATATAAACCTTGCAATTGAAAGCGCAGGATACGGCGGCGTGCTCGTTTACCATGCCTTAGACGATAACTTTTACGCCTTCGACGCCGCTTGCCCGCACGAAGCTAACCCCACAGCCATTGTACGGATAGACGAGGACAGGCTGCATGCCACCTGTCCCAAATGCGAAAGCCGCTACGATTTATCGTACGGCAACGGCAATCCCGTCAGCGGCCCCTCGCGCGAAGCCCTCAGGCGCTATACCGTTGTACGCAGCGGCAGCAAGCTCATTGTTCGTCACTGATAAGGCCGCCGGGGAGCTGCGAAAGCTGCAAAAACTCCTTTTCCTCTCATTTGATGCCTCATTGCAGGCAAAACACTCTTTTTGCATAGCTCCGCAATTAGCGCCATGTGTTTTATAGCTTCCGCTATAAATTATGCAGTCATGGAGATTCGCCGGGTCGTCCCAAAATTTGGACGCCCTACTATGTTCGAAAAGCCGTCCAATTTTTGGACGGCTTCCCGCCGAGCGAATGCAAGCTTTCCAAAAATTGGACGGCTTCTCGCCGAGCGAAAGCAAGCTTTCCAAAAATTGGACGGCTTCCCGCCGAGCGAAAGCAAGCTTTCCAAAAATTGGACGGCTTCCCGCCGGACGAAAGCAAGCTTTCCAATTTTTGAGCGCTCTCGGAAATTGTCGGGAGAGCGCCCAAGTTTTTGGACGGCTAACCAAAAAGGCTGTCGAAGCTGCGTTTATAGCCGGAGTTATCCTGTGAGCTATCATCAGGGGATCGGATTTGCTTTGTAGCGGCGCCAAAGCTCCGGACTTTTTGCTTCTGCAGCTATGCTGAAGGGGAGTTGCCGCGCCGGGTTTTATCTCCGCAAATGAATTTTATGCCGCTGTTTCTTGAATTTCACCCTTCTGAAGCTGCGGAGGAGATGGAATAAAAAATTATTGCAGGGAGGTTTAGTGTTATTACGAACGAAATCGTATATTTGGCAAGTCATTAAACAATTGCGTTTAACCTAAAAAAATAATACATGATGAACTATCTCGCTTTTGACAAAACCGTGATGATTAACCTTCAGGAATCCTTAGTAAGGGAAATCCTCCGCACCAACAGGAAGGGCGCTTATCATTGCACAACGGTCGTCGACTGTAACACCAGAAAATATCACGGGCTGCTCGTGATGCCTGTTCCGGAGCTCGACGACGATAATCACGTTCTCCTTTCATCATTCGACGAAACGGTAATACAGCATGGAGCCGAGTTTAATATGGGGCTGCATAAATACGAAGGCGATAATTATAGCCCCAACGGGCATAAGTATATACGGGAGTACAGCTGCGAGGTGGTGCCGCGAACGCTGTACAGGGTGGGGGGAGTGATACTCTCCAAAGAGAAGGTTTTCTCTATGTATGAAAATCGAATCCTTATAAAGTATACTCTTGAGGATGCACATTCGGACACTACGCTGCGCTTCCGGCCCTTCCTTGCCTTCCGAAACGTGAAAGAACTGACGCAGGCCAACGAGGCCATCAACCGCGAGTATGCCGAAATCCGGAACGGTATCAGAATCCGCCTTTATGAGGGATACCCGGAGCTGCACATGCAGTTCGACAAGGAGGTGAAGTTCGTTTCCGATCCGTACTGGTACAACGGCATAGAGTACATGAAGGAACAGGAGCGCGGCTATCCTTTCAAGGAAGACCTCTACGTGCCCGGCTATTTTGAGCTGCCCATACGTAAGGGCGAGACGGTTTTCTTCTGCGCCGCCGACATCGAGTCCGACGCCCTCAACCTCCGCAGCCTCTTTGAGGAGGAAGTGGGATACCGCACGCCGCGCACGAGCTTCTTCAACTGCCTCAAGAACTCGGCACAGCAGTTTTATTTCCGGCCCAACGAAACCGACGCTTATCTGCTGGCCGGCTACCCGTGGTTCAAGGTAAGGGCCCGCGATCTTTTTATATCCGTTCCGGGATGCACCCTGGCCATAGACGACCCGGTCAGGTTCGAGAAGATTCTCCATACGGCAATGCCGGCCCTGAGGGCCTTTATGGCGGACGGCAGCAAGGATGCGGTGATAAAGGAGATAGATGCGCCCGACGTTACGCTCTGGTGCATCTGGGCTATACAGCAGTACGCACGCTCGGAGGGCCTCGACAAGTGTCGGGAGGTGTATGCAGGATTTGCAGGCGAAATCATCAGCTACCTGCTTTCGGGCAAGCATCCCGACATGCAAATCGCCGCCAACGGACTGCTGTACGCCGAAGGACGGCAAAAGGCCATCACCTGGATGAACTCCACGGTCAACGGCCGGCCGGTTGTCGCCCGGTCGGGGTATATAGTGGAGTTCAACGCTCTTTGGTATAACGCACTCTGCTTTTACCGGGAGATGGCCGGGAAGGATGCTCCGGCGGAGATGAAGGGCAGGCTCGATGATATGATAGCTGCCGTTGAGGCGGCCTTCCCCGATACCTTTATCAACGGCTATAACTATCTGTTCGACTCTGTGTCGGGCTCGACGGTGGACTGGAGCGTGCGGCCGAACATGATCTTTGCCGTATCCCTGCCGTACTCGCCGCTGACCAAGCTCCAGAAGCGGGCCGTGCTCGACATTGTAACCAAGGAGCTGCTCACGCCCAAAGGCCTCCGCTCGCTTAGCCCCAAGAGCGAAGGCTATCGCCCGGATTATGCCGGCCCGCAGCGGGAGCGAGACCTGGCCTACCATCAGGGAACCGCATGGCCATGGCTGCTCGGAGCCTATCTGGAAGCCTACCTGTCCATATTCGGACGGAGCGGCATCTCCTTTGTCGAGCGGATGATGATAAGCATGGAGGAGGAGGTAAAGCTCCACTGCATAGGAACCATACCCGAACTCTTCGACGGCAATCCGCCTTTCACCGGCCGCGGAGCTATCTCCTTCGCCATGAACGTTGCCGCCATACTCAGGGTAGAGAAGTTATTGAACAAGTATAATGCCGATTAAACAAGACAACATCATGAAAGCGCTAATGTTCGGGTGGGAATTTCCCCCTCACATCCTCGGAGGACTCGGCACGGCAAGCTACGGTATGACGCGCGGACTGGCAACGCAGCCCGACATGGATATAGCCTTCGTCATACCTAAGCCCTGGGGCGACGAAGACCAAAGCTTCCTGCGGATAATAGGCGCGGGCAATGTACCCATCGTTTGGTACGACCTTCACTACGACCACGTGAAAGGCCGCATCGGACAGTACATGAACCCGCAGCTCTACTACGACTATCGCAACCACATCTATGCCGACTTCAGCTACCGGCATGTTAACGACCTCGGCTGCCTGGAGTTCTCAGGACGATACCCCGACAACCTCCTCGAGGAAATAAACAACTACTCCATAGTGGCCGGCGTCATCGCGCGCACGGAGCAGTTCGACATCATACACGCCCACGACTGGCTGACATATCCGGCAGGGATTCACTCCAAGCAAACCAGCGGCAAGCCCCTCGTGGTACATGTACATGCAACCGACTACGACCGCAGCCGCGGCAAAGTCAACCCCGACGTCTACGGCATAGAGAAGAACGGAATGGATTACGCCGACCACATCATCACCGTCAGCAACCTCACGCGGCAAACCGTCATAGAGAAGTACCATCAGCATCCCTCCAAAGTTACCACCGTGCACAATGCCGTCGAGCCGCTCAGCCCCGACATTCAGGCCATCCCCGACAAGAAGGGCGTCAAAGACAAGGTCATCACTTTCCTCGGACGCATCACCATGCAGAAGGGGCCGGAATATTTCGTGGAAGCCGCCGCCAAGGTGCTCGCCAAGGCTCCGGAAGCCCGCTTCATCATGGCAGGCAGCGGCGACATGATGGACAAGATGATACGCCTTGCCGCCGCCCGCAACATATCCCACCGCTTCCACTTCACCGGATTCATGAAAGGCAAGCAGGTGTACGAGATGCTCAAGGCCAGCGACGTTTACGTTATGCCCTCCGTATCGGAGCCCTTCGGCATCTCGCCGCTGGAGGCCATGCAGTGCGGCGTGCCCAGCATCATCTCCAAACAGTCGGGATGCGCCGAAATCCTGCAATATGCCGTGAAGGTCGACTTCTGGGACATAGAAGCCATGGCCGACGCCATGTACGGCCTCATCAGCTATCCCGCCTACCACCGCTTCCTCAAGGAAGAAGGAAAGAAGGAGGTAGATAACATCAAGTGGGAGACCGCAGGGCTAAAGATTCGCGACATCTACAATAAACTTATTAACCGCTAAACAGCATAACCGCTAACCGGCATAATATCTAATGATATGAAAACAATATGTTTCTACTTTCAGCTCCACCAGCCGTTCCGCCTCAAGAGGTACCGCTTCTTCGACATAGGGAACGACCACTACTATTTCGACGACTTCCAGAACGAAGAAATAATACGCGACATCGCCAACCGATGCTACCTCCCCGCCAACAAGCTCATGCTGGAGATGATCAAGGCCTCTAACGGACGCTTCAAGGTGGCCTTCTCCATTTCGGGCACAGCCCTCGAACAGATGGAAATATACACTCCGGAGGTGATAGACGGCTTCCGCGAAATGACACGCACCGGATGCGTCGAGTTCCTTGCCGAAACCTACGCCCACTCGCTTGCCTCCTTAGGCGAAGCCGAGGAATTTGAAGCGCAGGTGACACGGCACAGCGACAAGATTAGCGACCTCTTCGGCATCAGGCCAAAGGTCTTCCGCAACACCGAGCTCATCTACTCCGACGACATATCGGAGCTGGTCGCGCAAATGGGATTCGACGGCATGCTCGCCGAAGGAGCCAAGCACGTGCTCGGATGGAAAAGCCCCAACTACGTCTACACCTCCATAGTACGACCCGGCCTGAAGCTGCTGCTCAAGAACGACCGCTTCAGCGAAGACATCTCCATACGATTCAAAAACTACGGCTGGAGCGAGTATCCCCTCACCGCAAGCAAATTCGCCGCATGGATAGCCGCAATGCCCGCCGAGGAACAAATCACCAACCTCTTCATGAACTACGACGTGCTCGGCTCTTTTCATGCAGCCAACACCGGCATCTTCGACTTCTTCAGATACCTGCCGCGGCATGCCGAAGAGCACGGCATAGGATTCCGGACACCATCCGAAGTATTCGCCCTGCTCAAACCCGTCGGAAGCATATCGGCCCCATACCCAATGTCGTGGGTAGACGAAGAAAAAGACTGCAGCTCATGGCTGGGCAACGTCCTCCAGCAGGAAGCCTTCGGCAAAATAAAGCAGATAGGCGAGCGGGTACGCCTGACGCAAAACCGCCGCATACTCCAGGACTGGAACTACCTCCAGAGCAGCGACCACTTCTACTACATGAACACCAAGCATCCCGGAGAAAAAGGCTTCAGCCCGTATGATAATCCCTACGAAGCCTTCAACAACTACATGAACGTACTCTCCGACTTCATAGTAAGGGTCAACGCACAGTTCCCCTCATCCATAGAGAACGAAGAACTCAACTCCCTGCTCACCACCATCAAGAACCAGGGCGAAGAAATAGAGCGCCTGCGACGCGAAGTAGAGAAACTCAGGAAGAAAGCCGCCGAGAAAAAAAGCTGAGCATAAGCCACGCAGCTGCCTGGGATACACCGGGACGTTAACGCAGGGGTTCAGGAGGCTGAGCCCCTGCGTGTTTGTAGCCGGCCGCATGCAATTCATCACCCCCCATCACCTCAATCTACATTCATTATCCCTTTGCAGGACATGCAAAGGGCCCGGCCAACCTCCCCCATGCCTTTGCCGCACCGGCAAAGGGCCCGGCCAACCTCTCTCATACCTTTGCCGCAGCGGCAAAGGGCCCGGCCAACCTCTCTCATACCTTTGCAGGACATGCAAAGGGCCCGACCAACCTCCCCCATACCTTTGCAGGACATGCAAAGGGCCCGACCAACCTCCCCCATACCTTTGCAGGACATGCAAAGGGCCCAAATCGACGGCCGCATCCCTTTGCAGGACATGCAAAGGGCCCAAATTATTTGCGGGAAGCCTCTGCATGACATGCAAAGGGCAAAAAAGGCCGTTTTGGGGGGAAATTAAGGCTTGCATCGGTCGCGGAAAGATGATTTGAGGACAAATCGGCAGCTGCAAAGGCCTCCGGAAAGCGATTTGGGGACAAGTTGGCAGCTGCAAAGGCCTCCGGAAGTCGATTTGGGGCCTTTGCATGTCCTGCATTGGCTCCAAATTAATTTCCGGGGCAAAATGCAGGTGATGCAATAAGGCCGAAAAAAAATATTTGCTTTGCAGCACCTGCATTTGGTAATAAAAAAAAGTATATCTTTGCGGGAGTAGAATACAAATCTATCATAACAAAATGTTCACATGCTATTAAACAGTCATTTGAACCAATTTTTCAAGTATCTCCATGACGGCGAGCACGCCGGATTCGGAGCTAAGATCATAGCACAGCTAAAAGCTGTGCTGGCAACCGTAACGCTCATAGGGCCCCTTTGGGATGCCTACGAAGCGCTTGTACAGCACGAAACGCTGCTGTTTAAACTGTCGCAGGCATCACCGGAAACCCAGGAAATTGCGGAGACCGACAAAGCGCGCGACGGAGTTTTTCAGGAAGTGAGGCACCGCCTGCTATTCTATGCCAACAGTACGGACCCAACGGTGAAGGCTGCCGCCATGGCACTGCTCTTCGTGCTTAAGCCATACGAAGGCGCCGCCAAGCGCGAGCTCTTCGAGGAAACAACCTTCATCGTCAACCTGCTTGCAGACTTCAGCAAGCCGGTCAACGCACAGTACATTGCGGCCGTACCGAGCCTCGCCGAACTGATCGCAGAGCTTGCAAGCCTCAATGAGCACTTGGACATCCTCTACACACAGCGCCTCCGGGCTCTGGAAGACCTAAAACAACTTGGCAAGCGCGCCGACATCCGCAAAGACGTCGACCACGCATTCAACGACCTGCTCGAGGCTATGAACTCCACGCACCACTACCTGCTGCTGAGCAACTCCGAACCGGCCGTCAGAGCAACACTGGAGGAGGCTGCCCTGTTTATCAATGCACTCGTCGACCAGCTTCATAAGATACTCGCCCACCGCGGGCATCGCAAAGCTAAAGAGGAGGACAAAACCGATGAGGGCACGCAAACCCCGGACACTACTCCGCCGGCGCCGCCACCCCCTCCGGAATCGGGCACGCAGAATCCCAGCAACGAACTCCCGAAGGGTCCCGACACCACCCAGAATCCTTCCGACGAGCCGCACCACCTCGACCCCAACGAGCATCCGGCGGCGGGAGAGTAGCAGGCCTCAGGCCAATCATGAATCAGAGTCGCCGGCCTGCCTGCAAAGGGCTGTAAAAACAACAGGTCATCTTCGCCTTAGCGAGGATGACCTGTTTTATGAACGGAAGGGGCTTGCTGAACGCAGGCCCCTTTGGTTTTGATATGCCCCACAGGCTTGGGCGGGTATGTCCGCGGCTGCTCTCCTAATCCTGCACCTTCCCCGGCCCCAAGGGACGGTAAACAATAGCGCCGCCTGCTCCCGAAACGGCAAGCGAGAACTCGGAGCCGGTGGCCTCGTTCAGCGAGCCTTGCCACCAGGAGTCGAGGCTGCGATCGTTCAGCGGCCAGCGCAGTCCGCCGGCACTCACCCGTACTCCGGCTCGCGGAGCGAATATGGATACCTGACTGCCGGGCTGAGCGGCAAAGACCGCCGCATGGCGTACGGGCGTGAAGAGGCCGTAGTCGGTCAGCATTTCTATGCGCTCCATCAGGGCGGCATAGTCGAGCAGCAGGGAGATGTTGCCCAGGGTATGATCCTCGCGCAGGCCGGTAGCTCCCAGTATCAGTGCTTCGCGATGGCCGGCGCCGGCGGCGTATCGCACGGCCTTGGTGAGGTCGTTGCTCTCCTGCTCGGCAATGTGGTGGAGGCGGTCGGCATACAGCCTGCGAAGCTCCTGCGGAAGGCTGTCGAGATCGCCCACGATGGCGTCGGGAGCTATTCCCCGGCTATGCAGGGAGGCTGCCGCGCCGTCGCAGGCAATCACGCTTGAGGCCGCATGGAGGCATAGTAGGGGTAGGGGAGCGGTGGGGTAAGCTCCGTTGGCCATGATGATGCAGTGGTAGGGGGCGAACATCTTGCTGCTTGCTTCAGAATTTCAGTGTCAGCCGGCCGAGGCAGTGCGTGCCGGCCTGGGCAAACCGCCCTCCGTCGGTAGAGCGCTGTCCGTCGGACATCCAGGAGTATACCCATCCGTTGCTCTCGTACTGCTCGTTAAGGAGATTATAGACGGTGAAGTCAACCGATAGAGATTCGGCAAAGGGGAGGGCAAAGGTGTAGCCAAGGCGCAGGTTGCTGACGAACCACGGGTCGAGTGATCGCTCGCGGCTGGCGGTGTTGTCGAGATATTGCCGGCCGACGTACTGCGTGATCAGGCTTGCCGAGAATCCTTTGTGCACAAAGTCGAAGAGGCTGTTGGCAGTCACGGGCGGCGAGAAGGCGATATCGGTTGTGCCGAGGCTTATGGCATCCTGCCCGCCTGTGTCGTAGTTGTCGACGTACTCGGTGAAGCGGAGGATTTTGTTGCTGCTGAGCGTGAGGTTCCCCTTCCAGGTCAGGCAGGATGCGATGCGAGCGGCGGCGGTAAGCTCCAGCCCGGTGCGATAGCTGTCGGGGATGTTGGAGGTGAGGGCTTCGCCTATCTCGCTTATCTTGCCGGTGAGGATGAGCTGGTTCTCGTATCGCATGTAGTAGAGGTTGGCGCCGAGCTCAAGGTTGCCGTGCCGCCAGGAGTAGCCTGCCTCGTAGTCGTAGAGCGTTTCGTGCGTGGGACGCTCTCCCGGAGCGGCCTCGGTGAAGTTGTTGCGGGTGGGTTCGCGCCTGGCAACGGCGAAGGAGAGGTAGGCGGCATGGCCGTCATGGTTGTAATGCAGGCCGGCCTTAGGGTTGAAGAAGCTCCAGCGCTTGCTGATGTCGAGCATGGCCCCTGCCTTGTCGTCGCTCCCCTTCATGGAATAGTCTATGCCGCGATACTGGAGGTCGACGTAGGCATTGAAGCCGTCGAGGAAGGGCTTGCTCAGCTTCACGAATCCGCTGTAATCGCTCTTGAGGCTCCTGCTCCTGTAATATTCATAATCCGGCTGAGGAAGCGCATTGGCTGCCTTGGCCCAGATGACGCGCCCGAAGTGGCGGCCGGTATATCCGTTGGCCGAGAGTCCAAGGCTGAGGCGCATGGCGGGGCTCTGGTAGTTGGCGCTGTATACTCCGCCGTAGAAGTCGTTGTCGAGCCATTTGCGCCGGACCAAATCGGTGCGGCTCTGCGTTTCGCCTTGCGGATCGGTGTAGGGCGCGAGATTGTAGGCGGAGTATTTGGCGCCGGCCTTATAGTCCTCGTAGTATCCCTTGCCGCGGGTATAGTGCAAGGTGAGGTTCATGTCCCAGCGGCTGCCTATCCTCTGGCCGGCGGTGAGGTGGTAGTGCTGCTGGTCGTAGTTGTCGGTTTGATTGTCGTAGAACTTCGGCTTGCCGCCCTCGGTGTATTCCCCGCAGGGGTTATAGGTTCGGATGCCTTCGGCAAGCATAGCGTCGGGCACTCCGTTCCATGCCTGGTAGGTCACTTCATCGCTTCCGAAGGTCTGGAAACGGATAAGCGTCCGGTCGCCATACCAGGCCGTAGACAGATACCATGAGGACATCCTTGCCCATGCACGATCGATATAGCCGTCGCTTTGCATAGACGAGAAGCGTCCGTCGGCGGTGAAGCCTCCCGGCAAGAGTCCGGTACTTCCCTGCACGGTATTGCGGAAGGTTCCGAACGAGCCTCCTGCCAGAGTATATTCGGCAGAGGGCTTCATGGCCGGCACTTTGGTTTGCATCGCAACCGTACCTCCGAAGGCTCCGGCTCCGTTGACCGAGGCTCCGGCTCCGCGCTGCACCTGTATGTTCTCCACCGAGGATGCAAAGTCGGGCATGTTAACCCAGAAGACCGTATGCGATTCGGAATCGTTCACCGGCACTCCGTTAACGGTTACGTTCACCCGCGTAGCATCTGCGCCTCGAATACGGAAGCCTGCGTATCCTATTCCGGTTCCGGCATCCGAGGTCATCACCACCGAGGGCAATACCGACAGCAATGCCGGCACGCCCTGCCCGTCGTCGCGCTTCCTCATCTCATCCTTCGATAAGCTTCCGTATGCCACCGGCGTGACCGATGAAACCTTTACGGCAGTTACCACCACTTCGTCGAGGTCGATGTTCCTCGAAACTCTTAGCGAATCCTCAGGATCGCTTGTCACCGCATGCGTAGCTCCCGCATATAGCGACAGCGCGCATAAAATCATAATTACGCTTTTCTTCATCTTAAAAAGAATTTTAAGTAAAACAATAAAATATGAAAAGTACGGGGAGATAGTGAGAGAGTCCTCAATCCCTACGTCGGCATTACCCGCATCAGGTTATATGGGTATAATCTCAGCCTGCGGCATGCGGCGGAAAACCGCGCCGTCAAGCACCCCTGTCTTATTCGTGGCGGCGAAGGTAATGCTTTTTGCGAGACAGCAAAGAGGCGGGCGCTTAGAACAGCGAGCGGAACCAATCCGGGAAGGGCGTTATCATGCTGCCGATTATTCCGGAAATGATTGCTGCAAGCAGCCATAATACGATATTGAGAGCTTTCCGTTTGTAGAATCGTGCTACCGCCCAGCGGATATTCATTTCATTATCCAGTATAAATCTATATAGTTTCCTGTATTCGGAATGAACTTGTTGGTATGAGACAATTATCTCCTCCTTATCCGAATGAAATTCCAAATGCTTGGCTTGCTCTTTGATTTCGGTGATGACCTGCAAACTGTTCTTGTATATTCTATTAAACTCTCCATTACTTATTGTGCCAATGTCGATATACTTGGTTCTCTGTGCGAACTTTTCAACAATCAATTCATGCAAGGCTACATTTAGGTACTTGTAGCAATCGAACACAATCCTATCTATGTGCGACTTGGCTTTGTTAACTTGTTCTTCTACAAACCTGGTGTCGTTTATTTTTACATAGCATCTGGCTACATGATCATTGTATGCGCGTATCTCGTTAAGGATAGGTGTTGGGAACTGTTCAAATCTTGCTTCTATTTCGGCAACCAATGGCTTGATTACGGTTGCATAAGTTGTATATAATGGGAGAAGGCGGGAGTGAAGGTGTGAGAACGGCATTATTTGAGAGAATTAATATATTTTTTTATTTGCTTTTCATCATAGGGGAATATCCGATTAAGGTACAGATACGGAGAGCCGCGGCCTATCAGCCGCATATCCTTAATCGGCTTGAACGTAAGTTTCTTGCCTATCTTCTTCTCTATCCTTGCATGTATCTCGTCCATGTCCATAGACAGAATTTCGTCGTAAGAAATGCCTGTTGCGTCTAATAGCGATTCTTTTTCCTGGTCGCTTAAAGTAAATTGCATATAGTGTGCGGATTAATCTGATTAATAACTGCTGCAAAGATATAATAATACTGTTAGCCCCTTCCCCCCTTCCCCCACAAAAAAAGGCGCAGCCCCCTGAGCAGAGCTGCGCCTTATTCCCCGCAGGGGATACCGGAGCCTACTCCAATTCCGCAATCACATCCTGATTGGCTTTCCTGATTTGGGCTTCGTTCGTCTTCATCACCTTGCGATCGTAGGTCATGAGGCCGTTTACTTCGCCTTCAACGTCGGTCGTCTGAGTATATACGGCAGCCGAGAAGCCGCGCTTAACCAAGGCCTTCAGGTCGACGGCATACTTCACGTACTGGGCCGTCACCTCGTCGACGTTCTTGAACTGAACGTAGCCCCAGTTGCGCTTCTGCCACCACAGATGTCCCTCCAAAGGCAGACCTATGCCGCCGTACTCGCCAAGGACATTCACCCGCTGAGCGTCGAACAGGTACATCTCCGGATGAGGATAGTTGTGCAGGTCGAGCATGTCGCCGCACGGACGGTGATTGCCTCCGCTGGCCGGATTGATCAGGCGCGACGGATCGTAGGCCGCCGTCCATGCCACTACCTTCTCCGTATCGAACTGCCCCCAGGCCTCATTGAACGGAACCCATACCACCACCGACGGATTCGATATGCACAAGTCCATTATCTCCTTCCACTCCCGGTAATAGCTCTCCACCGACTGCGGGCTGCGGGCCTTGTCGTTGCCTCCGTTATAGACGCCGGCCTCCCAGCGATTGCCAAGGTCGCCGCTCGGCATATCCTGCCAAACGAGTATGCCCTCGCGATCGCAGTGATAATACCAGCGGGCCGGCTCCACCTTCACGTGCTTGCGAATCATGTTGAAGCCCCATTCCTTGGTTTTCCTGATGTCGAACAGCAGAGCCGCGTCCGACGGAGCAGTATAGAGACCGTCGGGCCACCAGCCCTGATCGAGCGGGCCGTAGTGGAAGAGATTCTTGTTGTTCAGCTGCATGCGCATAATCCCGGTAGCGTCGCGGCTTACCGATATTTTGCGGAAAGCAGTGTACGAGCCCACCTCATCCGCAACGCTACCCTGCGAAATCAGCGCCACCTTCATATCATACAGATAAGGCGACGAGGGGCTCCACAGCGAAGGATTGCTCACATGCAGGCGGATCTCCTGCCCGGGATAGCTGCGACCCGTGGCCACAACCCGGCCCTTGTCGAGCAGCTTCACCTCCACAATATCGCCATGACCGCATCCGGCCGTAGACGCCGTTACCGTCAGAGCGCCCCTGTCAACGTCCGGGATAGCCTTCACGGCCGTGATGTGCTTTGCCGCCACAGGCTCCAGCCATACCGTTTGCCATATACCCGTCACCGGAGTATACCAAATGCCTTCAGGCTTGTTCACCTGCTTGCCGCGCGGCTGAGGCCCCTTGTCCGTAGGATCCCAAACGCGCACCGCCAGCTTGTGCCGAGACTTTCCGGCAAGGCATGCACTGATGTCGAACGAAAAAGGAGTATAGCCCCCCTTGTGCGAGCCCACCATAACGTCGTTTACAAAAACATCGGCCTTCCAGTCGACAGCCCCAAAGTGGAGCAGCACCTGCCTGTTCTTCCAGCCGGCCGGAACCGTGAACTCGCGCTTGTACCACAGCTCATTCTCAGCTCCCACTTCCTTCTGAACCCCCGACAGCGACGACTCTATGGCAAACGGAACAAGTATCTGCCCCTGAAACGACGCAGGCTCGGCCGCGCCCACAGGAGCCACGGCATACTCCCAAAGCCCGTTCAGGTTTTGCCACTGCCCTCTGGTCATCTGCGGACGGGGATATTCGGGCAGCACATCGGCAGGATTCACCTGCTCGGCCCATACGGTTTTCAGATTATCGCCGGCCGCTTTCCATTGCGCCTGAACGCTTGTTGTTGCGACCATTATTGTCAAAGCATAAAATAAGATGATTGTTTTCTTCATGTGGATAATAAGATTTAAGTGATTTAATAATGAATGTATCGGGAGCTAAAGTATGATTTTTTTTGGAATTTATATTTCCGGCAAGGCTTCCCGGCTTTCGCCCGGCAATGCAAACAGTCCGCGCTTAGAAAGAATCGGACATGCGGCCGGTTCTGTTTGCAGCAGGAGCAGCGTGAGGATAAAACCATTTCAGCCACACAAAAAAAGCCCCAGGCACTCCGATAGCCGCTAAAAATCAGGAAAAGGCTCCATACCGAAGCTCCCCGCCGCCAGCGTGACGGATATTTTTTTCCGGGCGAAGCTCCCTCGCCTGCCCAGATGAGGCCGAATGTGTCAAAAGGTAATTCCGCCTGCCCAAATGGGTCATTCCCGCCTTCGCGGGAATGACCCATCGTTCGAGCGTGAAGGCTTTTGACACGTTGTGCGTAGAGCCGCGATGCAACGCGACTCTACGCACAACACACGGATATTTTTTTTCGGGCGAAGCTCCGTGCCGGCGTCGTGACGGATATTTTTTTCGGGCGAAGGGCCTCTACGGCGTCGTGACGGATATTTTTTTTGGGCGAAGGGCCTCGACGGCGTCGTGACGGATATTTTTTTGGGCGAAGGGCCTCGACGGCGTCGTGACGGATATTTTTTTCGGGCGAAGGGCCTCGACGGCGTCGGCGAGCTTAGGTTTTTGGGGTTTGGTTCGATAAAAGGGGCGTGCAGGAAGGTGCGCAAAACATACTTCCGACCCCCAAAAACGGCGGCGGACTTGCTTTCGCGGGTCTGTTTCGGACTTAATGCGTATTAATGCGGGGCTAAAAACAGAGAACTTCCAATCAATTTAGAAATTGACTGATACTTTTTAAGGGGCCTACGACCCGCTAAAAATGCGAAATCGACCAATGAAAATCCAAATTTTTAGGTTTTGATTGCCGGGGGCTCAAATTTTGACCATTGCGAATGTGATAGTAGGAAGCCGATATTTGCGGCGTTAATTTAGCTAACGAGAAACACTTTTAATGTTTAAATTCAAATGAAAAATCTGCTTCACTGCTTTCATCAAAAAAACAAATCTGAGCTCCGCAAATCGTATTCGGAGCGGAAGATAAAT
>JAITGS010000049.1 GCA_031280435.1 Tannerellaceae bacterium | reverse complement strand
CCGAAAATTTTCGCAGACGACTTCGATCGTGGAGATTCCTCGCGAACGCGTTCGCAAGCTTTAGCGATCGTGGAGATTTCTCGCGAACACGTTCGCAAGCTTTAGCGATGGTGGAGATTTCTCGCGAACGCGTTCGCAAGCTTTAGCGATGGTGGAGATTCCTCGCGAACGCGTTCGCAAGAAAAAGCGATAGCGGAGAAGCCCTCGAATTTTGTGGCGCCAATTACGATTGTGAGAAGGGCTGCAAATTTTTTTGTGCAATATCCAAACCTTGCAAAAAGGGCAAATGTCCGTCCGGCTCCGACCCGAAACCCAATGCCCATACCGCCTGACGGGTTCATTCCACCAATTCCTAATTAATTAATACGTATCTTGCGAACCTGTAAACTCATATTAATTAAATAGATTATGAAAACAAAGACTGTAATAACAAGTATCTCTATTATTATTATCATACTGCTTCCGTTCGTGGCTTTTGCCTGTGGATACCGCAACTTCTTCACTGTTGCCGGAATGATTATCGTGGCATTGGTGCTGTATCTCATGTATCGTACCAGAGACGTCAAGCAGTATTTACCTCCGGAAGAATTGCAGAATTATACCACAGAGGAGATAGCGCTGTACTATAAAACAATTCGCGATCTTCAGAAGGAAGTTGCAGGGAAAACAACTCCCAAATACAAGAAGCGCCTTTTCGGCTTAATATGGAACGGCGAATATGCCAAGGCCATAGAGCAGCTCGAAACCGATGCGGCCGACGCGCAAGAGGCGGTTGACCGTCACGTCTTCAAGGCCAAGCTCTGCATTGCCGACTGTCGCTTTAAGGAAGCCGAAGTGTTCTACCGTAAATCCGTAACCATAGCTCCCTCTGTTGATAACTTCACCAACGCGGCAATGTTTTACTACGAGCTGCGGAAGTATAAGGAGGCCAAACGATGCTATGAGAACTGCTTGGAACTGGACATGCCCGATCCGGAAAGGGCATTGATACTTTATCATCTGGGTATGGTATATTCGGAGGTGCGGCAGATGTCGGAAGCCAAAACGATTTATAAGGAGGCTCTGATACTGATGAGAGAGCTGGCGGTTGAGGCGCCGGAGATATTTGCCGTCCGGCTGATGCATGTACTCGACCATCTGGGCGAGATATACCGGCACACCAAGGAATTCGACAAGGCAAAGGAATGTCATACGGAAGCGCTGACTATGCACCGCGAGCTGGCTGCAGTCGCAGCGGAGAACGCGAATCGCGAGCTGGCCCGGTCGCTCAACAACCTCGGATGCGTACATCTGGCCATGTCGGAATTCGACAAGGCCGAGGACTATCTGACGGAAGCCCTGGAGATGCGGCGCTTCCCCCTCGAGGAACCGCCGAATGATGCCAACTTCGAGCTGACGGAAACGCTACACAACCTCGGGAACCTTTATGTGGCAATTGAGAACTTTACGAAGGCCGAGGAATGTTTCAGCGAGTGTATAAACGAAAGCCGGGTCATGACCGAGAAGTATCCGCTAATCTGGCAGCCCTATCTGGTCAAGAACCTGCTCAACTCGTCCGTCTTCTACGTTCAATGCATTGCCGACAAAGCCAAGGCACTCAGCTATGCCGAAGAAGCCCTGAGCCTGATCGAAGGATGCAAGGAAACCTCGGAGCTGAGGGAGCTGCGAGACCTGGCAAAGAAAACACGGAGGAAGCTGGAATATAGCTGACGCTGTATATGTGCAAATTGACTATTTGTGCGTATCTTGCGGGCCGTAAAATTCAAATGATAAAAGCATAGAGCAGCACAGTAACCGAGAAACAGAATCATTATACATATATATATAAGTAATATCATGAAAGCAACTACTTCACGCAGACAATTCTTATCTGCCGCCATAGCCGGAACGGCGGCAAGCCTGGCAGCTCCGGCGCTGGGCAACATTAGTGTTCCCGAAGTGATTCCCACGACGGCCTTCGGAGCCAACGATACCATTCGGGTAGCCGTACTCGGAGTGAACGGGCGCGGCATCTCGCACATAGAAACGATCATGAAACAGAGCGGAGCCACCGTGGCCGCCCTCTGCGATCCGGACATGACGCTGCTTCGCAAGCGGGCTTCGGAATTTGAGGCCAAGCACAAGCAAAAGGTCATCATAGAGCAGGACCTGCGCAAGCTATACGAGCGCAAGGACATAGACGCCGTGACGCTCGCCACCCCCAACCATTGGCATGCGCTCCAGGCAATATGGGCATGCCAGGCCGGCAAGGACGTGTACGTAGAGAAGCCCGCCACGCACAACGTCTTCGAAGGACAGAAGCTGATCGAGGCAGCCTACAAGTACAACCGCATAGTGCAGCACGGCGTGCAGCTGCGAAGCTCCGAAGCCATACGCGAGGCCATCAAGCTGCTGCGCGAAGGCATCATCGGACGGGTATACATGGCTCGCGGACTTGTTTATCGCTGGCGACCCGACATAGGCAACCAGGGCATAAGCGGCATACCCGAAGGGCTCGACTACGACCTCTGGTGCGGGCCGGCGCCAATGGCTCCCTTCACACGCAACCTGGTGCACTACAATTGGCACTGGCACTGGAACTACGGCAACGGCGACGTGGGCAATCAGGGCATACACGAAACCGACCTCTGCCAATGGGGCCTCGGCGTAGGGCTGCCCGAACGCATCACATCCATGGGAGGCAAATTCCTCTGGGACGACTGCAAGGAAGTGCCCGAAGTGCAAACCTCCATCTATCACTATCCGAAGGAGAAGAAGATAATACAGTTTGAAGTGCGAAACTGGTGCACCAACCTTGAGGACGGCGCCGGCGTAGGCAACCTCTTCTACGGCGACAAGGGCTACATGGTCATCAAAGGATATGACACCTACGAAACCTACCTTGGCGAGAAGCGCGAAAAGGGGCCCTCCGGCAAATCGCCAGACGAGCTCGCTCTGCACTTCCGCAACTGGTTCGATGCCATACGGGCCCGCAACATGAGCCTGCAGAACGGGCCGGTAGAGACCGGGCACCTGTCATCGGCACTCGCTCATCTGGGCAACATATCCTACCGCCTCGGACGGCAGCTCACCTTCGACCCCGTGGCCGAATGTTTCATAGGCGACGACGATGCCAACAACATGCTCTCGCGGAGGTATCGCTCGCCGTATCTATTACCCGACAAAATCTAAAGAAACTTCTACTAATTGCTTTTTCTGCGTTACGCGACGGAGGCAAAATGCTCATGAACCCAAGTACACTCCGCTTTTACCTCCGTCGCAAGCCTTGAAAAATCTAATTATTAGAAGTTTCTTATAATCATTCAAAAAAAATATAAATCATGAAAGCAATACTCTTTGCCGCAATCATCTGCCTGACAGTCGCAGGATGCACCCGCCCACAGATAGAGCTCCGGGCCGACGAAGCCGCACGCAAGGTCGACGTACTCTTCGACGGCCGCATCTTCACCTCTTATATATACCCGGCCGATCTGGAGAAACCGGTTCTGTATCCTATATATACAGCCTCCGGAACCTACATCACGCGCGGCTTTCCACGCGATCCGAGGCCTAACGAGCGGGTAGACCATCCGCATCACGTAGGCCTCTGGTTCAACTTCGGCGATGTGAACGGCCTCGACTTCTGGAATAATTCATACGCTATCCCAGCCGACAAAAAGCCGCACTACGGCTCCATACGCCACCGCGAAATACTCGAAATGAAAACCACCGAATCCGAAGCCCTGCTGAGAGTAGGAGCCGACTGGGTGGACAACGACGGGAAGGTCATACTGGCCGACGAAACCACCTACATCTTCCGCGGCGACGCCAACCGACGCATCATAGAGCACACAACAACGCTCACGGCCGTCGACACCGCAGTCTTCACCGACAACAAGGAGGGCCTCATCGCCATACGGGTTGACCGCGCCTTCGAGGAGCCAAGCGACAAGCCCGACATCTTCCTCGACGCACACGGCAATCCCACCACCGTGCCCGCCGCCAACAACGAGGGCGTCAACGGAGCCTATCGCAACAGCTCCGGACATCAGAAAGCCGACGTGTGGGGAAAGCCCGCCCGATGGGTATGCCTCTCGGCCGAGAGCCTGTCCGAGCCCGTTTCGATAGCCATAGTCGACCACGAAAGCAATCTCGGATACCCGGCCCACTCGCATGCCCGCGGCTACGGCCTCTTCGCCACGAACAACATGGGCAGCCGGGTGTTCGATCCCGCCGCGCCCCAGTTCCGCCTCGTACTCGAGCCCGGCCAATCCGTCAGCTTCCGCCACACCGTAGTGATTCAAAACGGCAAGTACCTCACGGACGAGGAGCTGGCCGCGTTCTGATCCGGCGGCAGCGGTATAAACGATTCGCCCCCTGTTTCGGCTTCACGAGGCAGGGGGCTTCTCTTTGAGGCAGGCAGGCGAATCCGGGCCCTGTTCCACGTTGCGGGGCGGTGGCGGCATAGTTTTTTTGATAGATAAGATTTATTCGAGCTGCACGTTTATTGCCGAAATCTATGCCTCCTTCTTCTTGCAGGAGCCTCCAAAATTTTTTTTTGGGGCCTCCTTCTTCGTGCAGGAGGCCCCAAATTTTTTTTTGGAGCCTCCTTTTTCCTGCAGGAGGCGCCAAAATTTTTTTTTGGAGGCTCCTTCTCCGTGCAGGAGGCGCCAAAATTTTTTTTGGAGGCTCCTTCTTCTTGCAGGAGGTGCCAAAAATTTTTTTTGGAGGCTCCTTCTTCGTGCAGGAGCCGCTCATTATTCGACATTTTCCTTCTGCGGCCCGAAATTCCGTCCGAAATGTTCGATTTGCGGCGCAGTATTCGCGATTCGTCATTGTTTTTATTAGCTTTGCCCGGTATACTTGTACTATATACCATGAACGAAATCATATTAAACGGATTACTTAATCTTTTCGCAATCTTTGCCTCCATAGTCAAAATTGAGAAGAAGGAGGCCGAGGAGGCCGTCCGCTCCTACCTTTACAGCCATTTCGGCGTTCGCTCCCACAAAGAATACATAGAATTGTACAACGAGCTCCGCAGCCTTTACGACGATTCGCTTTATGCAATCAACAAAGAGCACGTGGTGAACAACATCTGCAAGCAGATGAAGGTGAAGCTAACCCACGAGGAGCAGCTGCTGCAACTCGTCCGTTTCCTGGAATTTGCCTACAACAACAGCTGCGAGTTCGAAAGCCATCTGGGCATGTTCCGAAACATATCCGAGATTTTTCAGGTATCCGACGACATATTCACCAGCGCCATAGCCTTCATTTCAGGCAAAAGCTCGCCGGCCATTTTAGCTATCAGCGGAGATGAGGCCGACGAATCTCCCATCTTTATACGTCGTGAAGGCATGGAGGGATGTATACAGGTGTGGTATATAAGTGAATTTGATCGCTATCTGTTTTCGTATCGCGGCAGCGGCATTGTTTACATGAACGATCTTCCCGTTTCGCCCGGCATCTTTTACAGTTGGCTGCACAGCAGCGTTGTCAAAGGGCCCAAATTCCTGCCCATATATTTCAGTAATGTACAGGCGGCCTTTAACCGGGACAGGCACAACGAATCGGTACGGCTGTCGGGCCGCAACATAGAATTTAGCTTTTCGGGAGCCGGTGCGCCGGGGATTCACAACTTTTCGTTCGACGTAGAGTCGGGCCAGTTGGTGGCCATCATGGGCGGAAGCGGTGTGGGCAAATCGACGCTGCTGTCGCTGCTGAACGGCAGCCTGAGCCCGGCCGACGGCTCTATAACGGTCAACGGCCATCCGGTTCTGTCGGGCGAAGCTCAGCGCCTCATAGGCTTTGTGCCTCAAGACGATCTGCTGGTGGAGGAGCTTACGGTTTACAAGAACCTATGGTACACGGCTCGCTTCTGCTTCGACGGGCTTTCGCGCAGGGAGCTGGCCGACATTGTCGATAAAACGCTGGCCGAGCTCGAGCTGTCGGACATAGCCCACCTCCAGGTTGGCTCGCCCGTATGCAAAACCATAAGCGGCGGACAGCGCAAGCGGCTCAACATTGCCCTGGAGCTAATCCGCGAGCCATCCATACTCTTCCTCGACGAGCCCACGTCGGGACTTTCGTCTACCGATTCCGAGAAGCTGATGATGCTGCTGAAGGAGCAAACGCACAAGGGCCGCCTGATAATTGTAAACATTCATCAGCCGTCCTCCGAAATCTACAAGATGTTCGACCGCCTCTGGCTGCTCGACAAGGGCGGCTATCCCATTTACGACGGCAATCCGATAGAGGCCGTCACATGGTTCAAGCAGGCCGCCCGATACACGGACCAGAACATAAGCGTTTGCGGGGCATGCGGCAACGTCAACCCGGAGCTTATCCTTAATATTATAGACTCGAAAGTGATTGACGATTCCGGCAAGCAAACCAACATCCGCATGTACTCGCCGGCCGAGTGGCACGAGAAATATACGGCTGCCCGACCTGTTTTTGATGAAACGGCTTGCGAGCCTCTTCCGGCAAACCGTCAGAAACGCCCCTCGCTGCTGAAACAGTTCTTCATCTTCGCCTCCAGGAATATCCAGACGAAACTCACTAACACTCAATTCCTGTGGATAGCTCTGCTCGAGGCCCCGCTGCTGGCTCTGCTCGTTGCCTGGCTGACCAAGTTCGGCGAGGACGGGCTGTACTCGCTCTACGGCAACAAGCATTTTTTGTCGTACATCTTCATGTCGGTCATCGTTGTAACCTTCATAGGAATGAGCATCAGCGCCGAGGAAATTGTGCGTGACCGAACTATACTGAAGCGCGAACGCTTCCTGCGCCTTAGCCGCGGAAGCTATCTGGCCTCGAAGATGGCCTGCCTGCTGCTGCTGTCGGGGCTGCAAACGCTGATGTTCGTATGCGTGGGCAACGGTATAATAGAGGTGGGAGGCTATATGTTCCTGCGCTGGTGGATGGCGCTTTGGATGACTACCTTCCTGGCCAACCTGACGGGATTATGGCTGTCGCAAACGCTAAATTCGGTTGTGTCCATATACATAAGCATTCCGCTGCTGCTCATTCCGCAAATCCTTTTGTGCGGACTTGTTATTCCGTTCGGCGATCTTAAGACGGCTAAGAACAGCAGCAACCTCGTACCCGTTATCGCCGAGTTCATTCCCTCGCGCTGGGCCTTCGAAGCCCTCACCGTCGAGCAGTTTACGGGCAATGCATACAACCGAAACTTCTTTGCTCCGGAGAAGGAAAAGTTCCTCGCGCAATACTATAAGGATATACATATACCGCAGCTTCGTTCCCTCATATCGACCGATGACGCTGCGGATGCATCTGAGAGAATAGTCGAGGCCGAACTGCCTCTGATCGCCCGCGCCGCACGCATTGATCTCTCCGCCGAGCCCAACCATACGATTGCCTTAAACAAGGCAGATTCGGCTCTGCGCATCCGTTCGCACAACTACGTGTCGTACCTTAACAATATCCGCAGCCGGCTCGTCGACTCCATAGGCTCGCAACAATTCGCCCACCTTATGCACACATCGCACAACGAAGCCATTGAAGCGCTGCTGACCGGACGCGACAATCGCCTGTTCCGGCAAACCGACGACCGCCTCTACCCCGGCATCGCCCCCGTTTACTTTGAGCCCGAAAACCAGTACGGGCGAACGCCCTTTTACAGCCATGCCAAGCGCCTGGGCAGCCGCAAGTACGATACCTTCGGATTCAACCTGGCCGTGCTGGCTTTTTTTGCGATACTCGCAATAATAATTATCTTCGCAGAAGTTCCGGAAAGATATATTCGACACAGAAATAATCACTAATAAACAACCCATAAAACAATTTAAAGAGATGAATTTTATGAAAAAGAGTTATGTAATCATCCTGACAGCTACATTTTTATTAGGCTTAGCCTCTTGTGGAGGCAAAAAAGCCGGCGATGCAACGCAGGAAGCAGCCGCTGCCGACGCAGGAACCATATCAAAAAGCGTACTTACCGAAGAAATCAAGCAGGAAACAATCTCGCTGCTGACCGACCTGCCGGCATCGGATATTCCGCAACGGATTGCCGCCGGCGAAGTCGAAATTGCCGTAGGCAACCTTTCCTACATGCTCGCGCCCTCAAAAGCCGCCGAACTCACAACCGCATCGCAGAAGGCCCGTGCCTTAGGCATTTACATTGCCGATTACAATGTGCTCAGAGTGCTCGGACAGCCGCTTGAAACCATAGAAGGCGTACTGGCAAAGCTCACCTCCGACCTCGACATCACCTTCGTTCTGAATACCCTGAAGGCAAGTCCGCTGCCGGCGGGCAAGGATGAAATCCGCGGAATGTTGAGAGCCCAGGAGGAAGCCGTTATCAATACTCTTGCCGCCAACGACAAGATAAACGTGGCCGTTGAGCTGCTCGGAGGCCTGGCCGTTGAGAATGCATATCTCTATGCAAATCCTTCGCTGATGGTCAAAGGCGACATCTCTTATGTGGAAACCCTGTCGGACAATATGCTGAAGCGCTTCGATATCCTCGGCGAGATAGTAGGCGACATCTCAGCATATTATCCCGAACTGAAAACACTGAACGAAACCCTCAGCCTGCTGCCCGATAAACTCACCTCGGTAGACACCGCCCGCAAGGCAAATGCCGAGATTTCAGGAATCAGAAATCAGTTGCTTAAATAATATATATCTACCTTGATTTAGGTAAGTTGTGTATTTAGATTCTCTCAGCCTCTGCTTCCATATTGTTTGGAGCAGAGGCTTTTTCGTGGTGTGTGCCGAGCATGGCACCGATCAGGGTGTGGGAGGACGGAGCAGGCATAAATTGCGAATGGAACACCTTCATTACTATTGACTATCCTAATTCCCGTAGGGCAATAGTTGCGAATACTATTGGCCATCCGAATTTCCGGAGGCAATAGTTGCGAATACTATTGGCTCCCAAAATCCCGGAGGGCAATAGTTGCGAATACTATTGGCCATCCGAATTTCCGGAGGCAATAGTCACGAATACTATTGGCTCCCAAAATCCCGGAGGGCAATAGTTGCGAATACTATTGGCTCCCAAAATC
>JAITGS010000124.1 GCA_031280435.1 Tannerellaceae bacterium | reverse complement strand
ACCGTTTTCGCATTTCACCACGCGGGCGGGATAGCGATGCACCATGTTGTAATTGTGCGTAGCCATGATTACGGCGGTGCCTTGCCGGCAGATGGCGTGGAGGAGCTGCACTATTTGCGCGCTGGTCTCGGGGTCGAGGTTGCCCGTGGGCTCGTCTGCAAGTATGAGGCGGGGCCGATTGAGCAGTGCGCGGGCTATGACTATGCGCTGCTGCTCGCCTCCCGACAGTTCGTGGGGCATCTTGTAGCCCTTGTTTTGCATCCCCACCTGAAAGAGAACTTCTTCGATGCGCTCCTCTATGCGCTCCCTGTCCCGCCAGCCGGTGGCCTGGAGCACGAAGCCGAGATTGTTGTAAACCGTGCGGTCCATCAGCAACTGAAAATCCTGGAAGACTATGCCCAGCTTGCGGCGCAGGTATGGAATTTCCTTGAAGCGAATTTTGAGCAGGTCGAAGTCCATCACCTGAGCCCATCCGCGCTCAATGGGAGCTTCGCAGTAGATGGCTTCGAGGAAGGTGGTTTTGCCGGAGCCCACCTTGCCTATGATGTAAACAAACTCGCCGTTCCGCAGTTCAAAGTAGGCTTCGTGCAGGATGAGATTATCGCCCCGCCTTATGGATATGTTGCGCATCCTCATCAGAGGCTCGGGGTTGAGCGTATTCATTTGTGTCGTTTCTTAAGTTCTTGAGCGAGATTGTCGAGGCTGTATCCCTTGGCTGCCAGCAGCACTATGAGGTGGTAAAGCAAATCGGAGGCTTCGGCCAGGAGGCCTTCGTCGGTTCCGTTGGTTGATTCTATTACGGTTTCGACGGCCTCTTCTCCAACTTTCTGTGCCATGCGGTTGATGCCTTGCGAGAAGAGTGTTGTTGTGTAGGAGCCTTGGGGCATCTCCTCCTTTCGCTTCGCTATAAACTCCTGGAGATATTGCAGGAAAAAGATGCCGGCTGCGTTGTCTTCGCCGAAGCAGGTTTCCGAGCCGGTATGGCATATGGGGCCGTTAGGGCGGGCTTTCACCAGCAGCGTATCGCTGTCGCAGTCGCAAAGGATGTCGACCAGGTCGAGCGTATTGCCGCTTGTTTCTCCCTTCATCCACAGGCATTGGCGCGAGCGGCTGAAGAAGGTCACTTTGCCTGTTCGGCGGGTAGCTTGCAGGGCCTCCTCGTTCATGAATCCGAGCATAAGTACCTTGCCGGTGAGGCTGTCTTGAACGATGGCGGGCACGAGCCCCTGGGTTTTATCAAAATCAATAGTCATAGTCTTACGTATATTCCTTCGTTATGTAAATACTGTTTCAATTCTTTTATGGCTATGTCGCCGAAGTGGAATACTCCGGCGGCCAATGCGGCCTCGGCCTCACCGCAGCTGAAGGCGTCGCGGAAATGCTCCATGGCGCCTGCTCCTCCTGAGGCAATGACGGGGATGCTGAGCGCGGAGGCCAATCGGGCGAGCGCCTCGTTGGCGTATCCGGTTCGGACGCCGTCGTGGTTCATGCTGGTGAATAGGATTTCGCCGGCGCCCCGGCTCTGGGCTTCCGAGGCCCATTCGAAGAGGCCGCGCTCGGTGGGGATGCGTCCGCCGTTCAGATAGCAGCGCCAATGGCCGTCGGCCTCGCATCCGGCGTCTATGGCTACGACGCATACCTGAGCTCCGTAGTTGCCGGCCACTTCGTCTATCAGTTCGGGCCTGCGCAGCGCTGCGGAGTTGATGGATACCTTGTCGGCTCCGGCATTCAGCAGGCGGTCTACGTCGGCCAGCTCGTTTATGCCTCCTCCCACGGTGAAGGGAATGTTGAGCCGTGCGGCTACCTTCCTGACGAGCTCGGCAAAGGTTTTGCGTCCCTCGTGCGAGGCGGTGATGTCGAGGTATACGAGCTCGTCGGCTCCCTCGCGGCTGTACTTGGCGCCGAGCTCCACAGGGTCGCCTGCTTCGCGCAGATCCACGAAGCGAACGCCTTTGACGGTGCGGCCGTCCATGACGTCGAGGCAGGGAATGATTCTTTTTGCAGGCATTATGATGAGACGGCTTAATCGGTTCGTTCGGTAAATCTCACTAAGTCCTTCAGGGCGATGCGGCCTTCGTACAGGGCTTTGCCTATGATGACGCCGCCTATGGAGGCTTCCGCCAGCCGTTCTATATCGGCAATGTTGCCTACTCCGCCGCTGGCTATTATATACAGGCCGGGTACTGCCTTCTGTATCTCCTTGTACATTGCCGGCGATATGCCGCTCAACATGCCGTCGACGGATATATCGGTGCTTATCACTTTGGTGATGCCTTTCTCGTGCCATGAGGCTATGAAGGGGATGAGCTCCAGCGCTGTGGTTTCCTCCCATCCGCCAACGGCTATCATGCCGCCGCGGGCGTCGGCTCCGAGTATGATGCGGTCGCTGCCGTATCGCTTGAGCCATGCGGCAAAGACGTCGGGCTGCCTTACGGCAATGCTGCCGCCGCTTATCATCCGCGCTCCGCATTCGAAGGCTACGGCTATGTCGGCTTCGCTCTGCAATCCGCCTCCGAAGTCGATGGTGAGGGCCGTGTGCGAGGCTATTCGCTCCAGCGTACGGTGATTGATGATGCGGCCGGCGCGGGCTCCGTCGAGGTCCACCACGTGCAGCCGTCGGATGCCGTAGTCTTCGTATTCGCGGGCAGCGTCCAGAGGATCGTCGCGGTAGACTTTCCTGGTGTCGTAGTTGCCCTGAGTGAGGCGCACGCATTTGCCGTCCATAATGTCGAGGGCGGGTATAAGTTCTATCATCTGTGTGTATATATATATTATATGTGTAGGAAGTTCTGCAATATCCTTTCGCCCGTGCCGCCGCTCTTTTCGGGATGGAACTGGGTGGCATAAAAGTTGTCCTTGCCGAGGGCTGCGCTGAAAGGATGAATGTGGCAGGCCACGGCAGCCGTATGCGGATTGAGCGGCACGTAATAGCTGTGGACGAAGTATACGTGGCGGCCCTCAATCTCCCGGTCGAACAGCTCCGTCTTTACATCCTGCAGGAGGCTCCAGCCCATGTGCGGCACCTTGTCGGCATGGCTGCGGGGAGCGAAGCGCTCTACATCGACGTCGAATATTCCCAGACAATCCGCATCGCCCTCCGAAGAGTATCGGCACATGAGTTGCATCCCCAGGCAAATGCCCAGCACAGGCTGCCGCAGCGAGCGTATCGTACGGTCCAGCCCCAGCCGTCGGAGGTGCTGCATAGTGGCGCCCGCATGGCCTACTCCCGGAAAGATAACCTTGTCCGCCCGCCCTATCTCCTCCGGATCCGAAGTGATGACGGGACTGATGCCGAAGCGCCTGAGCGCATAGTCCACAGAGCATATATTCCCTGCATTGTACTTTATGATAGCTATGTTCATAATATTAATTCTGTTGTCAGATACCCGGGAGCGGCGTGTCTTTGCTGGCATGCATGGTCGAGAGGAAGGCGTTCGGGTCTATGGCCTTCACTTCGTCCTTCAGCCGCGGCAAATCCTTGCGCTCGGATATGGTGAATATGATTTCTTTCTCTTGTCCTTCGTACATGCCGCGGCCGTGGAGGAAGGTGCCCCGCATGCCCATGCGCTCTACTATCAGCCTGCGGATTTCGTCGGTCTTCTGCGATACTATGAACACCGCACGGTTGGGATTCTCGGACTGAAACATCTCTACGACCTTGCCGTAAACGAATATGGTGAACCAGGAGTAGAGCGGCACGGCCCAGTCGCCGAACACTATGAGCCCGGCAAATACCACAACCGAATCCAGCGCTATCAGCATATTGCTCACCTTCATATTCGTTCCGGCCGCAATCACCCGTGCCAGGACATCGCTGCCTGCACTCGTGCTGCGAGCCCTGAAGATGCATGCCACGCCCAGCCCCAGTATAGCTCCGCCGTAAAAGCAGGCAATGAAGCGATCGTTCTCAACCAGCGGCCTGTTGCCGAATATCATCGACAAAGTATCGGTAAAAATGGAAACGAGCAGGAAGGTGACAACCGTTTTAGGCCCCGCTCCCACGCCGAGTTTGCGCATGGCAAGCAGCATCAGCGGCACGTTGAAGCATAGGGCCGTAACGCCGATGGGCAGCCCCTCCGGAGCAATAGGCAGCCCGGCGGTGAGGTGATGCAATACGATGGATATGCCGTAGACGCCTCCCGGCACGATCTTGTAAGGAGCAAGGAAGAGCACGTAGCTGACAGCCTGGCAGAGGGCGCCGGCCACAATCAATGCATAGTCTGCCGCATGATGCCTGAAGCTGATGGCCTGACTTGGATTCATGCCTCAGAATCTGCGGAAATAGTATGTCCGCTTCCCATTCTTCAGTACTAAATGCTGGCCGTTCAGCTGCTCTATGCTGAAGACTTGGCTGGCGTTCCGCCAGTCGGTTTGAGGCAGAAACTTGCTCACGTCGGTGCCGTAGGTGGTGAGCTCCAAGGCCAGCTCTCTCTCGTCGTTCACCGTTTTGAAGCCGAAGCAATGGCTGTACGACTGCGATGCCGGCCGGTAAATCTGATACATAAACAATGATGTCTGGAAATTGTAGTAAACGGTATCTACCGTAAAGGTCGTGCCTTCTACGTCAACCGTTTGCAGTTGCCATTTCCCGTCCAGCTTCTCGTCCGTATCGTTGCAGGAGGCGAGCAAGAGGATAAAACAAAATAAGCAGCAAATCTTTTTCATTATTCTTTGTGTTTTATGATGCCCAAAATTAGTTATTCCTCTGCAATCTACAATATAACCCCGCCGCAAGCCGCCTGTATGCACTTGATGCAAGCCTGCCGGCCTCCGCCTGCAAAATATTCCATACAACAAAAAAAAAGATGCCGGCCGGAACCTGTTCGCAAAGCAATTCACGACTGCCGCAGCGCAGCTGCATTTTTTCCACACCTTCTTTGCGATGCAATCTTGCAACGGCTCCGGATTTTCGCAATCTTTGCAGCGATGTAACGCCATTTTTTTTGCGGGAAGGCTTTACGACCTCGTAAAAGTTCAAAACGATTTGTGAGAAGGTTTTACGACCTCGTAAAAGTTCAAAACGATTTGTGGGAAGGTTTTACGACCTCGTAAAAGTTCAAAACGATTTGTGGGAAGGTTTTACGACCTCGTAAAAGTTCAAAACGATTTGTGAGAAGGTTTTACGACCTCGTAAAAGTTCAAACCGATTTGTGAGAAGGTTTTACGACCTCGTAAAAGTTCAAAACGATTTGCGGGAAGGTTTTACGACCTCGTAAAAGTTCAAAACGATTTGTGAGAAGGTTTTACGACGCTGTATCGGCTTCCTGCAATTTCGGGGGCGTTGCCGGATTGTATCGGCTCTGCTTTTTTGATTTGATTACATCGCTGCAACGCAATGCTGCCTTTTCTTTTTTTGTGGGGATATAATACAGGGGCGGTAATACTCAGGGAGGAAGTCGGCGGCCCGGAGGCTTTGGCGCGAAGGGGCCGGGGCTGTATAATATCGTAGCGATAGCTTACAGGGAACTTCTAATAATTGCTTTTTCTGCGTTTCGCTCCGTCGGCAAAATGCTCATGTACCGAAGTACACTCCGCTTTTGCCTCCGTCGCAAGCCTTGAAAAATCTAATTATTAGAAGTTCCCTCACCGGAAGCTCTGCTAATTTCTTTTTCAAGCTTTTTGCCTCCGTCGGAATAAGACGGAAAAAGCTGTTATTGGACGTTCCCTTGCGAAGAGGTCGCTTTTTTACACATGGGCGGCTTTGCATGGCCTTACCTTTGCCTTCGCTTAAAAGCAAGAACAAAGTAGTTATGCAAACATGATTGATTTCAAACGAGAAATTTTTTCTAAGATGAACGCCAAAACATTCCCTCTCCCTTTTCAGATTGAAGGCGGGTGCTCCCTAACGGGGGCTCCTGCCCACAATCACTCTAAACGTCAAAGTATTTACAGGCGGCTGGGGCTTGCTCTGCTGTATCTTGCGGCCCTGCCTGTGATTGCGGCCGCACAGGTGGTTGTGGGCTCGGCAACGGATGCCGGGCGGGCGGCTCTGCTCGAGCTGAAAACTCAGAGCGCCGACGCGGCCAATATCTCATCCGTGAGCGATGATGCTAATGTTACTTCAACCAAGGGCGGCTTGGTATTGCCCCGCGTGCGGCTGATTAATCCGGCTACGCTCGAACCTTTTATCCCGGCTTCCGACCCGGCCTGGACGAGCAATGCAGCTAAGATAAGAGAGACGCATACGGGCCTCAGCGTGTATAATCTCACCTCCGATGCTAACTTCATTCCGGGTGTTTACAGCTGGAACGGAACCCGATGGGTACTGGTGGCATCGCCTAACGTCGACGCCGGAAGCGGCATCAGCCTGAATGGAGACAAATTTGAGCTGGGCGGAACCGTAACGCGGCTGTCGGAGGTGGATAACGGAGCCCACCGGGTGAGGGTCGTGGGGCAGGATTCGCTCAACATGGGTTCGCCGCTGCAAATCTCAGGGCCCTTAAAGTATTTGGACGGCAATCAGCCGGTGGCGGCCGACATGCTACTCATGTCGGACAGTGCAGGCTATGCCGTCTGGGAGCCTCAATCGAAGCTGCCGTCTACGCCCATAGCTGTTTTCTCGGCCAAGGGAGTCGACGGCGTAAACCTGCGCAACTACGTCGGCGCCGGCAAGTGGATAGATACGCAGGCCTGGATTAGGCTCCCGCCCGGACGATGGTTCGTTATGGTGACAATGAGGGCGGTGCTGGGGACAGGTGATCTGGATGTAAATGATTGGATATGGCTGAAAACAACCTTTATTGCAGAAAACGAAACTCTCCCGAACCCTGCATACTTCGAAGCTAACAACGGGATTATCCCGGCGCGCGTTATCGGCAGGGATCAAATGATAAGCGGATACTTGGTGATAAATAATCCGAGAAAGGTGCCCCTCAGATTCAGGTACCACATAGGCGAGGTGGAAATAGGCTCGGTCTCCGGCTCCAACAGTCTCAGGATACAAAAGTTCGCAGGAGCGGAGAGGAAAGAGAACATCATAGCGGTTTTTGCCCTGTCGGAATCATAACTCATATAATAATAAGTATAAACCTAAATACAAATGAACGCAAGAAACAATTATAGCCGTATCGCCGCCTTCCTTTGCTGCTGTGCAATGCTCGCCGGAAACAGCGCTTTGCACGCTCAGGCAACCATAGGATCGGACGGCTTGCCGGCACGAGCGGCTCTGCTCGACCTCAAAACCCGGGATGCAATCAATCCGCCCAGCGCAAACGACACTCTAAATATATCTTCCCTAAGGGGCGGATTGATATTGCCCCGGGTCAAGCTGGTTAACAGGGCCACGCTCGAACCTTTCATCTCTGCCTCCGACCCCGAATGGCTGAACAACGCATCCTCAAAGCTTAAGGAGAAGCATGCAGGGCTGACGGTTTTCAACATAGCCGACAACAGGCCGCCCTTCAAGGTGGGAGCTTACGTTTGGAACGGATACTCCTGGATGACGCCCTCGCCCAGGCCCGTTGGCACAGGTCACGGGATTCTTATGGACGGCAACAACATGCAGCTCGACCTGCAGCTGAAGCAACCCATAGCCTTCGACATGGCCGAGGAGCTCCGCATCAGCGGAAGCGGCGGCATGGAGGTGACAATGCCCGTACGCCTCACAAACGCTTTCCGGTATACTTACAAGTTGCCGAAGAAATATCAGGTAATGCGGTCGGATGCCAACGGCAATGCCGTCTGGGTGGATAATCATACCGTGCCCACCGAGGCTCCCAAAATAACATATAACGTGGCAGGCGCCAGGGTGAGATTAGGCTATGGGACTATTCCGAGAGATACGTTCGGGACAGTCGACCTGCCGCCCGGGCGTTGGCTCGTCATGATCACCATGCTTGCCGAAATGGCTTTTGGGGCGGACAATACCTTCCTGATGGAAACTTCCTTCTTCAGGGAATCCTATACCGGCAGCCGGCCCGACGCAAATGACTTCGTAGGCAACAGCTCTATCATTTCCGCAACTATCTATAATGGCTTCAATGTAGTGAGCGGATACGTGGTGATTGAAAACAAATCGAAGGGCAGGCTCAAATACTATTACAAGGTCATAGGCATTACAAGTATAGGCGTCAAAAAAAGCAATGGTGCATATATAGGCGATTTCGGAAGCAGCAGACGCTGGGACATCAACGCCATTGAGGCCTTTGCGCTCGTACCGTAGGTGTTAAATAATAAACGCAGATAAGACATGAACAGAATATTACCGACGCTTATTGCAACTGCCTTCGCCGCCGTAGCCGCACAAGCCCAGATGACGGTGGGCTCCGACAGCCGTCCGGAGCGTGCGGCACTGCTCGAACTGAAGACCCAGGAGCCGGCCAATCCGCCATCTACCAACGACCCGGCTAACGTCACCTCCAACCGGGGCGGACTGATGCTGCCCAGAGTTATGCTGATTGATACGGCTACCCTCGAACCTTTCATAGCCGTTAACAACCCCGACTGGATAGACAACCAACGGACTAAAATAAAGGAAACCCATGCCGGACTGACGGTATACAACCTCACGAGCAGCTCCATGTTCACTCCGGGATACTACACCTGGAACGGAAGCCGCTGGGACGATACCCGGCAGTTCACCTACGGAGCCAACGAAGGCCTCATCATCATCGACGACTCGCTGCACATCGGAGGCTCCATAACGAAGGACGTGACCGTCAATACGAACGGGCATGCCGTCAACTTCAGCGGCTCGGCCCCGCTGCACCTCAACATGCCCGTCACGCTGAGCGACTCGCTGATATACACCTACGGCAAACCGGGCGAAGGGAAAATAATGATAGCCGACGAGAACGGCGTGGGAACATGGCAAAACAACAACGCACTGAAAACCGCCCCAAGCGTCATGATGTCTCAAAACGGCGTCACACTCACAAGCAGCAACTGGAACAATTACGTCGGAACCGGCACTTTCATCACCCTGCCTCCGGGAGAATGGTACGTGATGATAGCAATGTTCGTACAGATGGACGGAAAGCTCGCCGCCTTATCACCCACCAGCAAGTTGGATAACTGCATGTGGATACGAAGCACCATGATTCGCGAAGGCGATACGGAAGCTAAAGACGAATATTACATAGGCAACAAAGCCGTATCCGGGCGAGTCTACTCCGGGAAAAACCTGGTGACCGGCTTGATAGTTATGAGGAATCGTACAAACGCCCCCATACGCTTTGAGTATTGGGCGGGGAATGTCAGAGACATTGAGCGCAAGGAAATCTCAGACAACAAGATTCGCCTGCCCGATGTCGGCGGCCGATCATTCGGCGAAAACACCATCATTGTCATTTCAAAGCAGCATTAAGGCTGTTATATCTTCCCGCAAAAAAAGGCGCCTGAAAGGAATTTGAGGAGCCGGCACAACGTTGTTCCGGCGTCAGATCAAAAAATTTGGCCCCGGCACAACGTTGTTCCGGCGTCAGATCAAAAATTTTGGCCCCGGCACAACGTTGTTCCGGCGTCAGATCAAAAATTTTGGGAGCGGCACAACGTTGTTCCGGCCTCAGATCAAAAATTTGGGAGCGGAACAACGTTGTTCCGGCCTCAGATCAAAAGTTTTGGGAGCGGCACAACGTTGTTCCGGCTCCAGATCAAAAGTTTTGGGAGCGGCACAACGTTGTTCCGGGGTATAAAGCGGACAATCCTTCGAACATCTTCCCGCAAACGTCAGGCTTTTGTGCTTTTTTGCGCATTTCTTTTGTTTTCATACGCCAGCCTTCTCTTTTGCGGGAAGTTTTTTTTTCTTGCATATAACCCATGCGCGGAAGCTTCCCTTAGGATTTCATCGCTTCACTTCTTCTTTATTTCGAAGGTATAGCTGTCTTTGGTCTTGGGGGAGATGGCCCGGAGGACTATGCGATGAACCGTGTCGCCCCAGTTGCGGCGTATGCCCTGATCCTCGTCGGCAGCCAGGGCAACCTTCTCAACCGAAGCGCTCCACTGGCCGGGGTTGTACCTGAGCGCAAAGTCGACCGGCTTGCCGTCCTTATCGCCGTAACGGATGATGACTTCGCCCGGCTTCGAGGCATCGGCCGGATAGCAGGTCATGAAGCTCTGGGCGATGGCATCGGCCCGCTTGAGCGATGTTGCCTCGCGAATGCTTACGCCCTTGCCGCGGTTCAGGCTCAGGCTTCGCTTCCATGATATGATGCCGGCCTCGGCCGGATAGGCAGGGGCAATGTCGAGCGAGAGTTCGGCAGCGGAGGCGGATGCCTTGTAGCGCACGTCGGATGCCTTGAAGTTGTGGCCGGGCTGCTGCGTGGCTGAGTTCACGGTGGGCAGGTTGTGATAGTCGGAGCAGTTGTACCATATCTCGTATCGCCGCGAGCTGAACGTCTTGGCCGTATAGGTGCCGCTGCCTATGTCTATCAGCAGCGGACGGCCGTCGTAGTACACAACGTATGTCCCTATGTCGTTATGATTATGGCTCTCGTCGTTGTGGCCTCCTTTGGCTGCCAGATAGAATCCGTCGACGGAGCCTTCGCGGTCGCGGGCGGCCATCACCTGCAGATCGGGGAGCCATACGTCCTTTGGGAAGGGAAGCTTTTGCGGCGCCTTCATCAGCTCGTCCTGGAGGAAAAGGGCAAAGAAGATGCGGAAATAATGCCAGCCGCTTATGCCCACGCTGCTCTGCCGGTAGTAAGCCCCGAACCGCATCATGTCCGTATCGCCGATAGCCTTGCCGTAGCGGTAAATCATAGGCGCGTTCATGCCGGGAGTAGGGCTGGCATCCGAAAAGTTGAGGAAGTACTTCTCGGATATCTGAGCCCTGTAAATAAAGCGGCCCATGTTGCGGACGCGCTCGTCGGCGTAGGCATAGCCGAAGGCATCGGATGTGGCAAGGTTCAGCAGTGAGATATTGTCGAACAGCGATGCGGCGGCGGCTCCCCAATATCCCGGCCCCTCGTCGCAGCCTCCGTCGGCAGGATAAGGATCCAGGAACTCGTCGAGCACCTCAAGCACTCGGTGTATGGCCGCCGCCCGCTTGGCATCATCCTTCTCGAGCAGCAGCACGAAGTTCATCCAGTTGGAGCAAATCCAGGGATTCCAGTTGTTGGGGCCGCGACCGGAGGCCGTTTTGGTCATCCAGCCGTGATGCCGCGTCATCAGCGGACGCATCAGCCGGGTATCAACCTCGTGATGTATGCGCTTTCTTATCTGCGGAGAGACGGCATCGAGCTTGTCGCCCAGGAAATAGTCTACCCATGCGAGGGCCGTGCCGGTCTCGGCGGCAAAGAGGTCGACGAAAGGCTGGGTCACGTCCATCAGTCCCGAATACTCCTTGCCCGTGGGCAGGTGAGCCGGAACGCCCCACCAGGATTCCTCGCAGATAGACCACACGCCGTTGATTATATCGTCGACAAAGCGTCCGCGGTTTTCGGCCACCTCGGCCACAAGCAGCGTGAGCAATACGGTGCGCTTGCGGAAGCTCAGGTCCTGATAGTTGTTGCGGTCGCCCGTGCGGACGTACATGAGCGAGTGAGTAGCCGGAATCGTAGGCCATACGTAGGCCAGGTAGCCTTCGGCCGTTTTCACAATTGCGTCGAGTGCAGCCTTGTCGGCCCTGTCCCATCCGCTCCTGTCGTCGAGTCGCGGGAAAGGCGTCCATTTTGAAGCGGGAATAAGAACCGTCTGTAACTCCTTTGCGGAGTATTTGCCTCCCAGCAGATGGGGAGTCTGCGCCGCCGCACCGCATGCGATGAGCAGGCATAGAATAAGAGGTTGAAAATTTTTCATGGCATTAATATTAAGTGATTGAGGCCTAAAATTACAATTTTAGCCAACAGATACAAGCCGCGGCCTGAGAGGCGGGATAAGGAGGCGCTCAAGCCGCCCTCCGAACGCCTTCTGCCCGCATGGACAGGCGAACAATATGCAAAACAGATGCAACATCTCTTCATTTAACATTATTTGAGCAACTGCGGTTCGGCCGTCCAAAATTTTTGGAAGCTTGCGCGGCACCCGGTTCGGCCGTCCAAAAATTTTGGAAGCCCCAAAAGGCTTTCCGGAGCCCTTCTTGACGGCCGGTGTAACGCATGCAAAAAAACAGGTAACGGCAGGAACAACATGTGTTACACTCATTGTGGAGGCCTTACCGGCTTTGCATCTACTTTTGCCGAATGTATTTCCGGAAACACTGGTTTGTAATTTAATGTATAACTTAAAAAGGTATTCTTATGAAAAAAAATAAATTCCTATTGTTATTGTTCCTGCTTGTTCCTCTTAGCCTCTCGGCGCAGAATGTTACGGTTACGGGTATCGTGACCGACCGTAGCGGCGAAATCATCATAGGCGCGAGCATTATGGAACAGGGCACTACCAAGGGTACGATCACCGACATAGATGGCAAGTATTCCATCAGTGTTTCGCGTACAGCTACGTTGCAGGTTTCTTATGTGGGCTATGCCACTTACACCATTGCGCTGCGCAATGTCGGCGGGGCACGACACAGTCTTAATATTGTATTGGATGAAGATACCCGTACGCTCGAGGAGGTGGTAGTGGTTGGCTACGGCACTCAAAAGAAGGCGGACTTGACCTCGGCCATTGCCACACTGAGCGCAAGTGAGGTATTGAAAGTTCCGGGCGGAATTGAAAATGCGCTGCAAGGTAATGTTGCAGGCGTAAATGTATCGGGCGGGAAAATCCGTATCCGCGGTACAAGCTCCATCACAGGCAATACGGACCCGCTTTGGGTGGTGGATGGGGTGATAGGCGGCGCAGTGCCGAACGACAACGAAATCGAAACCATTCAGGTTTTGAAAGATGCTGCATCTGCCGCTATTTACGGCGTTCGTGGAGCTAACGGCGTGATTGTTGTTACAACGAAGAAGGGAAATCTTGGCATTCCGCGCATCAATTTCAATACCTACGTAGGCACGGGCTCGCCTGCGAAAAGAATTAAGATGCTCGATGCCTACGACTATGGCGTATATGTAAACGAACTGTTTTACAACGCGGCTACGCCTCAGGCACAGGCCGACGGCACATGGAACCTTGTAGTACCCGCAAACAATGCCAAGCCCAGCCAACCAATGGCAAAAACCGACTGGTGGGACGAGTATTTCTTCCCGAACTTCTACCAAAGCTACGACCTGGCCATAGGCGGCGGCAGCGAGCTGGTGAACTACCGGTTGGGAGCAACCGTCACGGCCGACCAGAGGCAAAGCCTTCCGCGGCGCAGCAACGGCAGGAACCTGTATGCCGTTGTGCAGGGAACCAAAGGGCGCTTTACATACGGCGGACGCGCACAGCTTAATTATAACGACAATCGTACGACGTCTGCCGGATCATTGCAGAATACCCTGCAGCTCCCATCAAACGAACCCGTTTACGATGACAACAACAAAGAGCTCAATCGCGGATACTATCAAACAGGCATGATAGACGGAATGGATATTCCGAACCAGGCGTTTTTTATACACGAAGACAAGACCCATAGCCAAACTCTGAGCGTAATGGGCAACCTCTTCGGAGAATTTAAAATAGTGGAATGGCTGAAGTTGAAACTAACCTATACCAATGCGATAAGTAAGGCCAATTCGCAACACTTCCGTCCGCGATTTGTCCTGGCAAGCGGCGGTGGCGGCGGCATCCAGGACTATAATTTCTTGGAAACGACCAACAGGGGCTACGACCGCGAAATGTTCGAAGCATTGCTCAACTTCGATAAGAAAATCGGCTCCCATTCCGTTTCGGGCGTGGCGGGTGTGACGAGCGAAACCTTCAAAACGTTCAACAAAAGTTTTTCGGGACGCAGCCAGGAAATGACGGACTTCGGAGTGGAAAACCAATTCCAGGATAATGTATCGGCCTCCGGTTCGGAATCGGAAAATGCCTACTATTCCTTTCTGGCGCGTGTGATGTATTCCTATGAAGGCAAGTATATGTTTACGGCCAACTTCCGCGCCGACGAAAGCTCGAAATTTGCTCCCGGCAAGCGCTGGGGATACTTCCCCTCATTCTCCGTCGGCTGGCGAATAAGCGACGAAGCATGGCTGAAAAAACGGACGTCGAGCTGGCTCAACAGTCTCAAACTGCGCGCTACGCTCGGATGGATAGGCAGCGATCTGGGCGTCGGGAATTATGCCTATCAGGAAGTGGTAAATTCTGTCGGCTATTTCTATACGTTCGGGCCCCAAACGGAAAATATGGCAGACAGTAATTATCCGGCTCCACGTCCGTCAACCATTACGAACAAAAATCTGAGCTGGGAAACAACGCGCGATGCCGGCTTCGGTTTCGATCTGAGCGCCCTGAATCAGAAGCTGACAATAACCTTCGATTATTATAACCGCCGGATCTCCGATATGCTGCTCAATGTTCAGCTACCCTTAAGCGTGGGGAACAGCGGCTATTTTGCAAACCCTTCGGTTATGATGAATATAGGCAGCATGACAAACTGGGGGCTTGAATTGCAGGGAACATGGAGAGACAATAAAGGCGGTTTGATATATGCCGTCTCACCGAATTTTTCGCTCTACCGGAACAAGGTAGTGAATATTGGGAATACGGATTTTCTTGCAGGCGGATCAACCAGATTCAACGGGGCTAACGTTACCCGAACCGCCGTGGGGCTGCCGGTTGCGCAATTCTGGGGATATAAAACCGAGGGACTGTTCGGCACGGATGAAGCGGCGGCAAACTATGTCAATGCAAACGGACAGCGCCTGCAACCCTCTGCTGCTGCCGGCGACATCAAATATCTTGACCTGGATGGCAACGGCTCTATCGGCGAAGAGGATAAAACGTACATAGGATCCTCCATTCCCGATGTCTCGGTCGGGCTGAATCTATACTTGCAGTACAAAGGCTTCGATCTCTCAATGCTTTTGCAAGGCGATTTGGGCATAGACGTTTATAACAACTGGAAGCAGACTCTGCTGGCAGGAAGAGCCGTTCATAATCAAATGGCCGACATCAAAAACGCTTTCCGCGGCAAGGCCGTAAGCTTTACCACCTCAGGCGGCGAAACGATTGCGCTGCCGGCCAATACCAATACCTCGATTCCGCGTATTGTGAACGGCGATCCGAACCAGAACTCTATGCGATCGAGCGATTATTTTGTGGAAGATGCCTCATACCTGCGCTGCAATAATATTACGCTGGGATATGCGCTGCCTAAAGCGCTGTTATCGGCAATGAAATTCGAAAATGTCAGAATATATGCAGGCGTAAAAAATCCGTTCACCATTACGAGCTATTCCATGTTCGACCCGCAAGTGCCAAACGGCGGTTCAACTTTGGACAGAGGCGTTGATGGACAGTTTTATGATTTTACGGGCACCTACTGGAGCCAGCGCGAATTTTTTGCAGGCTTGCAATTAGCCTTTTAATTAACAAACTCAATAATTACCGTACATGAAAAAAATAATTATTTTTTGGGTTGTTCTGGGAGTGATGGCGATAAACTTAACATCCTGCGAACCTAAAATGGATTATCTGAATCCGGATGCGAATGTTACACAGTCGTATTATAACACACAAGAGCATTTGATATATGCCGTAAACGGGATATATGGTATTTTTCAGGGACTCAACCTGTGGGGGCGCGACATGCCTTATATTCTCAATGCGCGTAGCGACGAAGGCGTTTTCACCTTTAAAGCATCTGCCGGCGATCCTACCGTAGTTCAATTAGCGGGTTATACTAACGGCGCCGAGCATGCTGCCGTCTCGTCGGCATTCGGCAATCTATATACGATTCAATATACGGCCAATCTGGCGCTGGAAAGATTGACGGAAAACCAGGGAAATGCCTTCGACCTGAATAATCCTCAAGACAAGGCCTTATACGACCGCTTGATGGGCGAAGCCTATTTCCTGAGAGGATTTTGCCGCTTCTATCTCACTTTCTTTTTTGGCGATGAAATACCCGACCGCGATTATACTGTAACAAGCAGTGACTTTTATGCCCTCCCGGCAGAAAAAGGCGTGATCTATCAAAGAATGACGGAAGACTTTAAAAAGGCAGAAGAACTCTTGCCCGTACGTTCGGTCGTCTATGCCGATCCAAGTAATATCGGCCGGGCTACCAAAGGCGCAGCTCAAGCTTTTTTGGCTAAATGCTACATGGGGCGGCCTGTTTTAGATGGAGCAGCAGGCGCAGGCTCGGCAGAATGGAGCCAAGCAAAAGAAGCATTGCGGAAAATTATAGAATCGAATGAATACGCATTAGTGAACAATTACCGCGACAATGGTTCGGAAGACAATGAAAACAATACGGAATCGCTTTTCGAAATACAGTTCACCCGCAGTTCCGACGCCCTATACACGGTGCCAATGGATATTGTAGGCGGAGGTCAAAATTCATGGCGGCAAATATGCATGACCGTGCCCGACCCTATATGCTGGTGGAATCTGATGCCTTCTCTGTCGCTATACAACGAATTTGAACGCGACGCTTCCGGCAACATAATAGATGCGCGCGCTTTTCAGGGGCTTTGGATTCCCAACGGAGCAAAATTCCAAAAAGGAGGTTCCCTGATTGACTACAATCTGCTGATTGCTACCGACGGAGACGAACGTATATCCTGGCGCGGCAAATATCTCGGCACACGCAAAAACGGCGTCGATTATGACGGTTTCGATCTGTCGCGTGGCGGCGCCAACGACCGTATTATTCGCTATTCCGATGTATTGCTGATGTATGCCGAATGTTGCATCGAAACAGGCGACGAATCTACGGCCCTGCAATATATAAATAAGGTACGCGAACGCGCCAACAAACAAATGGCTAATCCTACCGAAGCGGATGCGCACATGTTTTACGCACAGGAGGCAGGCAGCCTACCCACAGGCGAAGCGCTTATCGCGGCAGCCCCTGTTTTAGGTCGAATCAAAGATGGCAGCGGAAATACGATAGTACCCGGATTGCAAATAAATACGGCGCGCCGTTTATTAAAGCACGAATATTCGGTAGAATTATTTATGGAAGGCTGGCGCTTCTTTAATTTGATTCGCTGGCATAACAATCCGAATGATCCCGATAAGGCTCAGGTCTTAAATGCGCTGGTTGATAAACATAAGGTACAGGTTGAACAAACCGGCTTAGCCGGGGCCATCCCCTTCAACTACGATAAACATTTGCGTCTGCCGATACCTACCGGCGAATTGCAGACCAATCCGAATATAAATGCTTCTTTTGCAAATTGATTTTAGCCACTCAAATCATATATAAGGTTTGGGTGGCGCTTTATATACACAAAACATCTTATTTGAATTAATATTTAATAAACACACAGTGATCATGAAACGTTTTCTTTTTTCTATTCTACTTGTGCTGCCGTTATCGTTAACGGCACAAACGGCAAGCATCACAGTTAATACCGACAGAATTATAGGCGACATAGACCCCCATATCTACGGGGTGTTTATGGAACCCATAGGGCGAAGTACAGAGATTCCCGTGCGAAACTCGCTTTACGGTGTGCTGTACGACCCCTCGTCGCCGCTTGCCAATGCCGATGGATTCAGGTCCGATTACATTGATGCGATGCGCGAACTGAAGATTACCAATATGCGATGGCCCGGCGGCAATTATATGTCGAGCTACAACTGGCAGGACGGCATAGGCCCCAAAGAACAGCGGCCGATGCGGAAAGACCTCGCATGGGGAGGCTATGAGCCGAACCTTGTAGGTACGGACGAATGGATAGCGCTCAACCGGGCCATAGGCAGCGACAATGTCATTTGCCTTAATCTCGGACTCGGCAGCATAGACGACGCCCGCTACTGGATTGAATATACCAACGAAAAACAGGGTACGTATTACTCCAATCTGCGCGCAAAATACGGTCATCCGGAGCCTTTCAACGTGAAGTACTGGTGCCTTGGCAACGAGCTCGACGGCGAAAGCTGGATTATCGGCTACAAAAATGCGGAAGACTATATTAAGGTAGGACTTGAAGCGGCCAAAGCGCTCAAAGCGGTAGATCCGACCGTAAAATTAGTTGCCAACGGCTCTTCCAATTACGACGAAAACGGACGCTCGCTCGAATGGAACAGCAAGGTGGTTCCCGCATTTACCGGCGTTGCCGATTACCTGTCCGTGCACCGCTATTGGCACGACGGCGTATCCAAAGAAAACATGGCAGATTATTATCATTATATAGGAGAAGGCTCACAGGATTTTGAGGAGATTATCCGGGGGCCGCAGGCATACGTTGAGCTTGCAAAGATGAAGTTCCCCACGAAGCAGCCGCTTTATCTGTCGGTAGACGAATGGGGCGTTTTTGGCGGCAATATACTGTCGGTTTTAGCGGTGTCTCAATGCCTGAACTCTTTTGTGCGGCATGCCGACTTTGTCAAAATGTCGAACTATACGATGCTGACCTCGCTTCTGTCGCGCGATTTCGGAAAGGACGAGACCTACAAATCGCCGCTTTTCTATGCCTACAAGCTTTTCTCGAACAACTGTCGCGGTAAGTCCTTGGATACGTATGTGCGCTGTGATACATTTAGCGTCGGGAAGTATAAAGAGATTCCCTTCCTCGATGCCACAAGCGTGCTGTCGGAAGACGGAAAGACTGTTTATATCAATGTCGTCAACAGGCACAAAGAAAAAGCCATAACCGCTAAAATAGCAAACGGCGGCGACAGTCCCTTTGCGGGCAAAGCGCAGGTCAATTCAATAGAAGGAAGCCTCGATGAAATGTTTACATTTGCCAAACGGAACGAATATCCCCCGCAAACAAAAGAGGTAAAACTAAACGGCAGCAGCTTAGTTTATGCTTTCCCTCCACACTCGTTCACTCAAATAGCAATCTCATTTTAGCAAACCATAAAAAAGGAAAAACCATGAAACGATTGATCTTATTCTTTTCGAGTCTGTGCTTTTGCATAACACTGCAAGCGCAAAACAAAGTGATTGTAAACGTCGACCAGGGCAGCGAAATCATCAGCAAGCACATCTACGGACATTTCTCCGAACATCTCGGACGATGCATATACGGCGGCTACTGGGTGGGAGAAAATTCGGCTATACCAAACACGCGCGGCATCCGAAACGACGTCGTACAGGCGCTGAAAGACATTCAAATCCCTAACCTTCGCTGGCCCGGCGGCTGCTTTGCCGACGAATATCACTGGATGGACGGCATAGGGCCGCGCAATCAGCGTCCGAGAATGGTAAACACACACTGGGGCGGCGTAACGGAAGACAACAGCTTCGGCACACACGAGTTCCTCGATCTCTGCGAACAGATGGGATGCGAGCCTTATATCTCCGGCAACCTCGGTAGCGGCAGCGTCGAAGAAATGTCGAAATGGGTGGAATATATTACGTTCGACGGCGAAAGCCCTATGTCGAATTTGCGGAAACAAAACGGGCGAGAAAAGCCATGGAAAGTCAAATTCTGGGGCGTAGGCAACGAAAGCTGGGGATGCGGAGGCAATATGACAGCCGAGTTTTATGCCGACCAGTATCGCCGTTATGCAACCTATTGCCGCAATTACGGCGACAATCAGCTATACAAAATCGCCTGCGGCTCGGGCGGCATGGATTTCAACTGGACAGACGTCGTAATGAAAAATGCAGGACGCCAAATGCAGGGATTGTCGCTGCATCATTATACCGTTCCGAACACCTGGGACGATAAAGGCTCGGCAACGCAGTTCACCGAAGCAGAGTATTTCTCTACAATAGAGAAAGCGCTGATAATGGAAAATTATGTAAGCAAACATTCGGCCATCATGGATATATACGACCCAATGAAGCGAGTGGGGCTGATTGTGGACGAATGGGGCACGTGGTTCAACGTAGAGCCCGAAACCAACCCCGGCTTTTTGTATCAGCAGAACACTTTGCGCGACGCCATCGTTGCCGCCATCAATCTTAATATCTTCAACCGACATGCCGACCGGGTCAAAATGGCCAATATTGCGCAAACCGTCAATGTGCTGCAAGCCGTAATACTTACCGACAACGAGAAAATGATCCTCACTCCGACCTATTGGGTTTACTACTTATACAAAGTACATCAGGATGCGACCTTATTGCCCCTTTCGCTTACAAGCAACAAATTCGAAATGGACGGACGCAAAGTAGATGCCCTCGACGTATCGGCCTCAAAAGATGCAACAGGTAAAATCCATATCACCTGGGTGAATATAGACCCAAACAAATCGCAACAGGTCACAGCCGAACTGCGGGGAGCTATGCCGAAAAAGGTGTCGGGGAAAATATTGACTTCCGCGAAAATCAACGATTACAACTCATTCGAGAATCCGAATGCCGTACACGTAAAAGATTTCAAGGCCGCAAAATTGTCGGGTGACAAACTGAGCCTTGAGCTGCCTGCCAAATCAATAGTAATGCTCGAAATAGAATAACTACCATAAATCGAGGGAACTTCTAATAATTAGATTTTTCAAGGCTTGCGACGGAGGCAAAAGCGGAGTGTACTTTAGTACATGAGCCTTTTGCCGACGGAGCGAAACGCCGAAAAAGCAATTAGTAGAAGTTCCCATAAAATAGGAATAATCATGAAAAACATTCAATTGACTATCCTCTGTATTGCCGTCGCAACAGGATTATTAGGACTATCGAACTGCCAAAACGGTTCGGGCTTCTCTTCAAGCGCAAACTTAAGGCTGAACGATTCGGCCTATTTCGAAAAGCACGGATTCAACGTTCTTGTCTTTAGCAATATGTACGACAATCTGTTTGACGATTCAAAAATCAGCGCAGTAGAAATCATACACCACGGCATACGCACCGCCACCAATGGCGACGTGCGATTGAATCCGACGCCGGGGCAATGGGATCCTATCGCAAAGTTTGTAGACAGAAAAGTAGACAGGGAAAACAACCGCATCGAGGTAAGCATGAACTTCGCCGACTACGATTTCCAATACACGCTCATAGCCGAAGCAAAAGGAGACGGGCTGCATCTTGGCGTGCACGTAGACAAAGCCCTGCCCGAAGCCCTGGCAGGCGTAGCCGGACTGAATCTCGAACTCTTTCCGCCCGTCTTTTGGGGAACATCTTATATAGTCGACAATCAATACGGAATCTTTCCCACTTCGCCGGCCGACAATATGACCACCATAAACAGACAGGTAGAGCCAACGCCCATGGCATCGGGCAAAAACATAGAAATAGCGCCCGACGATCCCATGAAGCACCTTTCCATACGGCTGCTCGACGGCGACAACCTGATGCTGCTCGACGGACGAAACAAGCAGCAAAACGGCACATTCGTAGTCCGCACACTGTTGCCCGCCGGCAAAACAGGCAAAATAGCCGAATGGTTTATCACCGGCGAATCCGTCACCGAATGGATTCGCACACCGCTGATTTCCTATTCGCAGGTAGGCTATCATCCGTCGCAGGCCAAACGCGCCGTCATAGAACTCGACAAAAACGACAAGCCGCTCTCCGCCGTCTCCCTATGGCGAATCAACCAAGACGGCAGTCGAACCCAAGCCCTCGCCGGCAAACCAACCGTATGGGGCATGTTCTTGCGATACAACTATCTGCAATTCGACTTTTCGTCCGTCAAAGAACCCGGCATCTATGAACTCCAGTACGGCAATCAGAGCACAGCGCCCTTCCCAATCGCAGGCGACGTCTTTCGGCGCGCATGGTACCCCACGCTCGACGTATTTATGCCCGTGCAGATGGACCACATGTTCGTGCGCGAAGCATATCGCGTATGGCACGGCGCACCGCACCTCGACGACGCTTTGCAGGCTCCGCTAAACCGAGTACACTGGGACGGATGGAGGCAAGGCAGCAGCACAGACAACAAATACAAACCCCTGCAACATATTCCCGGCCTCAACGTAGGCGGATGGTTCGACGCCGGCGATTTCGACATACAAACACCCTCGCAGCAAAGCACCGTACAGTCCCTAATCCTAACCTACGAAACCTTCGGAATAGACCGCGACGAAACCACAGTCAACCAAAAAACACGCTACGTAGACATACACGTCCCCGACGGCAAGCCCGACATGCTTCAGCAAATTGAGCACGGCGCACTCCAGCTACTCGCACAGGTAAAGTCCATTGGATATGCCATACCCGGCATCAACGAATCCCACCTTTACCAGTACCGACATCTGGGTGATGCCCTGACAAAGACAGACAACCTCGTGTACAATTCACAATTAGACAGCCTGCAAACAGACGGACGAACAAGCGGAACACCCGACGACAGATGGGCCTTCACCAACCGCTCGGCCTATCTCAATTACAACACAGCCATATCACTGGCCGCAGCCGCGCGAGTGTTGAAAGACTACAACCCCGCCTTCGCAGCAGAATGTCTCGAAACCGCCCAATATATATGGAATGACGAACACAGCCGACCAAAAGAAGACGAGCAAAATCAGCCCTTCTTCGTGCGCGGATTCGGTATCCAAACCGAACTCCTGGCCGCAGTCGAGCTATGGCGTACAACCGGCAGCGACCGCTACAAAGCACGTATAGACGAAATCTTGCCCGAAGTAGAAAACAATGTCGAACAAAACCTCTTCACCTTGGTGCAAATAGCCCCCTATATGGGCAGCGATTTGAAAGCAAAGCTCGAGCCCGCCGTAACGGCATACGTCCAACGGCTGGCAGCCGTCGATACCATCAGTCCTTTCGGCGTCACCATCAGTCCGTCGGGATGGGCGGCCAACGGCAACCTTATCCGAATGGCCAACTTCAATTACAAATTGCACCTCCTCTTCCCCGGACAAATCAATCCCGAACACATTTACAGCGCGCTGAACTACCTCTACGGATGTCATCCGGCGCACAATCTGTCGTTCGTTTCGGGCGTAGGCGCACAGCCCAAGAAAGTAGCATACGGCAACAACCGCGCAGACTTCTCCTTCATCCCCGGCGGCATAGTACCCGGCATTCGCATCCTCAAACCCGACTTTCCGGAGAACCGGGACGACTATCCCTTCCACTGGAGCGAAAACGAATACGTAATACCGCTTGCACCCGATTATATTTACCTGGTCAACGCCGCCAACAGCCTCCTGAATCAATAACAAAACAGACAATATTGCGAGTGAATGTTTGGTGTAATCCCCGGCCTTTTCGGATGTCGGGGATTTTTTTGCTTTCGAACAGCCTGTCAGGAGCGGGAATGACCTCATTTGGGCAGGCGTTGTGTGTAGAGACGCGATGCGTCAAAAGCCCTTCACGCTCGAACAATAGGTCATTCCCGCGAAGGCGGGAATCTCCGATCGAAAAACGGGACTATTGCATAATCCTTAGACACAAAGGGCTTATACAATCGTCCCAGCTATCGATCGGAGATTCCCGCCTTCGCGGGAATGACTTATTTTTTTAGTCGGAAATTACTTTTGACACATTCTCAATGACCTTTTTGAACTGCCCAAACAGCCTTCCCCCGTAGCGAACTTGCACTGCCAAGTGTCGGTGCTCTGCAACCTTACAGAAGGCTGTCCCGAAAAAAGTCGGCGCTCTGCAACCTTACAGAGGGCTGTCCCGAAAAAAGTCGGGGCTCTGCAACCTTACAGAAGGCTGCCCCGAAAAAAGTCGGGGCTCTGCAACCTTACAGAGGGCTGCCCGAAAAAAGTCGGGGCTCTGCAACCTTACAGAAGGCTGAAATATTTTTTTTGTAAAGGCTGTAAGGTTGCGGAAGCTCAAACTCAAAAAAAAACGGCCGATTGTAAGGTTGCGGAAGCTCAAACTCAAAAAAAACGGCCGATTGTAAGGTTGCGGAAGCTCAAACCGAAAAAAAACGGTTCAAAAAAAGTTTGAGGTGCTATGAAAAATATCCGGCTATACGATAGAGAATAAAATCTCTGTTTTTGACCCCCATGTTGTTTGAGACGAAGCGTTGAATTTTTCCGTTGAGTCTT
>JAITGS010000118.1 GCA_031280435.1 Tannerellaceae bacterium | reverse complement strand
GGCTGATGTAAATGCTGAACGGCGCATATTTCAGCCATATCCCTTCTTCGGTTTTCACGGACAGATGTACATTTATCGCGTCGCCTATGTTATCCGCCAGTATCTTCTTCCATTTTCCGGCGGGAAAGGAGATGAATCGGGAGGCCGACAGCTCGAAGCTGCCTCCGCGACGGCCTTCGACGCGCACATGCACAGCTTTGTAGCTTCCGACGGGCTTAAAATTCAGGGGCGCTATGGTGGCCGGGACGGTTACGCCGGTGTAATCAGGGTAGATCTCGGGGATTTTGTTGATGATTTGAGGCTTCTCGATGCGATGAATGCAAGCGGTGAATATGCTTAGCGGCAGGAGATTTAGCAGCAGGATGCAAAGGAGGTGTTTCATCTTCTGTGGATTTTAGTATTGATAATTCTGCTCAGGCTTGGCGCGGTTATATTCCCGGAAATGTAGATAATACCAATAGGTTTTTGCGAAATCTTTCCGTAGCAGAGGTTCCGGGGCCTTGACTGTGGTATAGATGTTGGCGTATGCTTTCACAGCCAGCTTAACTTCTTTAGAAACAGGCATCGGAATGTTCTCGGGCGCTGCTCCGGTCAGCCCCCAGATGTAAACGAGGGCTTCTTGCCATGCTTTAGGAATAGTGTCAATGCTAAAGTCTTTGTGAAGATCGTAATAGAGCCGGAACTTCTTCATATCCTTTGTGAGAAGTGCATAGGCCATGAGATATTCGTATGCCATGCGGTTGCCGGGCTGCTGAGTGAAGCAGATTCCGAGCATCATGTCTTTCTCGGCCTCGCTGAAGAGGAAGTCCTGGCGGGTGTGGAAACGGCGCAGGGATCCCCATTCCGGATGGGTGTTGACGAGGCTGTCGCTGTACAGATACGGCTTGGCTTCACGGGCCCACTTGCGGTAGAAGAGGGTGTGCTCCAGGAGGTGGAGGTACTTGGCTGCCCGCTCATAATGCCCGGCAATCATGTTGGTTTCGGCCAGACGCTTGATGCTACGTGCGCTTTTCTGAAAGTCGGGCAGCGCCTCCATGGCTTCGAAGGCGAATCTCCGGGCTGTGTTGATGAATCCGAGGTGATAGTAGGCCTCTCCGCCTACGGTTGGGATCATGAAGTCGCGGCGGAATGCGGGCAGTAGGCCGTCGGGGCCGTTCTGGAAGTAGCGGAACATGTCATCGGCGAGGCGTCCTTTATGGTAGAGGGCGAGGTTGAGGCAGCAGACGGTCATGGGCGTGGTGGGGGATTTACGGTTGGCCATGCTGATGATCTTGTCCCAGTTCCTCATGCGGCAATGATAATCGTAGGCCATAATCTCCTCCTTGGAAGCGTGTTGCGGAGCTGCTATCCCTATCATGACCGCCAGAGATAGAGCGGCCAGCGCGGCTGTTCCGATCAGGGTCGAGGCAATATGGCTAAGCTTCCCGAATCCGGGAAGGCGCGGGGCGAGGCCAACGATTATAAGCGTCAGTATACATATATATATAACGTCCCAGGGATTATAGTTCAGGAAATGGACGTAGTCGACCCCTGCCCACAGTCGCTCCACGGGATATTGCATCCAGATGCTTTTGGCTGCAAAGGGAGTGATTACGGCCACCGCAAGCGAGGCAAGGGTTGTAATAGCAAATTCGACCTTCCGCCTGCCCTTCTGCTTATATTCATGCATCAGCCAAAGCAGAACGGACATACATATCGCTCCGCCAATCAACATATAGGCAAGAGGAACGGCCGCCGGCACTGCGAAACGTCGAAGGGATTTGCGCTCGATGTTCATCATTGCTCTTGCAAGCAGCAGGGCGATGCAAAGGGCTATGGCTCCTCCGATGTGCGTATTCTCGTCGCAGAGCAGGAAGGCGTATCCAAGGGCGGGCAGGAAGCTGAGCCACTCTCCGGATCGCTCCCGGCCGCACTTCTGCGTGATGGAGTAGACGAGCTGCCTCATTGCGAGCAGAGTGGCGCCGACAATCAGCGCTCCAAGCCATGCATAGACGTAAAACTGCGTAAGGAAGCGGCCGAGATAATTGCAGAAGCCGCCTGGCGTTGAGCATACATCCGTGAAATAATCCGTGGTAAAAAGGAACATCTGGAACTGCTCTCTGTAATGAAAATGATGAGGGAATCTGCTCAGGAAGCAACCAAAAAGCAGCAGCCCGAAGGTGAGGGGCAGCAGGTGGTTCGGCGAGGGTTTGCTTTTGTTCATATAATAGTATGTTTTTATTTCCTCAGAACTCCACCAGTACTCGGGCGCTGAGTTGGCGGCCGGTGAGGTAGTTGGGGACGGCCAGCTGGCGCGAGTACACGTCGGTTATCCACAGGTAGGAGCTGGCGTTGTCTATGCCCAGCAGGTTGAAGAGGTCGAGGCCCAGGCGTATGCTCTTCAGCTTGCGGAAGAGGCCTTTGTCCATTAGGGCATCCTGCCCGCCGGCCAGCTCGTAGGCCAGGCCGAGGTCGACGCGACGGTAGGGAGTGGTGCGATAGAAGCCGCTCTCGTAGCCTTTGTAGGGGGGAGTGACGGGCAGCCGGCCGGACAGCATGCCGCGGAGGTGCAGCGTCAGGCGCTTGTAGCCGGGGAAATAGTCCGAGAAGTAGAGCGAAAGGTTGTAGCCCGGATTGTTCGGCAGCGGAAGGTGACGGATGCCGCGTATCTCCTGCTCGGCTTTCATGAGAGATATGCTAAGCCAGGAGTCCGTGCCGGCCACCATCTCGCCGAAGAGCTTCAGGTCGATGCCGGCCGCATAGCCGGAGGCGCAGTTCTCGCCGTAATAGTAAAGCTTGACGTTGTCTACCGTGTAGGGATTGAGGCGGTCGAGCCGCTTGTAGTAAGCTTCGGCCGAGATTTTGAAGTTGCGGTCTATCATGCGGAATGTATAGTCGCCGCCAAGGATGAAGTGTATGGAGCGCTGCGACTTCAGCTTGCTGTTGAGCTCGATGCTGCGATTGCCGGCCTGGTCTACGGTCAGCTGCCTGAGCTCTTTGTAAAAGGGAGGCTGATAGTAGAGCCCGACGGCGGCGCGCAGCGTGAGGTCCTGCTCGAAGTTCGGTATGAAGCCGACGGAGCCGCGCGGACTGAGGATAAGCTCGCGGTTGTACGTCCAATAGCTTCCGCGAAGGCCTCCGGCTATGGTGAAGAGGCCTTGCCGGGAGCGGAACTTGAATACGTCCTGCAGGTAGGCCGAGAAGCGCGTGCCGCTCACCTCGTTGTCCGAATACAGATTGGAATACACGAAAGGGCCGTCGGGCCGGTGAGGCAACGAGTAGCCGGCCGAGTCGCGCAGCTCCCACTCGCTTATGCGGTCTGTTATGCGCTCTTGCTGCACGTTGGCGCCCCATCCTATGCTGTTGACGCCGAGGCGAACCTTGCCGTAGTGCCCTGCGTTCATCACCACGGCATGGAGGCGGTTGCGGGCATGCTCGTGATAGTAGCCGGCCTCGAAGGGCGATTGCGAAGCGGTTGCCTCGCCTGCCTCGTCTTCGGAAATCCAGTAGGCAGCCGATATATCGTAGCTCTCGTGCTCCATGCTGTTGAATGCCGAGGCTTGCAGGCCGAGCTCGGCCTGAGCGTTAGCGAGGTACTTGAGCGTGAGGGCGCCGAACTGCGTCCGGAAGCGATCGTGCTCCTGTCCCTCGAAGCTCACGCGCAGGTTTTTCACATGAGTGGCGGTGCCGAAGGAGGTGGAGCGTTCGCGCGGGATGAAGCGATAGGTGTTCGAGGCCACGTTCCCCAGGAAGTTCAGCTCCCACTTAGGCGCCGGCAGCCAGGTCATATAGGTTTGCAGATCCACGAACACCGGATCGTACTGCGCATCCGTCTCCAAGGTGCCGAGCAGCAGGCGTGCGGTCTTGAATCGCAGGCCGGTGACTTGTGTAAAGGTTCCGGCCGAGCTGCCCACGTAGGCGTTGGCCCCCAGCAGCCCTATGGATGCCGAGCCCTCGGTCTGCTCCGGCTTCTTGTAGGCGATGTCGAGCACGGAGCTCATCTTGTCGCCGTAGCGGGCTTCGAAGCCGCCGGCCGAGAACTTCACCTCCTCCGTAAGGTCGGGATTGACAAAGCTGAGGCCCTCCTGCTCGCCCGAACGTATCAGCAGCGGGCGAAAGACCTCGAGCCCGTTCACGTAAACAATGTTCTCGTCGTAGCTGCCTCCGCGAACGGAGTATTGCGAGCTCATCTCGTTTGACGACGACACTCCGGCGAAGGTAACGACAAGGCTCTCTATGCTGCCGCCGGCCGGGTCGGGCAGCAGCTTCACCTGCCCTGCCCGGATGGATTCGAGCATGTCCGTCTGCCTTCGGGAGGCCGATACGCTCACCCCGCCGAGGTCGAACGACAGGGCGTTCATCCTGACATTGAGCCGAAGCTCGCCCGAAGGCTTCAGCAGGATGCGCTCGGCCTTGTTGTATCCCAAACAAGAAAAAAGAAGCACAACGGAATCGCCCGTGGCAACCGTCACCGAGTAGAAGCCCTTCTCGTTCGTCATAGCTCCCACAGCCGTATGCTTCAGCTGCACGATAGCCAGCTCAACGGGATTGCCGTCGGCATCGCTTACAAATCCCGATATGCGGGCGCGCCCGTCCTGGGCCTGTGTGCCCTGTATCGCCGCAAAAAGAATGGTGAGGAGTGAGAGGATGATTCTCATTATTATATATGAGTGTTTCCTGTTTATGCTGTAACTCATTTTGTCTTGCTCTGATTGTATGCCTGCAAATGTATCGAAATTTTGGATTCCGGATGTGGATGAGGGATATTCATAGCTCCGCTCGCAAAACAGGTCATTCCCGCGAAGGCGGGAATCTCCGATCGATAGTTGGGACGATAGTATAAGCCCTTTGTGTCTAAGGATTATCCATTCGTCCCGTTTTTCGATCGGAGATTCCCGCCTTCGCGGGAATGACCTATTGTTCGAGTTAATATCCCATTGCCTGTTCGGATGCAAGCAGCGCATTCTTCATACAGCTCAGAAAGAAGAGCAGCCAGTCGGTTATATCGCTGTCGGTCTGCCATTGAACCTTTTGCAGGACTTCGTAATAGGTTTTCTTTTCAGCCAGGATTTGGCTTGACAGACTATAAAAGCGCTGCGGGCTCCGCTCGGCTTTTGCCAGCTGCATGTCCGTGATGGTTCGCGCAATGCGTCCGTTGCCGTCGTCGAAAGGATGTATGATGATAAACCAAAAATGGGCTATGGCGGCTTTCAGTATGCCGTCTATGCCGGAATCCGTATTGAGCCAATGCAGGAAGCCGTCCATCTCCGCCTGTACGAGCGCTTGCGGAACAGCCTCGTAGTGCACCTTCTCGCGACCCATTGCGCCGGACACTATCTGCATTTCGCCTTTACGGTAGCAGGCGACGTCAATCTTGTACGCTCCGCTGTATCCGCTTGGAAACAGGGCATTGTGCCAGCCGAAGAGCCGCTCCTCCGTCAGGGGTTTTTCGTATCGCTGCGTTGCATCCAGCATCATTTCCACTATGCCGTCGATGTTGCGGGCGGAGGGCACCAAGCCGGCCGCCTCTATGCCCAAACGACGCGCGATCGAGGAGCGAACCTGGCCGTAGTCCAAGCGTTCGCCTTCAATCTCGGACGACTTCAGGATGTCGGCAGCGAAGGTATCCAGCAGGCTTGCCTCTTTTTGCGCGAAACCGAGTGTGCCGATTATCACGCTCAGCTTGCCTTGCAGATACTTCACTTCGCCGAACAGCTCGCGGATTTTATCCTCCGCCCAAATGAAATCCGTCCAATTCTCCCGCTGATAAATATACTTTGCCATATCATTCTTATTGTTTGAAAGCGTAAAGATGCAAGTTTTGCGGAGATGCACCACAGGATGCATATATATAAATACGTAGAGACGCTCAATTTGAGCGTCTCTACCCAGGGCAATAAAAAAATGTTATGCTGGGGATGAATATTAAGATTGAAATTTCTTACCCCCCTCAGAACTTCCGGGCCAGCCCTTCGAAAAGTATCAGGCCCGTACTCTTTTCCTTGATGAAAAAGAGGAAGGGACGATTAAGAGTTAGAGACAGGTTTTCACTTGGTTCCCCACTGCTTGTCATTACCTCTATGACCGTTACGGCGGCGGCTTCCGAGCCCTCCTCGTTCACGTCCAGAGTAGCTTTTTGCTTCACCATCGAAACAAAGAGCTGTTTCTCGCTTATGCCTGAGAAATCGGCTTGGTATGGGTCGAAGATGAGCTCCAGGCCAAGCGTCTTCAGGACATCTTTCAGCTCAATCTCATACTCTAAGCTCATGCGCGGGAAGGAGAGGGCCACCTCACGCGCCGACAGCCTCGAGAGGCAATCGTCCCAGGCGGAGGCGTCCAAAGTTTCCAGTACGGAGGCAACGGAGGCATCCGCGTCAGGCAAGACCACCACCATGCTGAAAGCCTCATTGCCGTAGGGCAGCTCAGCCATCTTAAAGCCCGGCCATTCGCCGTACTTCATCAGCTGCTTGCCGTGCATCATGGCAACCCGGCCGACCGTGCCGTCGTAGTTGGCGAAGTCGGCATCGTTCTGCGTAAGCTCCTTGTCGAACGGCCGGCTCCACTCGCCTTTGAAGTAGAGGGCGTTCAGCAGGTACAGCATCGCATCACTGCTGGTCTTGTCCAGAATTTCGTAGATTTTCCCGTGAGTTTTATCGGCACACCAGCCGTTAATCAGCCCGAGCGTTGCCGGATTGCCGAAGTCTTCACGCCTGACTTCGGCATCAAACTTGTCTCGGTTGACCTTCACAAAGGCATCCCGCGGCTGAAAATCCTTGTTGACCCAGATGGAGTTGGCGCTTTCGAGGGCCACATCAGGGTCGGCCGCCTTCAGCTCCGTCAGCATCTTCAGGTAATAGTCGTTTATGGCCTCCTGTGAAGCATCCGCGAAGCCGAACGTCCGGCTGATTTCGCTGAGAGTAGCGCCGGCCGCTCCATTACCCAGCATACCGAAAGCCAGGCCCGCGCTCAATGGTGAAAGTACAAGATGACTCTCATCCGCACCCTTTGCCGCAACATTGCGCAGCAAGTCGAAGGCAAAAGTATTGCTGCCCGCCACCAGCCCCAGTTCGGCCTTGGTCAGAACAATATCCTGCCGCACTTTAGCCTCGTCGGGCGACGGAACATCGCCCCCGGACTGACAGGCCGTGAGGCATGCCATGGCTAAAAGAAGAATGATTTGAAATAGGGAACTTCTCATATTAAAATATGTGTTTGGGATTACTCCGCAATATTACTTAAAAAAAACCAATGCGCAAGGCGGAGCGATAATAAGTCGGGCCCCCCAAAAAAAATCGCCCGAAAAACAGCCGTTTTTCAGCCCCAAAGCCCAAATCCTCCCCCATTTACACATGGCAACGGGCCGCGATAATTATCGGAAGCTACTGAATCGAGTTTGATGGCTCGCGATAATTATCGGAAGCCACTGAATCGAGTTTGATGGCTCGCGATAATTATCGGAAGCCATTGAATTGAGTTTGATGGCTCGCGATAATTATCGGAAGCCATTGAATTGAGTTTGATGGCTCGCGATAATTATCGGAAGCCATTGAATTGAATTTGATGGGCTGCGATAATTATCGCGAGCCATTGAATAGGCAATACACATTATTATATATATGTGGAGAAAAAAGTTCTGCTTTTTTTTGGTCAAACAAAATATACCTTTATATTTGCAAAAGTTTAAACAATCAAAAAATATCGTTTATGCAACAATTGATTTCAACAGTTTTTAAAACCATCCTCCGGAAGCTCCACATAGCCGAGCATGCGGACTTCTACGAAAGAGGAATCATCAAACCGCTTATTGCTTTGATAAGCGCCCTGCCCGTAGCCGGAGGAGCCTTTAGCGCTCTCCGAACGATATATCTGAAGGAAGACGAGCTCTTCAAGCAGAGCCAGGCCTCAATCATGACCCCTGAAATCGCGGCCCTCCACGACAAACGAATAGCGCTCTACGTCTACTTATGGCATAGCATTTCCATTAGCAAATACTTAGACGATCCGGCACTGGCACAGGCCGGCGACGCCCTCATGTTCCTGCGGAACAATTACAAGGAGATACCGCAGGCCAATTATCCCGACGCCAACGGATTGCTGACAAACTTCCTGGAAGACTGCGAAAAGCCGCAGTGGGCGCAGCTCCTCCAAACCCTCGGACAGACTGCCTTGGTAGGCAAGATCAAGACCGCACATGAGGCCTTCAAGGACCTTTATACAGATCGCTCGTTCGACAAGACCCACATCGCACAAATGGGGAAATTGTCCGAAATACGCTTGGAAGTCGACAGCGCATTCGTCGACTTCGTCAACCTACTTAACGCTCTCTGGACAACCAACGAGCTGGGCGCCAAAGACCCCGCCGTCGGCAACACCCTCCTCGAAGTGAAGGAGCACATCATAGCCGCCATACATCAGGCCGAGCTCAACCTCGCCCGCCGCGGACATCATCACAAGCCAAAAGAGGACGGCAAGGACGACAACAACCAGACGCCGCCCACGCCTCCGACACCGCCAACGCCTCCCCCTCCGGGAACCCAGCAGCCGAACACCGACCGGCCGGCCGCTCCGCCAACCGAGCAGAACCCGACCGACGAGCCGCACCATCTCGACCCCGACGAACATCCGTCAATGGGCGAGAGGAAGAAGGATGACGATAAGAAGTAAAAGAAGCAGGGGTTCAAAAAAAAATTTGAACCCCTGCTTCTTTGTTGGGGGTTGGCCCCTCAACTGTGGTCATTCCGTGCCTGTGCCGGCGGCATCATTGAGGCTCGTCCTCACTGCTTTCGGCCGGTTCTTCGGCTGTCGTTTCCGGGGGCTCCTCTTCATCTTCCTCATCCGTCCCGAAATAATCGTCGGGTAGAACCGTAGGCTTATCTTTAAAAAGCAAGAGAATGATGGCTCCAATCGTAATAAAGATCAGAGCTCCGAAGGCGGCGGCTTCGTTATTATCTTTTACAAAAGTTGTGATTGCTAAAGTTCCTACGGCAATAGCAGTAAATCCTGTCAAATCCTTTATCCTCATAAAAAATAGTTACCTTTCTTAATTTCAGGCCGCAAGATAGGAATAAAACGGAGAATCGGAAAGTCTGCGACATTTACGGGCGGCATCTTTGCCCGGCCTTCTTATATTTGCAAATAAAACAATAGGGGTAAATATACAAATCATGGAATCGGAATATTTTTTGAACAATAACAACAGCTCCATTTGGAGGCGCCTTTTTATCCTTGTCGGCTTAGTGATGTGCGGAGTATTACTTTCGGCCGTTCCGGGCTTTATGCTGGTGGAATTGATTCCGGACAAGGTATACCTTGAGCGGGCATTGCAGTTGGCAGGCTCGATAATCATCTTCGTTTTGCCGGCAATCGTTTTTGTGCGAATCTTCGGCGGGGAGGTATGTGACGGGCTGTTGCTGAGCAGGGCGACGGATCGCAGGCTGTGGCTGCCGCTGTTTTTGTCAATGCTTCTTCTGCAACCGTCCGTCAATCTGATTGGCTTTATCAACTCGCAGATGAGCTTCCCGGAGTTTATGAGTCCGGTTGAAATCTGGATGCGCAAGATGGAGGAGATGGCTCGCGGGCAGCTCCTGCTGTTTTTCGACGATGCAAGCTTGCCTGCCGTTGCGGCCAACATGCTGGTGATGGCCGTAACGGCAGGCTTTGCCGAGGAGGTTTTTTTTCGCGGAGCGCTGATGCATGCCCTTAGCGGGAAGTCTCCGGCAGGCCATGCCGCGATATGGATTTCGGCGGCTATCTTCAGCGCCATACATGTACAGTTCTACGGATTCCTGCCTCGGATGCTGCTCGGCGCCTACTTCGGCTATCTGGTGTGCTGGAGCCGGAGCTTGTGGCCGGCCGTATTCGTTCATTTCGCAAACAATGCCCTGCTGGTTGCGCTCTCGAGTATTCCTTCGCTGAAGGAAATGTCGGTTGCAACGGGCGAGGTGCCCAAGGAAGAGGTAGGGCTTTACGTGCTGGGAAGCGTGCTGACGCTGCCCCTGTTTGCCTGGTGCGTGAAATACGTATACGGGCTGTGCAGCCGAAGCGAGGGCGCGGCTACTTCTCAATCCAGTCGGTGATTTCTTTGGCATCCGGCGCCACTTTTGGAGCGAAGGTGCCGTCCCAGTTGCCGTCGGGGTCGATCAGGAACTTCTGGAAGTTCCAGGTAACGTCGGCGTCTTGCCGTCCGTTCTCGGCCTTGAGCGTGAGCCATCGGTAGAGCGGAGCTATGTCGTCGCCCTTGACGGATATTTTGGCGGCCATGGGGAATGTCACGCCGTAGTTGAGCCGGCAGAATTCCTGTATCTCGCTGTTCGAGCCCGGCTCCTGAGCGGCAAAGTTGTTGGCCGGGAAGCCTATTATGACAAAATTGCCGGCGGCATACTTGTCGTACAATGCTTGCAGCTGCGCGTACTGAGGCGTGAGCCCGCACTTGGATGCAACGTTCACAACCAGCACCTTCTTGCCTTTGAAAGTAGATAGCGGCAATGGTTTTCCGTCTATGGTCTGCACCGTGAAATCGTGGAAGTTCTTTTGCTGTGCGCTTGCCGCCACAGGGATGAGGGCGGCGATAAGGAAATAAATGAGTGTCTTCATGTGATTAATATGATTGAAATTAATTAATATGTTGCCGCAAATATATGTATAAAAATATTGGGGCTTAGGAGGAATGCCTCTCCTGCGAACAAGAGTCGGCGAAACAGACGGCAAATAGCGCAGGGCGGGTGCGAGAGGCCTCCTTTTACGGCCGACCTATAATTTTCCGGGGGCTTGCTCCGTTTATTATACCGTAAATGCTATATTTGCCCTCAAGTGATTAGCAAAACATTCAATAACTCATTTAAACATTATCCGGTATGAAAACAAGAATTCTCTTTCTAAGTATGGCTCTGCTGACCTTCGTCGCATACGGGCAAGAACTGTCTACCATTAAGCTCCCGGCTCCTGATAAGTCAGGCGGGATGCCGCTCATGAAGGCGCTGTCGGAGCGCAGGTCGAGCCGTTCATTTGCTGCGGGCGAGCTCAAGCCGCAGGATTTGTCGACGCTGCTTTGGGCTGCTAACGGAATCAATCGCGAGGACGGCAAGCGCACTGCTCCGTCGGCCATAGACAAGCGGGATGTGGACATATATGCACTGCTTCCGGCGGGCGCCTACGTTTATGATCCTAAGGCTCATGCACTGAATCCGGTGGCTAAGGGCGACTTCAGGAACGCTGCCGCCAACGGTCAGGATTTTGCGGCCACGGCTCCCGTAGTGCTTCTGCTGGTGTCGGATCTGACGCGCTTCACGGCTACGCCCAACGAAGGCACCAAGCTCACGGGCGCCCTCGACGTCGGCATTGTATCGCAGAACATAAGCCTGGCCTGCGCCTCCCTCGGTCTCGGAACGGTTCCGCGCGGCACCATGAATCAGGCAGAGCTCCGCAAGGCTTTGCAGCTGAAGGATACGCAATACCTTGGGCTGAACCATCCTGTGGGCAATCTCCGGTAGGCACAGGTGAAGGTTTTCCTGGCATCCGTCTTTGCTCAGCTTCTCCTCAATCCCTACGTTTGTTGGAGAGGACTTCAGGCGAATCCGCCATCTGCTTGGCGGATTCCTTTTGTTTGCCTGTTTGCGGCGGAGATGCTGCTGTTCTTCACGGGCTTTTTCTTTTACAATTATCTTCCCGACGGTATGATGATTTTCATCCTTAATGTATGCGGCGCCTGGTATATAGCCTTGCTGTACGCTTCGCTCTGCCTGCTTGTGCTCGAGCTGCTGCAACTATCGGACAGGCTGTGGAAATGGTATCCGCAGTGGATAAGGCAGCGATGGGCGAAGGTGAAGCTTGCCTTTTTCCTTATCATTCCGGCGCTTGTTGCCGCTGTTCTCATCAACGGCTATCGCGCGGTGATGCTCCCGGCCGTAACTCATGTGCACATAGAGATACCGGGCAAGGATGCAGGCGGCACGGACAGTCTGACGCTTGTAATGATGAGCGATATTCATATAGGCGAGATAATCCGCAGGCCGCAGGTAAAGAGATACGTGGAAATGAGCAACGCCCTCGAGCCGGATTTGATAGTGATGCCGGGCGACTTGCTGGACTACGACCTGCACAGGGCCGAAGCCGAGGACGTGGCCGCCGAGCTGCGCCGCCTGAAGGCTCCCTTAGGCGTATATGCAGTCAACGGCAATCATGAGTACCGTGCCAATCGCTTCGCAAAATGGAAATGGATAGAGCGGACGGGAGCGCAGTTGCTTGTGGATACGGCTCTTTTGGTGGCCAACTCGTTCTACCTTATCGGCAGGGACGACTACATCAACAAGAGGCGAGCTCCGCTGCAAAGCATCATGCAGGGGATAAAGGCGGAGAAGCCCGTCATACTCATAGATCATCAGCCGAGAACCTTTAGCGAGGCTTCTATGAACAAAATCGACCTGGGGCTGTACGGGCATACGCATTTCGGGCAGTTCCGGCCGTATTCGCTGGCCCTGTATCTTATCTACAAATGTCCCTACGGATATTATCGCCTTGGGCCTTCGCAGTTTTACGTTTCATCCGGGCTTGGCGTGGCCGGGCCGCCTTACAGGGTGGGTACAAAGTCGGAGATGGTGGTATTGCATATCCGATTCACCTGACCGACACATTAATATTATCAACAACAAATCTGAAGATTATGAATTGGCATCAACTGCTCTCCGACAAGCGCCTCGGCATGGAAGACTATCACGATCGCAAGCACGACCGCACGGACTTTCAGCGCGACTACGACAGGCTTATCTTCTCGGCCCCCTTTCGCCGCATGCAAAACAAAACGCAGGTATTCCCTTTGCCCGGCAGTATATTTGTTCACAACCGTCTTACGCATAGCTTAGAAGTTTCCTGCGTCGGCCGTTCGCTCGGCGCCTCCGTGGGCAGGGCTTTGGCAGATAAATACGGCTCGACTGCTGCTCCCTTCTCCGAGATTGCATCCATAGTTTCGGCCGCCTGCCTGGCCCACGACATGGGCAATCCTCCCTTCGGACATTCGGGCGAACGTGCCATACAGGCATATTTCTCCGAAGGCAACGGGGCAAAGCTGAAGGAAGCAGTAGAAGGCGAGGGCGGACGCTGGGAGGACTTCCTGAACTTTGAAGGAAACGCGAACACGCTGCGGCTGCTCACCCACCGCTTCATCGGCAGGCGCAAGGGAGGCTTTGCTCTGACCTACGCAACGCTGGCCTCTATCGTTAAGTATCCCTGGGCATCGTCTATGGCATCGGCAAAAAAGTTCGGCTTCTTCCAAACCGAGGAAGACACCAGCCGCAAGATTGCCGACGAACTTGGAATCATAGAGCGCAACAATTGCTACGTTCGCCATCCGCTGGTCTATCTTGTAGAAGCAGCCGATGATATTTGTTATCAAATAATGGATATTGAGGATGCGCACAAATTGCGCCTGCTGACGGATGATAATGCGGTCGACCTCTTCCTCGGCTTTTTCGAAGGCGATCGCCTCCGCCATACTAAAGAAACCATGCACATCGTAAGCGATTCGAATGAACAAATCGCTTACCTCCGCTCCGGAATCATAGGAAGCTTAGTTGACGAATGTGCGCGGGTTTTCCTGCAATACGAAGAGGATATACTCGAAGGACGGTTTGACGGCTCCATCATCCGTCGCATATCCAACCCTCTGCAAAGCGCCTACGAGCGCTGTTCCAAAATAGCCCACGAAAAGATATATGCATCCAAAGAAGTGGTTGACATCGAGCTCGCCGGCTACCACATCTTCAGCCACCTCATCGACAAACTTACCGAGGCCATCAATGCTCCCACGCATGCTTACAGCGGCCTGCTGCTCCGTCGCATCCCCGAACAGTACGACATCAGGGCGGAAAGCGCCTACGGCAAAATCCAATGCGTGCTCGACTATATTTCGGGGATGACAGATGTGTACGCACTGGATTTGTACCGCAAAATCACGGGAATGAGCCTGCCGGCGGTATAATATAAGTCATTGCTGTCCGGTGAAAGCGAAAAAAGGTATCTCATCCCCTCATTACTTCCGATGAAATCCGCATTTACAGCATCAAGGTAAAAGCCAAGCCCTCTAATCAAAAGCCAAAGCTCCTTCTCCGTAGCTTTTCTCTTCAAAATAACATTTCGCCATGCTTTTCGAGCTTCTCAAAGGAGCCATAAATTAGGATTTGATGGTTTTCAGTGATACTTCAAATAGAATAGCTCAACGTATTGATTTGTATATGATTTTGCATCTAAGGACATGAAAAAAGCTTCCGGCTGGCCATTTTCAACGTGTTGGAAAGCTTGCGCAAATTTCAGTTGGCGATTTCCCCCCGGTGGAAAGCTTGCGCAAATTTCGGATGGTCAATTCCTCTCAGGGGGAAAGCTTGCGCAAATTTCGGATGGTCAATTCCTCCCCGGTGGAAAGCTTGCGCAAATTTCGGATGGTCAATTCCCCCTGGTGGAAAGCTTGCGCAATTTGCGGTTGCTCATTTCCCTCCCGGTGGAAAGCTTGCGCAAATTTCGGTTGGCGATTTCCCCCCGGTGGAAAGCTTGCGCAAATTTTTGCTGAAGCTTTCCGACAAAGGGGGGTGTAAAAAATCCCTGTCGGAATGGTAAAAGACAACCCTTGTTTCTTCGCCGGATTTATTTTACCGGACAGCAGTGAATATAATATGTAAAGATATTAGCGGCGAATTGGAGCGTATGCGGATATTCCTTATTTTCGCTCCCCAAGTTTAATCTGTAAAATATAAAGCCATGAAAAAGTTCCTCCTATTTCTTTTCCTATCGCTAACAACATTAGCGCTTCAGGCGCAACCTCATCCTACCGGTTCCGAGGATCGCGCACTGTGGGTCGAAACCCTGCGGAAGCTGTCCGCCCCCATCTTGACCAACCTCAGCCGTGGCGCCCTGAAGCAAAACATGCCCTATGAATCGCTCGACTCAAGCCGACGCGAATTCTCCTATCTCGAAGCAGTAGGACGGCTGCTGTGCGGCATCGCTCCCTGGCTCGAACTCGGCCCCGACGATACGCCCGAAGGTCGGCTCCGCACCGCATACATAGCCATGACCCTTGCAGGAATACGCAATGCGGTAGATCCGTCGTCGCCCGATTATCTGGATTTCGATCGCCCGTCGCAGGCCCTTGTCGACGCAGCTTTCCTGGCGCAAGCCCTGTTGCGGGCCCCGACTCAACTGTGGGGCAAGCTGGATGCCGAAACCAAGGCGAGGCTGATTACCGAGCTGAAGCGCAGCCGCTCTATACGTCCCGGACAAAGCAACTGGCTGCTGTTTGCCTCCATCGTCGAAGCAGCCCTTAAGGAATTTGCGGGCGAGTACGACAGCGAGCGACTTATGCAGGGCGTGAACCGATTCCGCAACGATTGGTATAAAGGCGATGCGGTTTATGGCGACGGAGCCGAATTTCACTTCGACTATTACAACAGTTTCGTTATCCATCCAATGTTTACCGATGTGCTCCGCGTGATGCAAAAGCATGGGATAGAAGGAGGCGATTTCCTGGGCGAACAGTTGCGCCGTCACGGTAGATATGCCGAAATCCTGGAGCGGATGATTTCTCCGGAAGGCGCCTATCCCGTCGTAGGCCGCTCCATTGCCTATCGTTTCGGCATATTCCATGCGCTGAGCCATGCATCTCTGGAGCACATATTGCCGCAGACGCTTGCACCGGCGCAGGTTCGATGCGCGCTGACGGCCGTCATTCGCCGCCAGATGTCGTCGCCGCAGAATTTCGACTCGGAAGGCTGGCTTCGAGTCGGCTTCAACGGTTCTCAGCTCAACATCTCGGAGCGCTATATCAATACCGGCAGCATCTACCTCTGCGCAACGGTTCTGCTACCGCTCGGACTTCCCGCATCCGATCCTTTTTGGTCGGCTCCCTATGCAGAATGGACAGGTTTACGCGCATGGACAGGCAAAGAAGTAGCCGCCGATCATGCCTTGCACTAATAATTTCGAACAATGTGCGGAAAAATTTGCACGGACAAATAAAAAGCATTAATATTGCAGCCGTTTTCCGGCACACGGAAGGTCCCATAGCTCAGTTGGTCAGAGCACCTGACTCATAATCAGGGAGTCCTTGGTTCAAGCCCAAGTGGGACCACACAGAAACAGAGAGGTTCACAAGAGATTGTGAGCCTCTTTTTATTTTTAGTTGCATACAATTTGCATACAACTATTTCTATACACTAAATCCACGACTGTACCGGAACATCGCATAAATCAATACTCCACCGTAAATAATCTGTCGCATATTGGCGGCAATGGCATTGGGCATTCCGACAAAGCGCAAGACTTCCGGCAAAAAAACAAGAAACGTTGCTGCAAGGACACTACCCCATAAATTCCTCATCCCACCGATAATCACAATGGAAAGGATAAAAATAGATTCATCAACCGTAAAACTTGTCGGGTCAATATAGCTGATATAATGAGCGTAAAGCGCACCCGGAACAGCGGCAAGCATTGCGCCAACGGTAAAGGCAACGACTTTGGACAGATAGACATTTTTGCCCAGTGATTGCGCAAAAATTTCATCTTCGCTCAATGCCCGTAATGTGCGACCGAATGAAGAACCGGTCAGTTTTTTCAGGAAAAAGAATATCAAAGCGACAAAGAACAGTGTTAAAAGCAGGAACGCCCATTTGCTTGCTATTGCAACTCCAAACAGCGAAATGGAGGGAATACCCGGAATGCCGAGCGGCCCTTTGGTGAGCGACATCCAATTGTTCATCAATGAAAAGACAATGACCTGAATACCCAAAGTGCAGATAATGAAATAGTCGTCAATGGTGCGCAAAGCAATAGCGGACACAATCAGCGCCAACAATCCGCTTAACAGCATGGCAACAGGCAAGGCGAGCAAAAACGGCGTTTGATAACTGACGGCAAGCAGTGCGGCGGTATATGCGCCAACGCCGTAGAAACCGGCGTGCGCCAACGAAATCATTCCGCCGAAACCGGCAGAGAGATTTAGGCTTTGCGACAGCATTACGTAAATGCCGACTAATATTAATAAATGTAATAGGTATTCCATCGTCCGAACTGTGATTTTAAAGTGATTGGTTTGATTTTTGTGATTGTTGAGGGTTATATTTTTTGTTTGTTAATCGTTTGAATTTCAAACTTGTTTCTCCAAAATTAATAAGCAGTCCTATTTCAAGATTATATGCTTCAAGATAATTAATTGCTTGTGCAAAATTCGTATTTTCAAATTGCGTAATGGCTTTCAATTCAACGGAAATTGCACCTTCAACGAAAAAATCCACGCGCCGTGTGCCAATCTGAACATCCCTGTAATATACGGGCATTTCAAATTCGCGCTGAAAATCCAAATTCGCTAATGTCATTTCAATCTCCAACGCTCGTTGATAAATAACTTCTTGAAAACCATTCCCTAAAGTTTTATGTACGGTCATTGCACAACCGATTATTTTAGAGGTGAGTTCCGAATATTTATATTCCTCTTTTATCATATTTTTCTGTTTTTAATCACAAAAATCATAACAATCATTCATAAAATCACAGTTCGGACTTTTTCAACCGTTTGCCGCTGAAGCCAAGCGGTTTGGCTATCAAAAATAAAATCAGAATAATGTACGCAACGGCGTCCATCCATTGACTGCCGATGTAGTATGCCGACAAGTGTTGCGCCGTTGCCAAAAGCAATGCGCCGCCTACCAATCCCCAATTACTGCCCACGCCGCCGATAATCATTGCTACTACGCCGTACAGCAACCAGTTAAAGCCCATTGTTGGCGTCATATCCGTATCGAAAGCGATTAAAATTCCTGCGACTGCCGCCAGCGCCGAGCCGATACCGAACGCCCACAAAATAACCCTGTCGGAAGGAATACCGACAATATTACTCAATTCGGGATTGCTTGCCACCGCACGGATATTTCGCCCGATACGGCTATATTTCATAAACACCACACAAGCCGCAAACAACGCCAGACAAACGGCAATCGTGATAATCTGAATATCGGTAATATACACCCCGAAAAACTCGTTGCCTACTTTGATTTCGCCTGTCCGCACGCTTTTGGTATCGTCGCCCCAAAGCATCGAAATGACATTTTGCAAAACGGTGTAAAGTCCCAAAGAGGCAATCATCAGAATCATTGGCGAGGCGTTGCGCTTTCGTAATGGTTTGTATAAAGCGATTTCGGATAACATTCCAACGGCGGTAGTGGAGATAATGGCTAACGGGATTGACAAATATAATGGGAAGTATAGTTGCTTTGCGAAAAGATAGGTGAAATAGGCAGAAAAAGTTAGGGTTATGGCGTGAGCGATATGGAAAAATTTAGTTGGATAATAAATCGTTGTAAAAGAGATTGTGATTAACAAATACGTAATCCCTGAAATATTAATATTATAAACCAACTGTAACATACAATCTACAATTTGATGATTTTACCGTCTTCAATTTTGTACAAGCCTACTGTTTTTATAGGATCGCCGTTCTCGTCAAAAGAGAAAATACCTGTGAATCCTTGTATATTTTTCATTTTATACAATTCATTTTTTACTTCTTCTCCTGTTTTTGCGCCATTTAAAAGTGCTTGGTTAACGGCAATGAGCGCATCAATCCCGTATGCCGCAAATACATCCAAATCAACTCCACCTGAATATTTCATATATTTTGCGTAAAATTCCGCATGATTGGATTTGATTTTTTCAAGATCATATTGATGACCGGGGAATACGGTTCCATTAGCCGATTTTTCAAATTTCCGAACTATGTCGGGGTCATTCATTTGGTTATTTCCAAGCCACTGACAGGTGAAGCCTAATTCTGTTGCCTGTTTAAATACGGCAATCATTTCTTCATATCCAATCAAATATACCACTTCTGTTTTCTGTTGTTTTATTTTTGAAAGGATTGTTTTGAAATCGGATTGTCCCTGTTGAAAAGCAAATATATTTACGTTTCCCAGATTGGCGATATTTTTTAAAAAGGCTTCTTTTAATCCTACCCCATAGTCATTATTGGTATGCACTATTGCCAATGATTTACCTTTATGATGGGTATTATAATATTCGGAACAAATAGTCGCTTCATAAACATCGGAAGGGCAAGTCCTAAAAACATAGTCGCCGGCTTGAGATATATCCGGCGCACCCGAAGCAGACGAAATCAAAACGACTTTATTCTGATTTGCCACCGGTGACATTGCCAATGTTACAGAACTGCTTTGTGCGCCAAAACAGATTTGAATGTTCTTTACCTGAATCAACTGTTGCAAAGCATTGATTCCTGTCTTAGGGTCTAATTTGTCATCTTCAAAAGTGATATTTATTAATGGAAGATTGTTGTGTTTCCTTTCTTCATTAATAATATCTGCTTCTGCCAATAGTGCCGCTTGAAGCGTTTTACCATACTTGGACATTTGTCCTGTTAGTTGTTGGATTGAACCAATTTCAATCTGTTTCTTATTATCTGTTTTACAAGAAGTTATTGCAGATAAAATCATAACAATGAAAAACACTCTGAACTTCATAATTTTTTCTTTTTATTTCTTAATATATATAGTTTAAATTTATTCATAAACATCGTTTCAACTTCTGTATCTGTTTTATCTGTTGGAAAATCTACTAAGTATTGAAACAATTCTTTTCTCAACGTTATATTATCTTTGTTTTTATTCTCATGAACACTATCCAGATTTTTCTTATAAATATCCCATTTGTAAAAAATATTAAAAGTACTTCCATAATTATCATTAAGAAGAATCGCATCTGCTTTTTTAGCTCTTTTCCAGTATTCAAAAAAACTTAACGTTTCCAAACTGTCTTTTTTATATAATTCGATAGTGTCCTTAATCTTAGTATCTCCACTAAAAACAGGGTCTTTTTCCAAATATTCAATATATCTATCTTTTTCCCATAATGAAAGATAATAGCCTTTCAATATATGAAAAGTATTATAATCATTAATGCGGTAAACGCTTTGTTTGTTAAAATCAATAGGAGGATTTTCTTCTTCTTTTTCAAAACAAAAATCAGCAAATAAAGAAATATGATTTTCAAACAACTTACTGCCATTTATTTCATTAGGTTTATAAAATAAAGCAAAGTCAAGCAAATACCCTCTACAATTTTCAATATCATTCATGCTAAAATGAAAAAGTTGCTCTGTTTTGCAATTGCTTTTAACAAGTAACACTTTTGATTCAATACCAAACAGGTACTCAATTAAGAGGATAATAAACAAATTAGTAAGTTGCTCTACATTTTTATTGTGTAGAAGATTTTCATATAATAAGTGGATTCTTCTCACTTCTATATCCTTGTTATCATCATTGAAAGCTTCAAAGAACTCTTTGTAATATTTTTCCACATTGGAATTTCTTGCAAAAGATGTTGGTAATTTCATATTTGAAAACCATGCATAACTGCCTTCTCCTTTTAATTTTTTAAATTCTTCTACAGCAGCGCTAAAAGCTTTATTTAAATTGGCTTCATGAATAGAGTTTGACAATTCAATAAAAGAAATAACATGTTGGTTCATCATGTGGTATAAAAGATGTGTCAATTTCTTTTTGTTTTCTGTATCCTTGTTAGATATTTCTTCTATATCATATATATGTTCGTGATACTTCATTAAAATAGAACTACCATTAAAATCCGGTAATTTTTTGAGCCAATCTTGACCATACTTATCGTTCATTTGCTGTACTCGTGTGAGGATATCCTCAAAATCAGATTTTATTGCCATCTCACTCATCTTTTGTTTTCTTTTTTATACTTTGATAATTCTGAAACTATTTGAAATTTTAGACAATCTTTGTCTTTGCATTTTTCATTTTCAAGTATACTTACATTCTCTGTTAGTGTTCCAATATGAGTTTTAAATGACTGTATTTTAGCATTTAAATTATTTATTTGGGTTTTTAATTGATTATTTTGGTTGGTGAGGGCAGCATTTTTTGTTTGCAAATCTTGATTATTCACAAAAAGATTTTGATTTTCCATATTAGAGAGTAATATATAAACTATAATTGGTATAAATAATATTGCAAAATAGCAATTTACAAAAGTTTTATTATAAATACTTAGTATTGCAATTACGATAAGTGCAATACCTGAAAGAAAGTATAAAATAAATATTGCATGAATTTTTTTCTTCAAAAAAATAATGTTGTATACTGAATATCCAAATGCGATTACACCAACTGAACCCAATGGTATAAGGAAACCAAGAGCATTAACATAATCTTGTAATTGTGTTGGAAAAAAACCATACAAGATTAATGCAAGTACTAAACCTATAATTGTAATTAATCGAAAAAAATCCCATGCATTTACTTTCATATTTATTCTATTTTATCTCGTAAAAAATAATCCTTAAATAATCCTGTTTTTTCATGTTCAAATATTTCTTTGAAGGATTCCTTATTCCATATTACATTCCCGAAGGCATCTTTGTTATCATCCATATTATCCTTAAGTGTTGTTAATGAATTTTTTATGAGTGGAGTTACTTCCCCTTTTAATGTTGAAATTTCATCTGCTGATTTGGTTTTGGTTTTATAAACATTCCAACCATATAGTTTTTTAAATAGATTTTCATCGAAAATATAGTCTATACCATACTGCGTCAGCCTATTCCAAAATTCAAAAAAATCAATGACAACAATATTTTTATCATAAAAATCAATAATGCCGGAGATTCGTAAGTTGTCGTTTGTTTTATTTAACTCGCCCAAATATTTCATATATTTATCTTTATTCCAAAATGATAAATAATAGCTTTTTAAGATATGAAATATGTTATAATCTGTGAGACAGTATGTTTTTTGGTTGTTATATTGTTCTGTTCGCTCATTAATGTCTGTAGAAGGCTCAACTGTTTCAAAACAAAAATTTGAAAATAAAGATGTATAATTTCCATATATAGACTTATCTGTCCCTCGGTTA
>JAITGS010000094.1 GCA_031280435.1 Tannerellaceae bacterium | reverse complement strand
TCTATTTGTATCATATAAAAACAAATACTATCGTCCCAACTTTCGATCGGAGATTCCCGCCTTCGCGGGAATGACCTGTTTGGCATGCGTAAATTACTTCTTGAACCGCCCCATTATATGCTGTCTATGCCGGCAAGCGGCTTAGAGTCCGAAGGCCTCGGCTACGGCCGGATACACAATCTTGCCGTCGACGATGTTCAGGCCGAGGGCCAGGCCCTTGTCGTCCGAGCAGGCCGCCTCCCATCCCTGTCCTGCCAGCTTGATGGCATAGGGCAGCGTGGCGTTCGTGAGGGCCAGCGTGGAGGTTTGGGGAACGGCTCCGGGAATGTTGGCCACGCAATAGTGCAGCACGCCGTCGATCTCGTATACCGGGTCTGCATGCGTGGTGGGATGCGAGGTCTCGAAGCAGCCTCCCTGGTCGATTGCCACGTCGACCATCACGCTGCCGGGGCGCAGCAGCCGCAGCATATCGCGGGTGATGAGGTGCGGAGCCTTGGCTCCCGGAACCAGCACGGCTCCTATCACTAAGTCGGTTGAGGGCAGCTCCTGCTCTATGACGTGCGTTGAGGAGCAGAGGGTTCGGACGTTGGCCGGCATGATTTCGCTCAGGTAGCGAAGGCGCGGAAGGGAGAGGTCGGCTATCACCACATCGGCTCCCATGCCTGCCGCTTTGAGGGCTGCATGATAACCCACTATGCCTCCGCCTATGATCAGCGCTTTGGCGGGCTTCACGCCGGGAACGCCGCCGAGCAGAATCCCCTTGCCTCCCTGAGGCTTTTCGAGGAAGCGGGCGCCTTCCTGGACGGACATGCGGCCTGCCACTTCGCTCATCGGAATCAGCAGAGGAAGGCTGCGCCCGGGGCCTTCCACGGTTTCGTAGGCAAGGCAAACGGCACGGCTCTTCATCATGGCGCGCGTCAGGGTTTCGTCCGAAGCAAAATGGAAGTAGGTAAAGAGAAGCTGGCCGGGACGAACCAGCCCGTACTCGGCTGCAATGGGCTCTTTCACCTTCATAATCATCTGCGAGGCGCCGTATACATCTTCTATGCCGGGGAGGAGGATGGCGCCCGCGCCCTCGTATTCGGCGTCGGTGAAGCTGCTGCCCAGACCGGCCGTCTGCTGCACGTATACGGTGTGCCCACGCTTTACGAGCTCTTTGGTTCCGGCCGGGGTGAGGGCCACTCTGTTCTCATTGTTCTTGATTTCTTTTGGTACTCCGATTATCATATTGTCAATATTAAAGGGTTGTTTTACCCGCAAATATAGGTTGTTTCTTACAAAGTGTCAGGCATGCAAATCGTATGCAATAAAAAAACAAGCCGGGGGGAGGTTTTGAGACCACTTGCGCTCGAACAATAAGTCATTCCCGCGAAGGCGGGAATCTCCGATCGATAGTTGGGACGATTGTATTGTATCATATTAAAACAACAAATACAATCGTAACCGGCTCCCGATCGGAGATTCCCGCCTTCGCGGGAATGACCTGCTTTTCGAGCGGGACTTGTTTTTCAACAGCCGCCGTTCTCTTTTCCGTTCCCGGAGCCTTAGCGGCAGTAGGCTATCTTGCGGCAGGCATCATTCAGCGCCAACCGCGCCTTCTGGTAGCCGGGCTCTATGCGGAGGGCGTTCTCGAAGGCGCAGATGGCCTCGCTGTACATGCTCTTCTTGCCGTAGGCCATGCCGAGGTTGTAGTGAACCTGCGCATAGTGGGGGTTGCCGGAGAGGGCATTCTGATAGGCGCAGATGGCGTCGGCATACTTGCACTGCTCGTACAGGGCGTTGCCCATGCAATAGTAGGCTTCGAGATAGCCCGGGCGGCAAACGGTGGCTGCGCGGCAGGCTTCAACGGCCTTCTGATAGCGGCCCAGCTTGTAGTATACCCTTCCCATGCGGTAATAGGCTTCGGCCTGCGACGAATCGTACTCGACAGACTTGCGCCAGGCGGCCAGAGCCTCGGCATATTCGCCGCGGCCTTCGTAGTCGCATCCTTTAAGGAACCACGCGCGCGCGCAATCGGGCTGCTTGCGCAGGGGGACGCTGCACGACGAGGCGGCTCCCAGGACGCAGTTGTCGGTATGGGCGCAGTCTACCTGACGGCATGCCGCCGATGATTGATGCCCTGCATGCGAGCATGTTGCCTCCTTGCATGTGGGGCATGACGAGGCGTCGTCTGCAAAAATGTCGGTTCCGCCGGAGCGAAGAAGGATGGCCTTGCGATAGGCCTCAGCAGCCTGCGAATATTTCTGCTGCTTGTAGTATGCATTGCCGAGGTTTTCGTAGTCCCGGGCTTTTTGTGCAAAAGATGCCGCGCCGAATATAAGCGAGGCAATCAGGATGTAGCTTAACTTTCTCATGTTATTGACTTTATTTTATGTTATTAAAGATTAATAGCCGTGTAATCGGCACAAATGTATCCAAATTTTATTGATCTCAAAAAAATCCCGGCGCCTCACACGGCATTATTTATCAACAAAAAATTGCCCGAAAGGAATGATGCCGCACGAACAGCCCCCTACGTTTGCGGCAAGCCAATTCCATCTTATTTTAGGCCCAATTTTTTTTCCGCAAGGCAATTCCATCTTATTCTAGGCCCAAATTTTTTTCCGCGAGCTAATTCCATCTTATTTTAGGCCCAAATTTTTTTCCGCGAGCTAATTCCATCTTATTTTAGGCCCAAATTTTTTTCCGCAAGCTAATTCCATCTTATTTTAGGCCCAAATTTTTTTCCGCAGGCTAATTCCATCTTATTTTAGGCCCAAATTTTTTTCCGCAGGCTAATTCCATCTTATTTTGAGGCCGGAAACAAAGCCTCAGTATATTTTTAAAATGGGACAGCCCCATTTTTTTTTGTAGAAGATTTTTTTTGTAGAAGATAATACAAAAGATTTGCTTACATTTGCCGCCATTAAGAACTCATTTAAAATATATAGAATATGATACGGTTTGTGAATATCCGCTTCAGGGCATTACTGAAAAAGCTGCACATAGGTGAGCATTACGACTTTTTCCAGAACGGCATTATAACCGGATTGTCGCCTCTCATCAGTTCGCTCCCCATGCTGAATATAATTTTTAATGCGCTGCAAACTGTTTTCCAGCGTGAAGATGACTTTTACAAGCAAAGCATGGCTTCAACCCTGACTGCCGAGATTACTTTCCTTCACGAAAAGCGTATAGCCCTGTTTAATTATATATGGTATTGCGTCGGCATGACCAAATATTACAACAATACAGCCATGAAGGAGGCAGCCGACAAACTTAAGCTGCTGCGCAATAATTACAGGCATCTTTCCTCCGCAAGCTACCAGGATGCCAGCGGTATAATGACAAATTTCCTGGAAGATTGCATGAAACCGGAATGGAAGCCCTCTCTCGAAGCCATAAACATGATGGATACGGTTAACATGGCCGTGAGCACAAATAATACATTCAAATCACTCTATCGCGAACGCTCGATTGACAAAGAAACGGTCGTTGAAATGGGTAAGCTGCACGAAATACGCACCGATGTCGACAGCGCCTTCGACGCACTGATTGAAACGGTCAACGTTGCCTGGCGAGAAAACGAAATGGGAGCTAAAAACGCAAGCGTGCGCGCCAACCTCACCGAAGTAAGACGCATAATTGACGCTTCCATCCATCAAGCCGAACTAACACTCGCCCGCCGCGGACATCACAAAACAAAAGACGAGGACAAAACCGACGAGGGCACACAAACCCCCGACGCATCAAATCCGCAGCCGCCGGGCACTACGGACCCCAACCAGCCTAATGAGACTCCCAACATAATAAATCCGCAGCCTCCCGGAGTGACGCCCGAACCCCCGACAGACGGCCCCCACGTGCTCGACCCCAACGAGCATCCGCCGGCCGGGGAATAAGAGAGAGCTGATATTGTAGAGACGCTATATTTTGCGTCTCTATTTGTTTACAAGCCTGCCTGCGGCAATCCCAAACACAATTCACCCTCACGGCACATCCCCCGCTAATTTTTATTGCTTTATGAGCATGCAAGAATATCAGTACATTTGCGACCATTGATAAGACGGAAAATTATGCAACAAATAGACATTCGGAATTTCGGGCCAATCACAAACGGACATGTTGATATAAACAAAGTCACGGTGTTTGTGGGAAATCAGGCGGCGGGCAAAAGCACTGCGGCAAAGCTTATATCTACGTTCAAGTGGATTGAAAAAACATTGGTGAGAGGTGATTGCGACAGGAAATGGTTGGAACGCAAAAATACAAACCGCCTCAGAACGCAATTTTTGCCATACCACAGGCTGGGCCCCGCCGATACAAAGAAAGAGGACACCTACCTGAAGCCCGATTCTGTGATTGACTATCAAGGCGATGCTTATCGTATCGTATATAGGGACGGAAGCATGCTTGTTACGGAAAACAAAAACCGGGCCTACCCTCTACCGCAAATAATGTACGTGCCGGCCGAAAGGAACTTCCTTTCGTATATTAAAGATGCAGGCGAAATACGTTTGTCGGGAGCTTTGCGCGACTTTAATGCCGAATATGGCCGAGCAAAGAATGAGCTGAAGAACATGTCTTTGCCCATTAATAACATAGAGGTTGAATACAACAAACAGTACGACAATCTGTATTTGCGTGGCGGCGATTACAAAATCGAAATAAACGAAGCTGCCGGCGGACTGCAATCTTTTGTTCCGCTATATCTGGTTTCCGACTACTTGGCGAAATCGGTGAAAAGGCAATGCGAAAGCAAAGAAACAATGAGCAGCGAAGAAAAAGCTCGCTTTGAAAAAGGTGTACAGGATATATGGAACAATGCCACCTTAACGGATGAGCAAAGAACGGTTGCGGTATCCGCTTTATCCTCCAAATTTAATAAGGCTGCCTTTGTGAATATAGTTGAAGAGCCGGAACAGAATCTGTTCCCTTCCTCTCAATGGCAAATGCTGCAAAGTTTGCTTGAGTTTAATAATATGAACGAGGGGAACAAGCTGATTTTAACAACGCACAGCCCTTATTTAATCAACTATCTGACCATTGCAATAAAGGCAAAACAAGTGCTGACCGATTTGCGGGAAAGCAACAGAGAGACTTTATCTGCGGCTATCTCCCGGCACATTTCTTTAAATGCCTGCATCAATTCCGATAGCGTTTCTATTTACGAGCTGGAAGAAGAAAGCGGCAACATTAATCTATTGCCAAAGTATAAAGACTTAATTCCTTCGGACGATAATTTCCTGAACAATCTGCTTGCCGAGGTTAACGATCGCTTTACTCAACTGCAAGAAATAGAAGAAGAGAATGAAAATTGATTTGTTCTCTACCACTTGCTTTGAGCATAAAACAAACAGCTTTGGTATTGAAGATAATCAGCCGGCCGTCGCGGTAGAATTTGAGGAGGGTACTGCAAAAGTGGATAATGCCGACAGGCTGAGTATTTATTTTGTTCCCATAGATAAAAACTTCTTTTGTTATAAAGCCAATGGAAAGGATGAGGAATCATTGTGTGACGCCTTGCTTATATGTGTCAGACCGCCGGGAAAATATGATTTCTATTTTGTTGAGCTGAAATCAATACAAAAAAGCAATGCAAGCAAGGGCTTAGAACAACTTAAAAGCACTATCGGTATTTTCAAAACCGATTATCCGGCCCTGCTGTCGTGCATTTCTAAAAAGACAGCATTCTACTCAAATAAAAAACATCCTTTCTTTCAGTATAGCCATTCGGAAGAATGTGAGAGATTTCGGCACGAAACCGGATTTAGGTTAGTCTACTGTGCTACCATCCCAATAAAATAAGCAGACAAGGAGGAGCGCATCATCCGTCGCAAGAGAAATTACCTTCAGAAGAGTATTTCGTTTGACGGGAAAAGCTGCCATCTTTGTGACCGTAAGATTAGTCTTTTATATATAATTCAAACTTTATAATTCAACGAAACATGGCTACAAACAATCTGAGATTTGAAACACTGCAGGTTCATGCAGGACAGGATGCAGACCCTACAACGCAGGCAAGGGCCCTGCCGATTTATCAAACCACTTCCTATGTTTTTAAGGATGCACAGGAGGGCGCCGACCTGTTCGGACTAAGGAAGTTCGGCAATATCTATACGAGACTGATGAATCCCACGACGGATGTGTTCGAGAAACGGGTGGCGGCTCTCGAAGGTGGTGTGACGGCGCTGGCAACATCGTCGGGACAGTCGGCACAGTTCATTGCGCTTAACAATATCCTCCAGGTGGGCGACAATTTCATCACTACTTCGCACCTCTACGGCGGCACCTACAACCAGTTCAAGTCGCAGTTCAAACGCCTGGGGATAGAGGTGCGATTCACTCCCTCCGACGACGCCGAGGAATTTGCAGCGCGCATAGACGGCAAAACGAAGGCTATCTATCTCGAAAGCATAGGCAACCCGGAACTGAACGTGCCCGACTTCGATGCCATAGCCGCCGTTGCTCATGCTAACGACATTCCTCTGATTGTGGACAATACTTTCGGAGCTGCCGGCTACCTGTTCCGTCCCATAGAGCACGGCGCATCGGTGGTGGTCGAATCGGCTACGAAGTGGATTGGCGGTCACGGTACATCGCTGGGCGGAGTAATTGTGGACAGCGGAACCTTCAACTGGGGCAACGGCAAGTTCCCTGCCTTTACCGAACCCTCCGACAGCTATCACGGCTTAGTGTTCTGGGACGTGTTCGGAAGCGGAGGCCCCTTCGGCAATATAGCTTTCAACATACGGGCTCGCGTGGAAGGCCTGCGCGACTGGGGAAACACGCTCAGCCCTTTCAATTCCTTCCTGCTGGTGCAGGGCCTCGAAACTCTGTCGCTAAGGATGGAGCGCCACGTGAGCAACACGCTTGCGCTGGCCGAATGGCTCGAAGGGCATCCTAAGGTGGAATACGTGAACTATCCCGGACTGAAAAGCAACAGGTATTATGCTCTCGCCCAAAAATATTTCCCCAAAGGCCCGGGCGCCGTACTTACTTTCAAGGTGAAGGGCGAGCCGGCGCTGGCCGACAAGGTTATCGACCAAGTGAAGCTCCTGAGCCATCTTGCCAACGTGGGCGACGCCAAGTCGCTTATCATACATCCCTCGTCCACCACGCACGAGCAGCTCTCGCCCGAAGACCAGCGCGCCAGCGGCGTAGAGCCCGGCCTGCTGCGCATATCCGTCGGCATTGAGCACATAGACGACATCAAGGCGGACATAGCTCAGGCCCTGGAACAAATTTAGCCGAGTGATTACTGTGGGAAGTTAGATTGTTTAGTATACAAAGCAGGAGGAGGAAGGGGCTTGCCTGTCCCCTGCCTCCTCCAAGCAAACCGCCGTGCCGGCTGATCCCGGCACGGCGGTTTGCTTTGGTGCGCCTTCCGACGCTTTACTTCAGCCCGACGAGCTGCCTCTTTCCGGTGTATTCAACAACAGCGTCGGGAGCCGAACGGATGTCGCGCCCTGCTGCTTTGCCGGGCCTGACGTAATAGATGTTGAACTTGCGGTGGGCTATCATGCCGGGATATGGCGAGCCGCCACGGTCGCCGATCGAAAGCTGTCCGGATGCGTCGTCGTAGTCGAAACCGATTTTGGAGTACAGGCCTTTCTCGTAGTTATAGTTCACTCCTTCGTCTTCGTATAGATACAGCGATCCGTTTTTGCCGGCATAGACGTATACATCTATAACCTCCGCTTTCTTTTCTCCTGCATAGTTTACATCGGGACCGAAAAACAGTATGCTGCCTTCGGGAACGAACAGTGGCATGCGCTCGTAAGGCGTTGCTATGTCCGCTTCGCTGCCTCCGCGGTAGAGCTTGCCGTTGTAGAAGTCATACCAGCTGACGCTGCGCGGGAAGTAGACGGGAACGGATGCGGCTTTATACCTGTAAACGGGGCATACCATCAATGAAGGGCCGAACATGTACTGCGTGGACAGGTTACGCACAAGGGCATCGTCGGGATAATCCATCACTAAGGGGCGCATGATGGTATAGTCGTCGAACCAGGTTTTGCCGGCCAGCGAGTAGATGTAGGGCATGAGGGCATAGCGTAGCTTGTTGTAATAGTAGATGGTCCGGTAGGCGGGATGCGATTCGGGAGCTATGTTGTAGATCTCACGTCGCGGGAATTGTCCGTGAGCCCGGTAGAGAGGCGTGAAGGCGCCGAACTGATGCCATCGGGCCTGCAGCTCGCGCCATTCCTTCAGGTCGTCGTTCTCCAGCCCGGATGCGTCGTAGATGCGCTGCGCCCTGATGTAGCGATTCTCCACGCAGAAGCCTCCTATGTCCATCGTCCAGTAGGGAATGCCGGAGAGGGAGAAGTTGAGTCCTGCCGGAATCTGCGCCTTCAGCTCTTCCCATCGCGTGCCTATGTCGCCGCTCCACGATGCTGTGGAATATCGCTGCAGCCCGGCAAAGCCGTTGCGGGTAAGGAGGAACACCCTGTCGTTCGGCTTCTTGCTCCGCTGCCCTTCCCATATTGCCTGCGCATTGACAAGGGCATAGGTGTTATAGTAGCGCGTGCCCGAGCCCAGGGCGTTGGGCCCAACCAGAGCCTTCTGGTATATGTGAGGCAGGCAGTCCTTCAGATTAGGCTCGGAGGCATCCATCCACCAGGCGTCCACTCCGAGCGAATACAGATGCTCGTCCATCTGCTGCCAGAACAGCTTGCGGCCTCCGGGTGCATAGGCGTCGTAGAAAGAGAAGCTGTATCCGGGAGACACGAAGTCCAGCAGGCTGTCGGTCACTGCCCGGCGGAACATCCATCCGTTGCGGTCGAGCTCCCTGAAGTGCTCCGTGCCTACGTAAAACTTTGGCCACACGGATATCATAAACCTGGCGTTGAGAGCATGCAGCGTATCGACCATGGCTCCGGGCGTCGGGAAGCGAGTGGGCTCGAACTCGTGGCTTCCCCAATCGTCGTCGCGCCAGTAATGCCAGTCCTGCACCATGTTGTCGACGCCAAAGTTGCGGGCCCGGAGTTCGCGCAGGGCGCCGAGCAGCTCGCTCTCCGTGGCATATCGCTCACGGCTTTGCCAGAATCCCATTGCCCACAACGGCATGATTGGAGCCTTGCCGGTGATATAACGATAGCCGGAGATGATCTCATCCATGGTTGCGCCGTGAACGAAGTAGTAGTCGAGCTCGTCGCCGAGCTCCGACCAAAAGGACAGCCGGTTCACCTCCTCTGCCGGACGTGGCGACAGCACCTTGAGCCCTATGTAGGAACCGCTGCCGTCTTTCCATTCAATGCGCAGCGGAACCCGCTTGCCGGCAGTCATAGCGGCGCTGAACTTCACGCTGTTCGGATTCCACGACGGACGCCAGCGCTCCTCCACCACCAGCTCGTTGTCAAGGTACACCTTGGTATAGGAGCCATACATCAGCTTGAAGTGGAAGATGCCCGATTCGCGCGGCTCTATCTCGCCTTCCCACACAACGAGGCTGTTCGGGAAGCCGAATCCTGCGGGGAAGCGGTTGTAGGTCTCGCCCTTGAAGTCGAAATCCCGAGGCAGCTCTCCGTGCGTGAAGTAGGTTTCGTAGTCAACCGACGATTCCCTCCGCTCGGTAAAGAGCTCAGCGCCGGCGTTCCTGTAATAGGAGGCCGTGATGGCGCCTTCGCTTCCCTTTTTGTCGTAGAGCCTGAAAACATCGAGGTTGGCGTACGGACGTTCATCGCCGAATCCGGACATGGAATAGTTATCGAACAGCAAGCCGTAGCGCCGGGTTGATACCACGAAGGGAACCGAAATCTTGGTGTTATACTGATATAACTCCTCGCTGCGCCCCTTCCGGTTGAACTCGTCCGACTGATGTTGCCCCAGGCCGTAGAAAGCCTCATCGTCCGGCGAGTCGAACTTCTGGACAATGGTGTATCCCTGATCGCCATCCACCTTTATGGGAGCGAACCGCCGGCCGCGCTCTGCTTCCTTCAGCAGCAAGGCTCCCGCGGCATCATAGAAGGATACTTCGCCCGTAGTGAGGCTTACGGTGGCCTTAACCACGGCGGTAGATACGGAAAGATTATCGCCCGATTGCGACAGCGACCACTTGGTTTTAGCATTGGCAGGCGCCACCCTTATAAGGCTTTGCCTGTTCTTTATGCGATCGTCGGGCGTGGCCGTCACCTGTATGATTTTGTCGTTCACAACAGACAGGCGCAGCCTTCGCGCCTGCCCGCTTGCAGCATCGGGAAGAGTTACAACAACTCCGTTGCTCTGCTTTTTATATCCCTGCTGAGCCGTGGCGGGGAGTATCAGCATACATAATAAGATAAAACTCGTGTACTTCATAAGATATATATAATTAAAATTGTTAGAAACCTTTTTGATGTGCAGATGCCTGCTTTCACAGGCTGAACTCCCACTCCGGGAGCTTTTGCGTGCGCAGAGCTATGCTTCCGGGCAGGGCCGCCTCGGCCTTGTCGCATCGGGGCAAAGTTCCGGGCGGAGGGCTATATCCCTCGAACCTGTCTTCGGGAAGCAGCAGCCCTCCCGACTTAAGAAAACTTCTTCTCGATATATTTTCCATATAAGATTCAAAATTATTAAAGTGATGAGTAGATTCAACTATGAATAGAATGACGATGTTATCATTGCAAGGATTTTTCGGATGTCCCAATAGTTCCTGTTGTGATTCCCCTGTTTTATTTCCGGAGGCAATAGTCACGATGACTATTCCCCTGTTTTATTTCCGAAGGCAATAGTCACGATGACTATTTTACCAATCTAACGCGCTCATGCGACCGACACGATGACGATCCTTAAAAAATTTAAGGTTCAAGCTTTAGGTGTTAACACTATTTGGCGAATCGATTTTCCGCAAGGGATCGTCATCGTGTCGATCCCTTGCGGAAAACGGATTGGTAAAATCGTCATCGTGTCGGTACCCTCCCGGATTATTTTGAGGCAATAGTCATGATGACTATCGCCTGATTTTTTTCCGCAGCCAATAGTCACGGCAACTATTGCCTGATTTTTTTCTCCGCAACCAATAGTCTTGATGATGATTCCCTGATTTATAAAACCCATTTGCGGCACGCGCTCCGTATATCGCAGCCGAAGCGGCATCCTTCAGCACGTCCACCGACTCTATTTCCGAGGGATTAATATGAGCCATACTGCTTGTCTGCACTCCATCGACTATATATAGAGGAGTGGCGTCGCCAACGGTGCCTAAGCCGCGAATACTGACCCGGAAGTCCTCGCCGGGCTGCCCCGACAGCTGCGAGATCTGAACGCCGGGCGACTGTCCTACAAGGGCGTCGAGAGCGTTCTGCGCATTGCGCTTCTGTATGTCGTCGCCCTTCACCTGAATATTGGCGCCTGTCACCAGCTTTTTCTTCTGCACGCCGTAACCGATAACGACAACTTCTTCCAGCGCCTGCATGTCTTCAGCAAGCTTTATCCTGAGCGTCGTTTGATTGCCCACGAGAATGTCCTGCGGAAGATAGCCGATGTAGCTAACGGCAAGCAGGGCCCGCTCCGGCAAATTGTCGAGGCTGAAGTTGCCGTTGATGTCGGTAATGCCTCCAATGCTTGTGCCTTTCACGAGAATGTTTGCGCCTATGATAGGCTCGCCTGCTTCGTCGGTTACTGTCCCCGATACTCTGCGACCGCTCTGCGGAAGGCCGTTCCTTTCGCGAACAGCCTTGCTGCCGGTAAGGATTATATCCTTGTCTATAACCTTGTACTGCACTTCCGTATCCTTGAATAGCTGATCAAGAACGACGAAAACATTTTTGTCTCTGACCTGTATCGAAACCGGACGGTTGATGTTTACAAGCTTGCTGTTATAGAAAAAGCAAAACTCGGTTTGCTCTTCAATTGCATTGAACACCTCAATGATGGGTGCTTTTTCCATGTTAATGGATAGCAAGGTTGCTTGTCCGTATGTGTATGACGAGGCGATAACAGAAGATAGAGACAAGCATAATAGTAATGTAATAAGTTTCATTTTTCGAAACAATTTAAGGTCTATACGATCTGTTTTTCCTCCGCGGAGGATCTTTGTCTTTTCCATATCTTTGTACTGATTTAAGAAGAAAAAATAAATTCATTAGTCTCGATTTACGCGCTGTGAATTTTGTTTCATGCGGGGATATGGTGCAAACATATTCCCGTATGTTTTTTTATGCATCACACAGCAATTCCCGGTTCGATTAACTGTCGTCTTTTTTCATTGCCGTTTGCTTTTAAAGGGTTAATAAATTACTGTTGCTGCCTGCCATGGCGCACAGCTTCCTTCGATAAATATACTTTCCTGCGGTTAATGCTTTCGCTGTCGTCTTTTAGCGGCAGGGTGATGCGGAAATTAATCCCGGAGGAAATTTTCAGATAGTCCAGCACCTGCGAAAGCTGCCGGTCGTCAAAAACGCCCGTAAACGAATATGATTCGAGAACAGGATCGCTCACAATGAAATCCACATTATAATAATGCGTCAGCTTGCGCAGCATCTCAGGCAGAGGCGTATCCTTCAATATTATTTTGCCGTCCAGCCATCCCGTATCGCAAGCCATATCCACAACCTTTACGTCCATTTGCCTGCCGGCTCTGAAATACGTGGCCCTCTCCGACGGTACAAGAACCTGCGTCGGCGACTCACCGGCCCGAGCGTCGGCAATTATCAGCAGACTGCCCTGCACAAGGGTTGTATTTATAATCTCATCTTCGCAATATGCTTCTACATTAAATTCGGTGCCAAGCACCTTTATTGTTAATTCATTATTCAAAACATCGACCAGGAAAGGAAGCTCCGGATTATGGCTGACTTTAAAATAGGCTTCGCCGGACAGCTGCAGCCGCCGCTCCTTATCGTCAAAAGGAATAGGATACTTCAAAATGCTGCCGGAGTTGAGATACACAAGCGTAGAATCCGGCAAGCGGAACGATGTGCGCATACCCGGCTTTGATTCCACCGTAATGAGCTGCGCCGCTGAGCCCGTAAGGCCTTGCTCCGGATGGGAAAACCAAAACAAGCCGTAGCCTAAAGCCATACAGGCAGCCGCCATACAGGCCCGGCCAATCCATATCCGCCTTTGCCTGCGCCTGATTCGTCGCCTAACCTGCTCGTATGCATGCACAGGATCGCGTGAAATAATCCGTTCCTGTGTCAATAAAATTTCTCTTCTTTCCATTATGTATATATCGTCTGTTATTATGACAATTCCCAGCCCTCCTTACCCTAACGACCATTAGCCGTAAAATGCCCGGATGCAAATTATGCGACGGCAGAGCTGCTTGTCCAACCACAGCTGTCCGGCGCCATTAGAGCCGGCAAACATCTTCTTAACAGGCTGAATTCAAAGACCATGATACAATTGGCGATTCATGTAAGCGCAACTCTCGATAGCCCTTACAAGCCTGCCGACAGCCCAAAACCAATTTACGCGCACCTCCCAAAAGTTTCATTAGGCTGCGAAAAACAGATTCGACAAAATGACAAATGTTATTGGCTTGCGAAAAACGGATTCGGCAAAATGACAAATGTTATTGGCTTGCGAAAAACAGATTCGGCAAAATGACAAGTTTCATTGGCTTGCGAAAAACAGATTCGGCAAAATGACAAGTTTCATTGGCTTGCGAAAAACAGATTCGGCAGAATGACAAATGTTATTGGCTTGCGAAAAACAGATTCGGCAGAATGACAAATGTTATTGGCTTGCGAAAAACGAATTCGGCAGAATGACAAATGTTATAAGCTTGCGAAAAACAGATTCGGCAGAATGCGATTTCAGGAAGGCTTCAGCCCGGAAAAATGAGGCTCTGCAATCTTGGCTTAGCTCGCGGGCCAAAATTTCAAATGACAAATGCTTTGTACAACCGACCTCGATTTTCTCCTGAGCGCTTCGCATCCTTACAGTAGCTTGCCGGCCTAAGAGGCTGAATGTCCAAAGAGTGGGCGAGATATAATCCGGGCTGTTACAGGCCAACCGACATTTTTCCTTTATTGCTCCGGCCTCAGATTTCTAATACCTTTGTCGCATATAAAATCCGAATACAATGGAAGACCGAATCTTGCTGACAAAGCTGAAAGACGGCGAACAGCTTGCATTTAAACAGTTGTTCATCAAATATTATTCCCCGCTTTGCGAATATGCTTCCCATTTTGTTCCCGACACAGTCGCAGAAGACGCAGTTCAAGAACTCATGGCCGATATATGGGAAAACAGGAAAGGCTTTTTTGTTGAGAGCTCCCTGAAGGCCTACCTCTTCACGGCCACTCGTCACCGCTGCCTGAATATTCTGAAAAAAGAGCAGTACCATCAGCGCGTTGAAGACAAGCTCCGGCATGTGGAAGAACCTTTTGACAACCCAGACTTCTACCTCTTCGACGAGCTATCCGAACAAATACAAACGGCCATCAACAATCTCCCCGACATATTCCGCCAAACATTTACCATGAGCCGCAACAATCATCTCACTAATGCACAAATAGCCAAGGAACTCGGCGTCTCCATCAAAACCGTAGAATACAGAATATCCCAGTCGCTGAAACTCCTCCACGCCGCCATGAAGAATTATTTGGATTAGGCCGGCAGCCTCCCGCAACCCATAAGCAGCCTCAGCCGACTTTATGGGATAATTCCACATCCTTTTCGCCTGATAAAATCAATAAAGGATAGCCGTATTGAATACGGCGGTCTGTCTGCAACAAGCCTGCCTAATCCGGACATAACGGTCAACGATTTACGGGTAAACAGCTTTGCACTTTCGTAAAAACGAGCCTGCTCCAACGTACTGATTACGGCCGTGGCAGCTGTATACCTCCTAAATGCATCCATCGAAAAAAGCAGCTTAAACAGCCATTTAAACATCTCGCCTTGCTGCAACTTAGCAACTTCCCTTTGCGCTTTATTGATATTGTAGCCGCCCAATGCTGTCAGAGAAAGTATTTTGTTCGGTAAGCATTCGGCGAAGTGCATCTTGCACTGCCTCCGAGCCAGCCCTACCTTTGCAAAAAAAACTCATGTCAAAAAACTCGTCTTCACGACCGTTGAGCGAATCTGAAGGTTTCGCAC
>JAITGS010000082.1 GCA_031280435.1 Tannerellaceae bacterium | reverse complement strand
TTGTAGTTGTATCATATAAAACAAACAGTACTATCGTCCCAACTATCGATCGGAGATTCCCGCCTTCGCGGGAATGACATATTTGGACAGGCTGAATTACCTTTTGACACATTCGGCCTCCTGTTTGGGCAGACGTGTGTTGTGTGTAGAGACGCGATTAATCGCGTCTCTACGGGGGCAGGGCACGACCTGTTTGGGCGATGGCGATGTTCGGGGCCGTGTGTGGTAGAGACGCGATTAATCGCGTCTCTACGGGGGTCGGGCATGGCCGACGGTTTTATTCGGGTCGAAAATGTTAGCCCCCTACGGGATCCCTTATTTTTTGGGGGAAGTCGCTGCCGGCTGTATCTTTGCCGGCCACACATTATATTATATACTTCAAAATACAATCAAATGATTCCAAACGAAATTGCCGGCGATTGCCGCATCAAATGGGAACGCATCCGCCGGGCGATGCAACGCGAAAAGGCCGACGCCTGCCTGCTGGCCACCGGCGTCAATCTGTACTACCTGACGGGGCGCATCTTCAGCGGATGGCTCTATTTGCCGGTCGAGGCCGACCCTATATGCTTCGTGAAACGACCGGCCGGAATGGAGGGCGAGCGAGTGAGATACGTGCGCAAGCCGGAGCAAATCGCCGACCTCCTGCCCGACTTCGGATTGCGCCGACCCGCCAAGCTGCTGCTCGAAGCCGACGAGATTACACATTCGGACTACGAGAGGCTCAGGGCAGCCCTCCGTCCGGAGGCAACCGGCAACGCCTCGGCCATAGTGCGGGCCTCGCGCATGATCAAAACGCCATGGGAGATAGGGCAGTTCCGCATCTCGGCCGAACGGCATGCGCAAACCTATGCCGCCGTTCCGCAATGCTTCCGACAGGGCATGACCGACCTTGAGTTCCAGTACGAAATAGAGCGCAGGATGCGCCTCAACGGATCGCTGGGCATCTTCAGGGCCTTTGGCGACATGGACATCTTCATGGGCAGCATACTTGCCGGAGATAACGCCCAGGCGCCTTCGCCATACGACTTCGCACTCGGAGGCGCCGGCGCCTCGCCTTCCATACCCATTGGAGCAAGCGGCCTGAAGCTCGCCGAGGGCATGTCGGTGATGGTCGACATGGCCGGCAACTACACGGCCTACATGACCGACATGAGCCGCACCTTCGCCGTCGGCCGACTTCCGCAGCGAGCCTGCGACATGCACCGGGCCTCAATCGACATAGTGCAGGAGCTCGAAGCGCGGCTCCGTCCGGGCGCAGCCTGCTCCGAGCTCTACAACGCAGCCGCCGGCATGGCCGATAAAGCCGGGCTGTCCGATTATTTTATGGGCGTCCGTCAGCAGGCAGCTTTCGTTGGCCACGGCATAGGATTGCACATCAACGAGCTCCCGGTCTTATCCCCCCGATCGAAGGACGAGCTGCATCCTGGCTGCGTTATTGCGCTCGAACCCAAGTTCGTACTCCCAGGCGTCGGAGCCCTCGGAATAGAAGACAGCTACGTGATTACCCAGGCCGGAGCCGAGCGATTAACCACGGCCGAAAGAGAGCTGAAAGAGCTTGCCTGAATTTTAATTTTCAACAATCAGAAAAAAAAGTGAGGAGAGATAGCTGAAAATCTATTTATTCTCCCTTTCTTTGCGCAGATTATTATTTCTAGTATTTATTTATTATTTCTTTTTTTATGAACATTTACATTGGTAATTTGAATTACCGCGTTAGAGAGCCCGAGTTGAAACAGATTTTCGAAGAGTATGGAACTGTTAGCTCAGTAAAGTTAGTCATTGATCGAGACACCAACAGGTCGAAGGGTTACGCATTTGCCGAGATGCCGAACGACAGGGAAGCTATGGCAGCGATTAGCGAATTGAACGGCGCAGAGTACGAAGGTCGCCAGATGGTTGTCAAAGAGGCATCCCCCCGACGCTAAGATACAACGAGCGTATGATACCGAATGAGGGAGCGGAACACAGAATCCGTTCCCTTATTTTTTTTATACAGGCTGTGCAAAAGGCATTACCGGCTGTCCATGCCGGTAATGCGCCTGCCCAAATACTTTTAGCCCCCTACTTTTTATCTACCGTTGAAATATCCATATCTTCGTCCATGTAAAATTTTAAATAGAATATTATTATGAAGATTGTCAATCTTGGAGAATCAGGCAGCATTTTGAATCAGTTCGTAGCCGAGATGCGCGACGTAGGCATCCAGAAGGATCGCATGCGCTTCAGGCGCAACATAGAGCGCATAGGCGAGATTATGGCCTACGAAATCAGTCGCGATTTCACGTACGGCCCCCGAAACGTAACCTCGCCGCTGGGAACAGCCGTCATGAGCCTGTCGGACGACAAGCTGGTGATTGGAACCATACTCCGCGCCGGGCTACCCTTCCATCAGGGATTCCTCAACTATTGGGACATGGCCGAGAACGCCTTCGTGTCGGCTTACAGAAAGTATAAGGACCGCCTGAACTTCGACGTGCATATTGAGTACATCGCTTCGCCCGACTTGGAGGGGAAAACCCTTATCCTCACCGACCCCATGCTCGCAACCGGCAGCTCCATGGAACTTGCCTACAAGGCTTTGCTCACCAAAGGCGAGCCGCGCCACACCCATCTCGTTTCCATCATAGCCAGCAAGCAGGCCATTGCATACATGCGCGACCTGCTGCCCGCCGACCGGGCCACTATCTGGACGGGCGCTATCGACAACGACCTGAACGATCATTCGTATATCGTTCCGGGGCTTGGCGATGTGGGAGATTTGGCTTACGGGGAAAAGGAATAGGTTAGTTCCGGTTCTCTCGCCGATTCAGGAACTTCCTGATCAGATCGGTGCCGGGAAGAGGTTTTGCCTGGCCGTTGGCTGCAGCTGATGGTTCCCGGTCGCTCAGGGAGTCGTATGCCGGGATTTCCTCGTGGTGCTTGTCGAGGTGAGTGAGGATTTGTTCGAGTATCATCAGGGCGAGATCGTCCATTTCATTTTCCAGGCATGAATAGGCAAGCAGAGTGAAGATGCGCATGCCTCCGCCGAACAGTTCGGCTGTGGGTTGCAGGACAGGCAGGGCTTCGGCTTTGCGATCGGTTTTGAGGCAGCAGCGCGCGAAGCTGATGTTATTGTAGGGGTCTTTGATGCTGCTTCCGAATACGAGGGCCTTCAGTATGCGATAGGCTTCCTCGTATTTGTCAACGCGAGTGTAGCAGTCGGACAGCAGCGAGCTGATGCGGTAGTTGGTTTCGTTGTCTTCGTCGGTGAGTATGTTGCAATAGTCGTCGATAGCCTTCTCGTAGTTTTCGTTCATGTAGTAGCAGAAAGCTTTCATGGCTATCAGTTCGGCGTCGGGTTCACCGCAAACGGCGGCTATGTCGAAGGCATATATGGCATCTCCGTACGACTCGTTGAGCGAATGTAGCCGTCCGAGCACAAGCCAGTCGTCGTAGGAGTAGGGCTCGGCGTCGAGTATTTCGTTGCACACGCGGATAGCCTCATCGTATTTACCGTCGGTTTCCAGCGAGAAGCAGTATTCGTCCTTCAGCGTCATATTGTCGGGGAAGAGCAGGGTTGCCTTGCGGATGAACTCTCTTTCGGAGGGCGTTGACCGGTCGTTGTCGTTCATCAGTATGGCAAGCTGTTCGCAAAAGTCTTCAACGAAGTCGCTTCCCATAGCCAGCGCTTCCTCAACTATGGCTCTCGCCCTGTCGTACTGCTTCAGCTTGTAGTAACATTCCAGCTTTATCAAGCCTACTTCCAGGTCGTTGACCAGCCCGCTCGTCTCTGCGATGTCGAGCGCTTCGCGATACTCCTTACTGCGGAGGAGCTGCTGGCTTTTTTTCACCTGAAGGCCGATGTTGCCCGGATGCAGGCGGAGGCCAAGCTGCAGCAGGTCGTTATAATTGACGTAGTCTTCGATTTGCTCGAATTTGCCGAGGATTAAGAGTATCTCATCCGCATCGAAGTAGATGTCTGCTCCTGTTTTGCCGGCCTCGAAATATCTCCGAAGCAATTTTGAAAGCAAATAAGGGTTCATAACAGCAATAAGTTTTCTTTGATGTTATTCTATTTTGTCTTTTAGTTTGACCCATATATCCTTTAGCGGCACGGTGCGGTTGAATATCAAATGGTCCGCATCGCTGTCGGGATCGAGGTTGAAGTATCCGAGGCGCTGAAACTGGAAGTGATCAAAAGGCCGGGCCTTGCCCAGCTCTGCCTCGACGCGGCAGCCCGTGAGCACCGTCAGCGAATCCGGATTCAGGTGCTCCAGCAGCTCCTTGTCGGAAGCCGGATCCTCAACGGAGAACAGCCGGTCGTACAGCCTCACTTCGGCCGGAAGGCTGTGGGCTACGGAAACCCAGTGCAGCGTAGACTTCACCTTGCGGTTGCTTTCCGGCATCCCGCTCAGCGTCTGAGGATCATATTCGGCATAAACGTCCGTCACCTTGCCGGCTGCATCCTTGCTGCATCCTGTGCACTTAACTATATAGGCATTCTTGAGGCGTACCTCACGGCCCGGCGTCATGCGGTAGAACTTCTTCGGAGCATCTTCCATGAAGTCGTCGCGCTCTATGTACAGCTCTCGCCCGAAGGCTATCCGATGCGAGCCGGCCGCAGGATCCTCAGGATTGTTTTGCGCCTCCATCATCTCCGTCTTGCCCTCGGGATAGTTGGTGATGATGAGCCTGACGGGGTCTAACACGGCCGATACTCGCGGAGCAACCCGGTTGAGATCCTCGCGAACCGTATGCTCCAGCAGCGACATGTCAACCACGCCTCCCACCTTGGTGTATCCAATCCTATCTACAAAGTTGCGGATAGAGGCCGACGTATATCCCCTCCGGCGGCATCCGCAGAGGGTAGGCATCCGCGGATCATCCCATCCCTTCACCACGCCGGCTTGCAGCAGCGCGCGCAGCTTGGTTTTGCTCATCACCGTGTACGACAGGTTCAGGCGGTTAAATTCCGTTTGCCGCGGGCGATAATCGTCGGTTTGCAGCAGGTCTATATAATAATCGTATAGGGGCCGGTGCACCTCAAATTCCAGAGTGCAAAGCGAGTGGGTAACGCCTTCGAAGTAATCGCTCTGCCCGTGGGCAAAGTCGTACATGGGGTAAACCTTCCAGGCCGAGCCCGTGCGATGATGCGGATGAGCCTTAATGATGCGATACATCACCGGGTCGCGGAAGTGCATGTTCGGCGAAGCCATGTCTATGCGAGCCCTGAGCGTCATGCTTCCGTCCTCAAATTCGCCGGCTTGCATCCTTAGGAAGAGGTCGAGGCTCTCCTCCGCAGGCCGATTGCGATAGGGGCTGTCGAGGCCGGGCTGCGTAGGAGTACCCTTTTGCTGCGCTATCACCTCAGACGACTGCTCGTCCACGTAGGCCTTTCCCTGTTTGATAAGCCGAACGGCAAAGTCGAACAGTTGCCGGAAATAGTCGGAAGCATAATAAACCGCGTTCCACCTGAATCCCAGCCATTGTATATCCTCCATGATGGAATCAACGTACTCCACGTCTTCCTTAACAGGGTTGGTATCATCGAAGCGCAGGTTGCACAGCCCCTTGTATCGCTCCGCCATTCCGAAGTCGAGGCAGATAGCCTTAGCGTGGCCAATGTGCAGGTATCCGTTGGGTTCGGGAGGGAAACGGGTTTGCACCCGGCCGCTGTTCAATCCCTCGGCCAGGTCTTTCTCTATCATCTCTTCTATGAAGTGCAGGCTCCTCTTCTCGTGCCTGTCGCCGGCTGCATGTGTATGTTCGCTCATGTTCAAAAAGCTTTTTTAGCAGATTAAAATTACAGCCCGAACTTAAAGTTCTCGCTCATCTCGAAGTGCTCCACCCGTCCGGCCTTGTCGTTGTATCGCCAGAGCTCTATGGGTTCTGAAGTATCCGATTCGGGGAAATAACGCTTGCGAACGAGATACTGCGACTTCAGGCCCGTTTTCTCATCAACGCCATTCTCAACCACGTAGAAAATCTCGCCCCTCACGAACGCAATGTCCAGCACGTCCACCACCCTTGCGCTGTCTTTCTTCATGAAAGCCGCCTTGCCCGGCATGTCCGCCGTGTCGTGCTTTAATATATATATAATGTAGTCGAGGCCCTCGGTGCGCGGGTCGCCCCCTCTGATTCTGAAACCATCCTCCTTGCTGATAGTCTCGTACGTTTTGCCTTTCCAGGGATGTGCTGCGCCCTTGTAGCATCCGGTTGTGAGTAATAGAGCCGTTAGAGCAAGCGCTGCATAAAAGATTGTCTTTCTTCTCATAATATATATTTTTTTTATTTACGGCAAATATAGGGATATTCTCATTGCGCGCATCATTTGTTGATAAATAAGCCATAACAAAGCCCTTCGCCATGCTATTAGCAGCGCATGATGCCCGCGCGAATCCAACAATTGAGGAACCGAAACCGCTTCGGATGCCCTCCTACTGACGCCGGGGCCGTTTTGTCATCAAAATCAGGAGGGAATAAAGCTCCTTCCCGCACTGTATATAATGAAATATGAATGGAACGCGACCGGGCCAATAGCAAGCCTTTTTTAGCTCAAAATCTTTAATCACAGCTCAAAACCGATTTAACCGAAGCTCCCCGCCGTCAGCGGGACGGATATTTTTTTTAACCGAAGCTTCCCGCCGTCAGCGAGACAGATAATATTTTTAACCGAAGCTCCCCGCCGCCGTCGAGACAGATAATTTTTCCGGACGAAGGCCCCCGCCGCCGTCAGGACAGATAATTTTTCCGGACGAAGCTCCTCGACGCCGTCGGCGAGCTTAGTTTTTCCGATGTTTTGTCGTATACAAGGGACTTGTAGGGAGCCGAATTCTAAGTCTCCTGCAAATTTTTGAGAGCTTTTTTTGTTCAAGTTTGGGATATTTAACATTGGCTTGGACAAAACGTTTTCTGATAGTAGTTCGCTCGTCGGGAAGGGTGCTC
>JAITGS010000010.1 GCA_031280435.1 Tannerellaceae bacterium | reverse complement strand
AATCTCCACCATCGCTAAAGCTTGCGAACGTGTTCGCGAGAAATCTCCACGATCGCTAAAGCTTGCGAACGCGTTCGCGAGGAATCTCCACGATCGAAGTCGTCTGCGAAAATTTTCGGCTAACCTCCACATTCGCTCAAACCGTTTGGGTTGCCGGCGGCGCCTTCTCGGCATCCTTCCGTCCTGTGATTTTTCCATTATATTTGCATCGGCTTTATGCCGCTTAAAAAGAGATGTAGAACCAATGTATTAATATCATTAAAACTATGCTATTCGGCCACAGCGACGATTTCCATAACTATCCGCAGGAAATAAAAATCAATTTCAGTTCAAACGTTTGGAAGGGAGTGAACCTCGACAAACTTCATTCGCACCTTCAGGAGAATTTCGGGAAGATAAGTTGCTACCCGGAGCCCGACGCTTCGAGCCTGAAACGCTTGCTGGCCCGCCGCTTCGAGCTGAAGGACGAGCAGGTTGTGGTGACTAACGGCTCCACGGCCGCTTTCTATCTGCTGGCGCAGGCCTGGCGAGGCGCCAAATCAACCATACTGACGCCTTCGTTCAGCGAATACGAAAGCGCCTGCACGCTGCACGAGCACGAAATAAGCTTCCAGCCGAGCAGCGAGGGCTTGTCGGCTCTCTCGCTCAAGGGGCAGGACTATTGCTGGCTTGGGAATCCCAACAGCCCCGACGGCCGCTTCTTCAACCGAACCGAGCTGCTCAAACTTATCTCGGCCAACAAGCCGACGACCTTCGTTATCGACATGGCATACGCATCCTTCACCACCGAAGATACGCTTAAGCCTTCCGACCTTAAGGCGCACAAAAACTTGGTGCTGGTTCATTCGCTGTCCAAGGCCTATAACATTCCGGGAATGAGAGTGGGATATATAGTTGCGCCGCCGGCCGTAACGCGCGAGCTTGTGAAGTATCTTATTCCCTGGTCGGTGAACGTCCTGGCCATAGAAGCCAGCAAGTATATACTGATTCATCCGGCCCAGTTTACGCTTCCGATCAGGAAGTGGCAGCGCGATACCGGCGACCTGATATATCAGCTGAACAAGATTGAGGGCATAGAGGTGCAGCCCACGTCAACAACCTTTTTCCTCGTGCGGCTGCGACAGGGGACGGCCGCCGCGCTCAAGCAATATCTGGCGACGAAGCACGGCATACTCATACGCGACGCATCCAACTTCAGAGGGCTGGACGAATCCTGCTTCCGAATATGCACTCAGTCAACCGACAGCAACATGCAGCTTGTGAACGCCATCAAGGCCTGGCTGGAATCTCTCGAATAGTTTTGAAGATGAAAGCGTACGGGCGCCGGCTTCGTTCGTTTGCCTCCGGCCGTAGCGCCGGCGCGGCTCGGCCTCAGGGGCAGCCTTGCAGACAGTATCGCATGGCTGCCGCTTTTATATCCGCCCTGCTGATAAGCTGCGCCGTGGCGCCGGCCGGCGAGAATTGCTACAAGTTCGGCCGCGTGGAGGCAACCAACGCATTTTCGAATAGCGAAGTAAGGACCATCTTCAGAGATAAGACCGGCTTCCTGTGGTTCGGCACACCGTCGGGCCTCAATCGCTATGACGGCTATGAAATCATTCCCTGCAAGCAAGACCTGATGCAGCCGGCAGCCAACGCATCCAACAACAGCATAGAAGACATTCAGGAGGCCTACGACGGCAAGCTATGGATAAAGACTCGCCTTGGCTATACCATCTACGACCCCGCCATGGAGGACTTCGCTCCCAATACGGCCGAAATCTTCCGCCGCTATACCGGTCGCGACGACTTCGGCGACTATGCCGACGCGCTTGTGTACATAGACAACGGAGGCAACTTCTGGTTCGTAACGCCGGGCGATGTCCGCAAATATGATATATACAAGCAGAGCGTCTTTGTGCTTCCGCAAGGCGAAGCGGGCAGGCTGAGCCGGGGAAGCGTGCGCGACATACGCCAGGGCATGAACCGATACTGGTTCCTGTTCGACGACGGCCGGCTGGAGTGCATGGAAGCGCAGTCTAACCTTATCATCAGCAGCGACAGCCTGCTGTGCAAAGATGCAAGGGCGGAAGGGCGGAAGGATATGAGCCTCTTTGTGGATTTGTCGGGCGACGTATGGGTGCACGGCCTGAGCTCCAACTTCGGCCTGGCTCGATTCAACGTCACCCGCAGCTCATGGATACGATATACGGCCGAGGCCGGGGAGCCCTACCGAATATCGAACAACGTGGTGTCATCGGTGGCGGAAGACGGCAAGGGACTGATTTGGGTGGGCACCGACCATGGAGGCGTCAACCTGATCAACAAGGCTACGGGCCACATAAGCGTACTGCGGCACAACGAAGCCGACCCTCACAGCCTCTCGCAAAACACCATCCGATGCATCTACGCCGATGCCACCGGGATGATGTGGCTCGGCACCTACAAAAAGGGCGTGTGCTACTATCATGAGAGCATCTACAAGTTCAGCCGGCCCGACACAAAGCGGCCGCTGCCCTTTCGGGACATCAACAGCTTCAGCGAAACGGCCGACGGCAACCTCTGGATAGGCACCAACGGAGGCGGACTGCTATACTACGACCGCGAGCGCGATACCTACACCGAGTACAGGCACTCGCCCGCCAACCCGAACTCTCCCGCAGGCGATGTGATAGTCAGCCTCGCATCCGACCCCGAAGGCAAGCTGTGGATAGGCTACTACCTGGCCGGCATGGACTGCTTCGACGGCAAAGGCTTTACTCATTATTCAAACAGCGATGGAGGACAGAGCGACTATAACACCTGGACGCTGATGTGCGATCGCGCCGGATACCTCTGGGCCGGAACCCTGCACGACGGAGTATTCGTTTGGGATACCCGAACGGGCAAGCGCGTGAGGCGGCATAATACGTTCAGCTCCGTTTACGGCATCATAGAAACCAAAACGGGGGCGGTGATAATAGGAACGCAGCGGGGGCTATACATATATAATAATGTGAGGCAGGAGCTCGAACCCTACGAGGAAGACATCTTCTCGGCCATACGGCTGAGCCGGCATGACGTGAATTGCCTCTTCGAAGACAGCCGCAGCCTGCTGTGGATAGGCACGCGAACGGGCCTCTTCGTATTCAATCCGTATACCAAGGAAGTGAAATCGCTGTCGTGCGACAACGGCATGCCCTCCGACCTGATACAAAGCATACGTGAAGATGATGAGCACAACGTTTGGGTGGGCACCAACAGCGGCCTCACCTGCATCAAGGTCTTCAGCGACGGCAATACGAACGGCTATCACTACAACATGCTCAACTACGACGGAGGCGAGGGGCTTCAGGGAGAAATGTTCAACTACAATGCCGCGCTCTTCACCTCGCAGTCCGAGCTCATCTTCGGAGGCTCCCGCGGATATAACATCTTCAAGCCGTCGACCATATCCTACAACAAAAGCGACCCGCATGTGGTGATAACCAACTTCCGTATCTATAATAAAAGCATCAAGCCGCTCGAACCCTGGGACGGTCGCATTATACTGCGCCGGAGCATCACGCAAACGGATGAGATTACCTTGAAACATTCGGACAAATACTTCGGCTTCACCTTCGCCGCCCTCAACTACTGCATGTCGGGCAAGTCGCGCTACTTCTATAAGCTCGAAGGATTCAACGAGCAATGGTTCGAGACCGCGCGCGGCAATCGCCGGCTGACCTACACCAACCTCAATCCCGGCCGCTATACGCTATACCTGAAGGCCGTGAACAACGACGGCGTGGAGAGCTCCACTCCGGTGGTGCTGCGCATCCGCATCACTCCGCCTTTCACCCAAACGGTCTGGGCATGGATAATATACGCCTGCATAGCTACCGGAGCCGGGCTGTATGCCCGGAGGCTCGCCGGCAAACGCTCGGAGCGCAAGCTGGCCTACGACCGCGAGCGCATCCGCATCAGCCAGCAACTGGAGATAGACGAGATGAAGCTGCGCTTCTTCACCAACATAAGCCACGAGTTCCGAACGCCGCTGACGCTCATACTCTCGCCTCTCGAAGACCTTCTGAAGAAGATAAAGGATCCGGAAGATAAGGAGCGGCTGAGCATCATCAGGCGCAATGCCGAAACCCTGCTGACGCTCGTGAGCCAGCTGCTCGACTTCCGCAAGCTCGACGGCAACGGCTTCTCCATACGCCCGTCGCTGGGCGACATCGTCATCTTCATCCGGCAGCAAACGGAGCTGTTCACGGGGATAATGAAGAGGAAGGAAATAGGCTTCGAGTTCAGAACCGACATGGAGCAGCTCTACATGTACTTCGACGCCGACAAGATGTCGAAAGTCGTAGCCAACATACTTTCAAACGCCTGGAAGTTCACTCCCGAAGGAGGCTCCATCATAGTAAGGCTCGAAGCCGACGGCGACAGCCGCATACGCATCACCGTTACCGACACCGGCGTAGGCATCCCCGGCGAGGAGCTCGCCAAAGTGTTCGACCGCTTCTATCAGATACGGCGCGAAGGCCGCCCGGACGACCACGGCAGCGGCATAGGCCTGCATATAGCCAAGGAATTTGTCAGCCTGCACGAAGGCGAAATCCGCGCCGAATCAGTGCCCGAAGGTGGAGCCCGCTTCATCGTAACGCTGCCCGTCAAAACCCATCAGTCGGTGGCCGTTGACGACAGCAGCGATGAGGGCGACGACGGCGCTTTCGACGACGAAGCCGTTCGGAACGGCCTCCCCAAGCTCCTCATTGTCGAAGATAACCGCGAGCTGTGCAACCTCCTTGCCGCCCGATTCAAGGATGCCTACACCATACTCGAAGCGCACGACGGCAGCGAAGGGCTGGAAACGGCACTGCGCGAAATCCCCGACTTCATACTCTCCGACGTAATGATGCCCCGGCTCGACGGCATACAGATGAGCCGCAAGCTCAAAGCCGACATACGCACCTCGCACATCCCCCTCATCCTCCTCACCGCCAAAAGCGGCGACGACAGCCAGATGGAAGGCCTCGCAGCCGGCGCCGACGACTACATCGTCAAGCCCTTCAACCACGAAATGCTCGAAATCAAAATGCGCAACCTGCTCGAAACCCGAAACCGGAACCGCCAGCAGTTCAACGAGCAAATACGCATCGAACCTTCGCGCATCACCGTCAACTCCCTCGACAAGCAGCTCATCCGCAAAGCCATCGACTACACCGAAGCCAACCTTGCCAACCCCAACCTCTCCGTTGAAGAGCTAAGCCGCGAACTCGGCATGAGCCGCGTCCACCTGTACAAGAAACTCCTGTCCATATCCGGCAAGACGCCCATAGAATTCATCCGCATCATACGCCTCAAACGAGCCGCACAGCTGCTGCGCGAAAGCCAGCTGAGCGTATCCGAAATAGCCTACGAAACAGGCTTCAACAACCTCAAATACTTCCGCAAATACTTCAAAGACGAGTTCGGCGTACTACCCTCCCAATACTCCGGCAAAAACGAATAGTTTACATCCGGTTATCCCATTGATAACAAAACCGCCCCACCTCGCAACAAAACCGCCCCGTACCCATAACATTCCACCGCAAGCCTCTCGCCTGCTCTGTCTACATTTGCATCGTCAAATAATGCAACATATCTCAAGTTTAAAAAGACATTACAGACCAGGTAAAAGAAGATGTTAGTTTCATTACATAGTACTAAGGCAAAAGATGCATATTGATTTTGACACCACTAATGGATGTGTAGAAATTGCAGGCTATGCGAATAGCTTGCAATTTTTTTTTTAGGGCATCCCGCAAAAATATCTCCCTCCCAAGCCTTCAAATTTCAGACGATAGAGCCCCTCTCCATGCACCGCTGCGGTTACTGCCCATTAACCGGTGTGGTTACTGCCCATTAACCGGTGTAGTTACTGCCCATTAACCGGTGTGGTTACTGCCCATTAACCGCACCGGTTAATGTCGGCAGGGGATTGGGGAGCCAAAAAAGGAGCAGAAAGCAACTCCGGCCATCTGCTCAATTTTATGTCTGCGGCGACAATAAAAGCCCTCGGTTAAGAGAAAATAAAGCTACCGATTCTTACCATTGTGCTGCCCTCGGCAACTGCAATTTCATAGTCGGCTGTCATTCCCATAGATATTTCAGTAAAAAACGGATTATTGTTGAATAATTCTGCTTTCAATTCGCTCCAAAGATTATGGAGACTCCGGAATTCTTGTGCCATCACGTCTTTTTCATCCGTCAAAGTTGCAATTCCCATCAAACCGCATATCCGGATATTCCGGAGCATATTCAAGTCATCTTCCCGTAGAATAGCCGGACATTCGGAGGGCGCGAATCCGTGTTTGTTTTCCTCTTTAGCAATATGAATTTCGAGTAATACATTAATTATTCGCGAATGTTTAGCCGCCTGTTTATTTATTTCTCCGAGTAGCCTTAAAGAGTCAACGCTGTGAATCGTATGTACGAATGAAGCCATATCTTTAACCTTATTGCACTGCAATGGACCTATAAAGTGCCATTCCATGTCGGGAGGTAAAGCCCTCTGTTTGGCCGCCATTTCCTGGGCGCGGCTTTCGCCGAATATGCGCTGTCCGGCATTATAAGCTTCGAGAATATCCGCCACGGAATGAGTTTTGGATACGGCCACGAGCCTTACATTCTGCGGAAGCTTTTCCTTCAAAAAAACAATTTTAGAGGCGATACTCATTTCGTTTTGCAGGCTGTTAAAGGTTTTCGGAGGCCGGCGATGCCGTTTCTTTTATTGCATACGGAAATATATCATTCAGAGCCGTTTCGGCAATAGAAGCTATGGTATAATCGGCCAGGGTTGTTTTCATTCCTTTCTCGAGTTCTTCAACGGCTTCCGGCAATGTGGAGGCCTGTACAAGCATGGTTGAGGCTGTTTTTTTCTCAGCTCCGCTCTTCTCGTCGAGCGTGATAAAATAGATTTTCGCCTTATAATAACGATCGCCCGATTCGTTGTAGAAAATTTCCGAATAGCGAGCCCGTTTAATGTCGGCAATAATAAATTCTCCGGTGATATAAGGACGTATTTCTTCAATCATACGCGCCTCTGCTTCGGTAAACGACAACGCATCTACAAGATACGGTTCGGTCACTTTTTTTTGTACTCCGTTTTCGAGCATCTTTTCGTAAGACACCTTACATTCAAACCAATTATGCATGTTCATTCTATTATCCTTTATTAAAGTTAAAATCGCAGCAAATGTAAGTTTTTTTTGGGGAATAACCTCCCTATATCAAATGTATTATTATCTTTGCAGTCACAATCATTTATTTGTAATTTCTAATTTCTAAATTTTAAAATCTATGGCACGACGTAAAATGACAGAAGAAGAAAAAGTTGAACGGCGTTTAGCTAAACAACAAGCTTTCGAAGTTGCGGAGAAGCATTTGAAATATCTTACTTATGCTGAACTTGACGACATAATTGCAATTGCCCAACGGTATAAAAAAGAACAATTAGGCAGAGAAGAATTGCGATTAATTAAGGAAAAAGAATCTATCGAACAGCAGTTGCAAAAACTAAAAGAACTGGATACATAGCCGGGTATCATTGATTGATTGTTTCAACTCAATTCAACTTTAAAAGGGTGTACTTGCGACACCCTTTTTTTTGACTGCAAGTTTCCTGTTGCTGCTCAAAACGAATCTTCCCGGCTTTTTCCCGTATAAACCGTATGCCGAGGCTCAGTGGCGGGAAATAATATCGGCAGAGGCGGTGCTATTAATCAACGTATCACGATATTGTCGATCACCTGGGCGCCTACATGATCGTTCAGGCTTTTGATTAATCGCTCGCGGCTCAGGATAAGCTCATTGCGAAGGACGGAAGATGTGAGCGATACGTAAAACACTCGATTGCGCACGTATATGCCGGACGTATATTGCATTATGGACGAGCCAAGCAGCTCGCCCCATGCCCGTTGCACGCGCATGACTTGTAGCTTTTCACGGAGAGGTTCGTTGTCGGCAAAGAAGTCGCTCAACAATTCGCCTATTGCTTTTGCCTGGTGTTTTCTCATATATGTGTCATGTTGTGGACGGTGCCATTGTCAACCCTGAAAAGCTCGCATGCCGAGCCTACGGAAAGCAGTATGCGATCGAGGTACTTGCGGTTGGTGTCGGTAATGAAAATTTGCCCGAAGCCGGGGTCGTTAACCAAGCGGATGATACGCTCTACGCGCTCGGCATCAAGCTTGTCGAAAATATCGTCGAGCAGAAGGATGGGGGTTGTTTCGCCTTTTTGCTTGAGGAAAATGAATTGGGCAAGCTTGAGGGCAACGAGGAATGTTTTGTTTTGTCCTTGAGAGCCTAAACGCCGTATGAGCGAGTGTTCGAGCTTCATTTCCAGCTCATCTTTATGGATTCCGCAGGAGGTGAAGCCGATTTGCAGGTCGCGTTCGCGATTTTCGGCAAGTTTTTTTGCTAAGCCGCCGTTTTCCATTTGCGAAATATAGGTGATGTTAACAGATTCGGAGTTGGCGCCTATGGTTTGGTAGCATGATTTGAACAGCGGCAGGAAGCTTTCTGTTATTTCACATCGCATTTTGTATAGTTCCATCCCGTACAGTTCGAGCTGTATTTCAATCACTTCGTAAAGCGAAGCGTCTGAAGCACGGTTGCGAAGCAGAGCGTTTCGCTGTTGCAATAAGCGGTTGTAATGTATAAGGGTGTAAAGATACTTTCGGTCGTGTTGCGAAATGATTATATCGAGAAAACGCCTCCGTTCGCCGCTTCCACCCCTAATCAGTTCGGAATCGGCCGGCGATACCATGACGAGAGGCAGCAGGCCTATGTGTTCGGAGAGGCGTTCGTATTCTTTTTTGTTGCGGCTGAATTGTTTTTTTTGCCCCGGACGTATGGCGCATAAAATATTTTCCTCCCTACTTTCGCGCTCGTATGTACCCTGAAGCACGCTGAAGGTTTCGCCGTGCATAACAAGCTGATTATCCTGGCTGTTCAGGTGACTTTTGCAGAATGACAGATAGTAAACGGCATCGAGCAAATTTGTTTTGCCCATACCGTTATTGCCGAAAAAACAATTCATTGACGTCGAGAACGACAAGTCGGTTTGCTGTATATTTTTGAAATTAAGTATAGAAATTCGTTTGAGTATCATTTTGGAAGTATGTTGACCGCACAAAGTTAAACAACTGCTTTGATTTTGAAATTTCCCCCTTCTGCATCCTACACATTATATATATAGTAAGCATATACGCGTACGACGTTTCTCTATGCGAGTCTCTGCCCGGCAGCACCGGCTTTTTGAAATCATAGCGGGTGCTCCCGGAGGCATCGCGGACGTTCTCAAAAGCATTTTGAGTGTCCCCAAAAACATTTCGGGGGCACTCAAAAGCATTTTGGGAACACTCAAAAGCATTTTGGGAACACTCAAAAGCATTTTGGGGGCACTCAAAAGCATTTGGGGGACACTCAAAATCATTTCGGGGACACTCAAAAACATTTTGGGGACACTCAAAAACATTTTGGGGGCACTCAAAAGCATTTTGGGGCACTCAAAAGCATTTTGGGGACACTCAAAAACATTTTGGGGACACTCAAAAACATTTTGGGGACACTCAAAAACATTTCGGGAACACTCAAAAACATTTCGGGGATGTGCGATTCTGTCGCTTGTATAAACGCAGCCGGCCTGTTATCAGCCATTTAAGATGCAGAACAAGCCTGCATCTGTCCGGATGCAGCGTGGGCAAAAGCAATCTGAGCCATTGTCCATTCCAACCAAATATAATGTTATATGAGTTGTACGCCGGACAAGTTCTCGTGATTAAATGCATTTGCCGCGAAATATATGATGGCGGCATTGGTTGATATTCATAAATAAAATATCTTTGCAGCCTGAAAAAACAATCACTAAATATTTAATGTAATTCATATTAATTATGGCAACCCCCAAGAAAGGTGCAAGCAAAGAAATCGAAGTGGGCGACATCGTCTCAAAATCCGAGCAATTTATAGAGAAACACAAGCAGCGAATCATATACTGCATTGCAGGCATAGCCATCGTAGTTGCCGGTATCTTCGGTACTTATTACGGCTATCTGATTCCCAAAGAAAAGCAAGCGGCAATAACTATCTTCAAAGGCGAACAGTATTTTGCCAGAGACTCTTTTGCCCTTGCTCTGCACGGCAATCAGGCCGACTATCCCGGCTTTCTCTCCATCATCGACGACTACGGCACGAGCTCGAGCGCAAACCTGGCCAAGGCCTATGCAGGCATATGCTATTTTAGGATGGGCGATCCTGAAAATGCCCTAAAGTTGTTGAAAGGATTCAAAGGAAAAGACAAGATGATTTCACCGGCAGTTATTGGTTTGATAGGCGACTGCCACGTCAATGCCGGCCGGTTCAAAGAAGCCATACCCTACTTTGAGAAAGCCGCCAATAAGGCCGACAACGAAGTCCTTGGTCCCGTTTTCCTGAAAAAAGCCGGTTTGGTATACGAAGAATTAAAAGAATATAACAATGCCGTTAAAGTCTATACGACGATCAAAGAAAAATATTTTAATTCCGAGGAAGCCGCTTCCATAGACAAATACATCATTCGCGCATCCGAACTCGCAAAAAACTAATCTTTATGGCAACAACCCGTCTATATCTATCCGATTACAAAGCCGATGCAGTTCCGAGTACCGACGGAATGAAGTTCGGCATAGTTGTATCCGAATGGAATGAAGAGATTACAGATAAGCTTCTTGCGGGCGTATGCAGCACTCTGGAGCATCACGGCGTACAGGCATCGGATATTCAGACCCTGCGAGTTCCCGGCAGTTTTGAGCTGACCTACGGCGCAAGACTCTTGGCCGAAATGCTGGAATTGGATGCAATTATCGTACTCGGATGCGTCATCAGAGGCGAAACCCCCCACTTCGACTACGTTTGTTCCAGCGTGACCAGAGGCATAACGGACTTGAATCTGAACTACGAGATCCCGTTCATCTTCGGCCTGTTAACTACCGATACGCAAAGCCAGGCCGAAGACCGTGCCGGCGGCATATACGGCAATAAAGGAGAAGAAGCAGCCATTACGGCAATAAAAATGGCGCAATTAAATTTGCAGATAAGAGACTAATTAATAATTTTGCGGCGCAAAGGGCAGTTACCAGAGTGGCCAAATGGGGCTGACTGTAACTCAGCTGACTTACGTCTTCGGTGGTTCGAATCCATCACTGCCCACCCTCTCTTCTTTGGTTTCAGATTTTAGCATGTTGGTATGTATATAGAAAACGGGGAAGAGGGGTTTGCGGAAGTAGCTCAGTCGATAGAGCATTAGCCTTCCAAGCTGAGGGTCGCGGGTTTGAGTCCCGTCTTCCGCTCCGATTTCAGAGAATTGTGTGTGATACGCATAAATTTTGGAGCTGTTTAAAAAGATTCACCCTGTTTTTGATATTCACAAGCGGAAACTTTTTTAGACAGCTCTTGTTTGTAGAATAAAAAACATTATCTTTGCGCCCGGAAAATCCACAAAGAGATTTCACTAATATTACGCATATTTGGCCTGTGTAGCTCAGCGGTAGAGCACTTCCTTGGTAAGGAAGAGGTCCCGAGTTCAAGTCTCGGCACCGGCTCAACAAACAATAAAATATTTGAACAAGATAATTAATATAAAGAACAAGAACATTTAAGCTATGGCAAAAGAACATTTTGACAGGACAAAGCCTCACGTTAACATTGGTACAATAGGCCATGTAGACCACGGTAAAACAACATTGACAGCTGCTATTACGACAGTATTAGCCAAAAAAGGTCTTTCTGAAGTACGCTCCTTCGACTCTATCGACAATGCCCCAGAAGAAAAGGAAAGGGGTATCACTATTAACACGGCCCACGTGGAATATCAAACGGCAAATCGTCACTATGCGCATGTAGACTGTCCCGGACATGCCGACTATGTCAAGAACATGGTAACAGGTGCAGCTCAAATGGACGGTGCAATTATCGTTGTTGCCGCTACTGACGGCCCGATGCCCCAAACACGCGAACATATTCTTTTGGCTCGCCAGGTGAATGTACCCAAATTAGTGGTTTTCATGAACAAATGCGACTCAGTTGATGACGAAGAGATGTTGGAGCTCGTTGAAATGGAAATGAGAGAACTTCTGTCATTCTATGAATTTGACGGCGACAATACCCCGGTTATTCGTGGTTCCGCTTTGGGCGCATTGAATGGAGATGCACAATGGGAAGACAAAGTTGTAGAGCTTATGGAAGCATGCGACACTTGGATACCATTACCTCCGCGCGAAATAGATAAGCCATTCCTTATGCCCGTTGAGGACGTATTTTCAATTACAGGACGTGGCACAGTTGCTACCGGACGTATTGAAACCGGAATTATTAGAACCGGTGAAGAAGTACAGATCATTGGCTTAGGTGCACAAGGATTGAAGTCGGTTGTGACAGGCGTTGAAATGTTCCGTAAGATTCTTGACGAAGGCCAAGCCGGAGATAATGTCGGTTTGCTGTTACGTGGTATTGACAAGCATGAGATAAAACGCGGCATGGTTATTACTCATCCGAATAAGGTAAAACCTCATTCCAAAGTAAGAGCTGAGGTTTATATTTTGAAGAAAGAAGAAGGCGGACGTCATACCCCGTTCCACAACAAATATCGTCCTCAGTTCTATATCCGCACATTGGATGTTACCGGAGAGATAACTCTTCCTGAAGGAACAGAGATGGTTATGCCGGGAGATAACGTATCTATTACTGTAGACCTAATCTATCCGGTTGCATGTAGCGAAGGTTTGCGTTTTGCTATTCGTGAAGGCGGACGCACAGTTGGTGCAGGTCAGATAACAGAATTATTAGACTAATTAATATACCCTCCCAATTGCTCAAATAAAAGGGAGGAATCACGGATGTAGCTCAGTTGGTAGAGCACTGGTCTCCAAAACCAGGTGTCGGGAGTTCGAGTCTCTCTATCCGTGCTTAATGCATAATGCAGATGAATAAAATAATAAATTATTTCAAAGAATCTTATAACGAACTTGTTTATAAAGTTTCTTGGCCGACCAGAAATGAGCTATCAAGCAGTGCTGTGGTTGTGATGTTTGCTTCCCTTATAATCGCAGTACTAATTTTTATGGTTGACTTTGCTTTTGAGAACATCATGCGAATGGTTTACAGGATATTATTTTGATATTCAGCAGCAATAGATATGTCTGACGTTGAGAAAAAGTTTTATGTTCTACGTGCAATTAGTGGCAAGGAGAATAAAGTTAGAGAATATCTGGAAGCCGAATTAAAGAATACAGATTTGAAAAACTATGTTTCGCAAGTATTGATTCCGACTGAAAAAACTTACGTTTTGCGTAATGGAAAGAAAGTAATGAGAGAAAGAGCTTATCTTCCGGGTTATGTATTAATTGAAGCGGTTTTGGTTGGAGAAGTTACTCATAGGTTAAGAAACGTTCCCAATGTGATAGGTTTTCTTGGCGGTTCAGAAGAGCCGGTACCTTTGCGCCCAATAGAAGTAAAGCGCATATTAGGTACGGTAGATAAATTGCAAGAGCTGAAAAATGAATTAGAAGTTCAGTATTATGTCGGTGAAACCGTAAAAGTCATTTTTGGACCATTTAGCGGATTTACAGGTGTAATAGAAGGCGTAAATGCTGAGAAGAAGAAGTTGAAGGTGATGGTGAAGATTTTTGGCAGAAAGACGCCATTGGAATTGGGATATATGCAAGTGGAAAAGGAATAATAGACTTATGTTACGGAGTTTTTATTCTTGTTGAGTTATTTGTAGTTTATAAAAAAGTAAAAAAAATGGCAAAAGAAATTGCAGGACAAATCAAATTGCAAATTAAAGGAGGAGCAGCAAACCCTTCTCCCCCAGTAGGACCCGCTTTGGGTTCTAAAGGTATAAACATTATGGAGTTTTGCAAGCAATTTAATGCCAGAACCCAGGATAAAGGTGGTAAAATATTGCCGGTTGTAATTATTTACTACACGGATAAATCGTTTGAGTTTGTCGTAAAAACACCTCCAGTGGCCATTCAGCTATTTGAAGCGGCTAAAATTAAAGGTGGATCTGCTGAGCCCAACCGCAAGAAAGTTGCGGAAATAACTTGGGAACAAGTAAAGGTTATAGCAGAGGATAAGCTTGTAGATTTAAATTGCTTTACCGTGGGTGCCGCCATGAAAATGGTCGCAGGGACAGCGAGAAGCATGGGTATAACGGTCAAAGGAACATTCCCTGATAATAATTAAAAAATTCAGTTGAGAGATATGAGTAAACTTACGAAAAATCAAAAGCTGGTTTCAAAAAAAATTGAAACAGGGAAAGCATATACACTTAAAGAAGCGTCGGCGTTGGTGAAAGAAATTACGACAACCAAATTCGATGCTTCGGTAGATATGGATGTCCGTTTGGGGGTTGATCCCCGTAAAGCCAATCAAATGTTGAGAGGTGTTGTATCGTTGCCTCATGGCACAGGAAAGCAAGTCAGGGTTCTTGCGTTATGTCCGCCAGATAAGGAAGCCGAAGCCGTAGCGGCTGGTGCCGACTATGTGGGATTGGACGAATATATCAACAAAATCAAAGGTGGATGGACCGATATAGACGTAATTATTACGTTGCCTTCGGTCATGGGCAAAATCGGGGCTTTGGGAAGGATTTTGGGCCCACGTGGTTTGATGCCTAATCCTAAGAGTGGTACAGTTACCAATGACATCGGGCTGGCTATCAAAGAAGTCAAACAAGGGAAAATAGATTTCAAGGTAGACAAGACCGGTATTGTTCACTCTTCAATAGGGAAAATCACTTTCCATCCCGACCAAATACGTGAGAATGCTAAGGAGTTTGTTTCAACATTGATAAAGTTGAAACCATCTACAGCAAAAGGAACCTATATCAAGAGCATCTATCTTTCAAGCACTATGAGTGCAGGTATTAAAGTAGAACCTAAATCAGTGGATGAAATGTAAAAATGGTTAGTGATGAAAAAGGAAGGTAAAGCTCAGATTATAGAACAACTTTCAGAAGTTGTAAACGAATACCCAAATTTTTATCTGACAGATATTGAAGCTTTGAATGCAGATAAAACAAGTGCATTGAGGCGGGAATGTTTTAAACAGAATGTAAAATTAATTGTAGTTAAGAATACATTACTGAAAAAAGTATTTGAGAACATGGAACGGGATTATTCGGCTTTGAATGTAGCCTTGAAGGGTAATACTGCTATTATGTTTTCACATACGGCGAATGTTCCGGCTCGCCTGATTAAAGAGTTTACTAAAGCTGCAAAAGACAAGAAAAATGTTAGACCACAACTGAAGGCTGCCTATGTACAGGAGAGCTTTTATGTTGGGGTAGATTACTTGGAGGCATTAGTCACTATCAAGAGCAAAGAGGAGCTTATTGGAGATGTAATAGCAATGCTGCAGTCTCCAGCAAAGAATGTCATCTCGGCTCTACAGTCATCAGGACAAACAATTTTGGGTATATTGAAAACTTTGGAAGAGAAATAAAGTTATCGTTTATAGTTAATAACAATTTAAATTACATAGAAAAATGGCAGATTTGAAGGCTTTTGCAGAACAATTGGTGAATTTGACCGTAAAAGAAGTTAGTGAATTAGCAACCATTCTGAAAGAAGAATATGGTATTGAACCTGCAGCTGCTGCAGTTGCAGTTGCTGCTCCTGCAGCAGGCGCTTCGACCGAAGTTGTGGAAGAAAAGACATCTTTTGATGTAGTGCTGAAAGCTCCAGGAACCAACAAATTGGCGATTGTCAAGTTGGTTAAAGAACTGACAGGTTTGACTCTGAAAGAGGCTAAAGATTTAGTAGACGGCGCTCCTAATGTTGTTAAAGAAGGTATCGCTAAAGCAGATGCAGAAGGACTAAAGAAAAGCTTGGAAGAAGCTGGAGCTGAAGTTGAGCTTAAATAGTTTTATAATTCTAAAATTCCAGGTGATTGGTTAAGAATTTCCGTATACGGAGATTCTTAACCTTTTACATCTGTATTTACATTTGGTTTAATAAATTTCCAACTAAATGTCTTCTACATTAGTAAATTCAAGAGTTAATTTCGCTTCGATTAAAAATCCACTTTCCTATCAGGACTTTCTCGAAGTTCAGTTAAAGTCATTCCAGGATTTTCTCCAGATAGATACTCCTACAGACAAAAGGAAAAAAGAAGGTTTGTATAAAGTTTTTGCGGAAAATTTCCCAATAGCTGATACACGTAACAATTTTGTATTGGAGTTCCTCGACTATTATATAGAACCTCCCCGTTATACAATAGACGAATGTATTGCCCGTGGTTTAACATACAGCGTTCCTTTGAAAGCCAAATTGAAACTGTATTGTACAGACCCAGATCACGAAGATTTTGATACAGTCATACAAGATGTTTATTTAGGACCTATTCCATATATGACAGGAAAGGGAGCTTTTGTTATTAATGGAGCGGAACGAGTTGTTGTCTCACAGTTGCATCGTTCGCCAGGGGTATTTTTTGGGCAAAGTTTACATGCCAATGGCACAAAGTTGTATTCAGCCAGGATCATCCCATTTAGAGGATCTTGGATTGAATTTGCCACTGACATTAATAATATAATGTATGCCTATATTGATCGTAAGAAGAAATTGCCGGTCACCACTCTGTTAAGAGCGATTGGTTTTGAAAGTGACCGAGATATTCTTGAGATTTTCAACCTTGCTGAAGAGGAAGCTGTAAACAGACCAAATTTAGAAAAACTGGTAGGACGTAAATTGGCTGCTCGTGTATTGAAAACCTGGGTAGAAGATTTCGTGGATGAAGATACGGGAGAAGTTGTGTCCATAGAACGCAACGATATTATTATTGATCGGGAATCCATTTTAAGTAGAGAGAATATAGAGGCTATATTAGAATCTGGTGCGCAGAATGTGTTGTTGCACCGTGATGATCGGACTCTTTCTGATTATGCAATTATTTATAATACCCTTCAAAAAGATCCTAGCAATTCTGAGAAAGAGGCAGTTTTATTCATTTATAGACAACTGAGAAATGCCGAACCTGCAGATGAAGCTAGTGCGCGTGAAGTAATTGCCAACTTGTTTTTTTCAGAAAAGCGCTATGATTTGGGTGATGTCGGACGATATCGAATCAATAGGAAACTAAATCTAACAACAAGTCAGGATGTCAAAGTTCTGACAAAAGAAGATATTATAGAAATCATCAAGTATTTGATTGAACTGATTAATTCCAAGGCTGTAGTTGATGACATAGATCATTTGAGTAATAGGCGTGTTCGTACTGTTGGAGAACAATTATATAATCAATTTGGCATAGGCTTGGCTCGTATGTCACGAACAGTGCGCGAACGTATGAATGTAAGGGATAATGAAGTTTTTACCCCAATTGATCTTATTAATGCCAAAACAATATCTTCTGTTGTAAACTCATTTTTTGGGACAAACGGTCTGTCGCAATTTATGGACCAAACGAATCCATTGGCAGAAATCACTCATAAACGTCGTTTGTCAGCTTTAGGGCCAGGTGGGTTGTCGAGAGAAAGAGCCGGCTTTGAAGTTCGTGACGTGCATTATACACATTATGGACGTTTGTGCCCTATTGAAACTCCGGAAGGCCCAAATATCGGGTTGATTTCTTCACTTTGCGTATATGCCAAAATCAATGAACTAGGTTTTATTTCCACTCCATATCGTAGGGTTAAAGATGGTGTAGTCGATTTTTCTGATGAAGGATTACGATATTATACTGCTGAAGAAGAAGAAAAATTGACCATAGCTCAAGGAAATGCATCGTTGGATAACTCCGGAAAGTTTGTTAAAGAGAGAGTTAAATCACGACTCGAAGCGGATTTCCCTCAAGTAACTCCCAGCGAAGTAGATTTGATGGATGTTTCTCCAACACAAATTGCATCCATTGCAGCATCGCTAATCCCTTTCCTTGAGCATGATGATGCCAATCGTGCGCTTATGGGCTCGAATATGATGCGCCAGGCAGTTCCTTTATTACGTCCTGAAGCACCTATTGTTGGAACAGGTATAGAAGCTCAAGTTGCGAGAGATTCACGTACACAAATTATAGCGGAGCATGATGGCGTAGTGATTTATGTTGATTCCACAACAATCAAAATCAAATACGACCGGACAGAAAATGAGGAATTTGTCAGTTTTGATGATGCTGTGCATACATATAATATCCCTAAATGGCGCAAAACCAATCAGAGTACATCTGTCGATCTGCATCCCATATGTGAACGTGGAGATCGTGTGAAGGCCGGTCAGATATTAACAGAAGGCTATTCGACTCAAAAAGGAGAACTCGCTTTAGGACGGAACGTAAAAGTTGCATATATGCCGTGGAAGGGCTATAATTATGAAGATGCCATAGTCTTAAACGAACGAATAGTATGGGAAGATGTCTTTACTTCAATACACATTGATGAATATATTCTGGAAGTTCGTGAAACAAAGCGAGGGATGGAAGAATTAACTTCAGATATACCTAATGTAAGTGAAGAAGCCACACGTGATCTTGATGATAAGGGTATTGTTCGTTTGGGGGCGCGCATTGAACCTGGTGACATACTGATCGGGAAAATTACGCCTAAAGGAGAATCCGATCCTTCGCCAGAAGAAAAGTTATTGCGAGCCATATTTGGTGATAAAGCTGGAGATGTAAAAGATGCATCATTGAAAGCTACCCCTTCACTTTCAGGAGTGGTGATCGGAACAAATCTTTTTTCCAAGGCAATTAAGAAACGCAAATCACGCTTGACCGACAAAGCTCTTTTGCCCAAATTGGATGAAGAGTATGAAGAAAAGATGGCTGCGTTGAAAAACGTGCTGGTAGATAAACTTATTACCATTGTTAATGGGAAGGTTTCGCAAGGCGTAAAAGACATTACCAATAGCACAGAATTGATTGCAAAGGGAGTCAAATTTACCCATAAAGAATTAGAATCTCTGGATTTTAGTTTGGTGCAGATGACTAAATGGACGGCGGATCAATCCCGAAATGAATTGATCAAAGAAATCATCCAAAATTATATAAGGAAGTACAAAGAACTTGATGCAGAATTGAGGCGTAAAAAGTTTGATCTTACAATAGGTGATGAGCTCCCTACCGGTATTGTGCAAATGGCGAAGGTTTATATTGCAAAGAAACGCAAAATACAAGTGGGAGATAAGATGGCAGGTCGTCACGGCAATAAAGGCATTGTCTCTAAAATTGTACGTCAAGAAGATATGCCTTTCCTTGCAGACGGAACTCCCGTAGATATTTGTTTAAATCCTCTTGGAGTGCCTTCGCGTATGAATTTGGGACAAATTTTTGAAGCCGTTTTAGGATGGGCAGGTCAGGCTATGAATGTGAAATTTGCAACACCGATCTTTGACGGAGCCTCTTTGGATGATTTAAATGAATGGACAGATAAGGCAAAATTACCACGCTACGGAAAAACATACCTCTATGATGGAGGAACTGGAGAGCGTTTTGACCAACCGGCAACAGTAGGAGTCACGTATTTCTTAAAGCTTGGACATATGGTTGATGATAAAATGCATGCTCGTTCGATTGGGCCCTATTCACTTATCACTCAACAACCATTAGGAGGAAAAGCACAATTTGGAGGTCAGCGTTTTGGAGAAATGGAAGTTTGGGCGCTGGAGGCATTTGGTGCAGCGCATATTTTGCAAGAAATACTTACCATCAAATCTGATGACGTTGTGGGACGTTCGAAAGCTTATGAAGCGATTGTGAAGGGTGAGCCCATGCCACACCCTGGAATACCCGAATCTCTAAACGTTTTATTGCATGAATTAAAAGGGCTTGGTTTGAGTTTTACGCTTGATTAGACCTTTGGAAAGCATGATTTTCATAACGAGATTTTTTGCGAAAAATAGAATAGCGGAACATAACGCCGGACTAATTCCCAATCCTGTGTACGACAAAGTGCTATGCTGTCAATTTCGCAATTTCTTTAACGCAACTTCAAACGTTTTCGCGCCTTTGGTTTTTGCTTCAATATTCTGGATATTTTTCTCGCTCAGGAAAATCACTTTCTATGTGCATGAGAAAGTCTTCTCTTCGCAAAGTTTTTTTTTGCGAATCTGTAAGACAATTCAAGAGCTTGTAAAAAATCATTTAAGTACAGTTTTGAAGTTTCAGTCTTTGTGCAGTTGGCGAGAATTTCCTTATAAATTATGCTGGGCCTGAATCCTATGAATCAAGTAGATTTTCGCTTTTCGGCAGGAATGGGTTCACGCTTTTGTAAAATTCTGAAACGACAATATGGCAGAATCAAAAATGAGCTGAAGTACGGACTTGATGCATTATATATTGCCATCTATTAATAAACTCATATATCTTTCAATATGGCTTTTAGAAAAGAAAATAAGGTAAAGAGTAACTTTTCGAAGATTACGATAGGCTTGGCTTCCCCTGAAGAAATTCTTGAAAATTCGAGTGGAGAAGTATTGAAACCGGAGACGATCAATTACCGAACATACAAGCCGGAACGAGATGGTCTGTTCTGTGAGCGCATATTTGGTCCGATTAAGGACTATGAGTGCCATTGCGGAAAATACAAACGTATTCGTTATAAAGGCATTATCTGTGACCGTTGTGGAGTGGAAGTTACGGAAAAGAAAGTAAGACGTGAGCGTATGGGGCATATACATTTAGTGGTTCCCGTTGCGCATATCTGGTATTTTCGTTCTCTTCCCAATAAGATTGGTTATTTGGTCGGTATCCCCACAAAAAAACTTGATTCGGTTATTTACTACGAGCGATATGTGGTAATTCAGCCGGGAATCGTCAATTCGGTAGGTCCGTTGGAGCTGCTTGCAGAAGAGGAGTATCTGCATATTATTGATAGCTTACCTAAGGAAAATCAGATGCTTGAGGATTCAGATCCGAATAAATTTATCGCTAAAATAGGAGCGGAAGCGATTTATGATTTGCTCACTCGTTTGGATTTAGATTCACTCTCTTACGAATTACGCCATAGAGCAAGTACCGATACTTCCCAACAGCGTAAAAATGACGCTTTGAAACGCCTTCAGGTCGTAGAATCATTCCGTTCGGCGCGTGGTCGTAATCATCCTGAATGGATGGTTGTTAAAATGATTCCGGTGATTCCTCCGGAGTTGCGTCCTTTGGTACCATTGGACGGTGGACGTTTTGCAACATCCGATTTGAACGATCTTTACCGACGTGTTATCATTCGCAATAACCGCTTGAAAAGATTAATCGACATTAAAGCTCCGGAAGTCATTCTCCGTAATGAAAAGCGCATGTTGCAGGAGGCCGTAGATTCATTATTTGATAATTCGCGGAAATCAAGCGCGGTTAAAACCGATGCCAATCGTCCTCTCAAATCACTTTCAGACAGCTTAAAAGGGAAGCAGGGACGTTTCCGTCAGAATTTGCTTGGCAAACGAGTAGACTATTCTGCTCGTTCCGTAATTGTGGTAGGGCCGGAACTTAAAATGCACGAATGTGGGCTCCCTAAGAATATGGCGGCTGAACTGTATAAGCCTTTTGTAATTCGTAAGCTGATAGAGCGTGGTGTCGTTAAAACTGTTAAATCGGCTAAAAAGATTGTCGATCGGAAAGAGCCGGTAGTTTGGGACATTCTGGAATATGTTATGAAAGGGCATCCCGTATTACTCAATCGTGCACCGACGTTGCACCGACTGGGTATCCAAGCCTTTCAGCCTAAACTAATAGAAGGGAAAGCAATTCAATTACATCCGCTATCGTGTACTGCGTTCAATGCAGACTTTGACGGCGACCAAATGGCGGTTCACCTTCCTCTTGGAAATGAAGCTATTCTGGAAGCTCAATTGCTGATGCTTGCTTCCCATAACATACTAAATCCGGCAAACGGCGCCCCCATTACAGTTCCCTCACAAGACATGGTTCTTGGTTTGTATTACATAACCAAATTGCGTCCGGGAGCTAAAGGAGAAGGCAAAATATTCTACGGTGTAGAAGAAGCGGTAGTAGCATATAATGAAGGAAAAATAGATATTCATGCTCCTATTAAAGTGGCCGTTGAGACTTTAGACGAAGATGGCAACTTTGGCAAGATAATGCTTGAGACCTCCGTTGGCCGTGTTTTGGTCAATGAGTTTGTTCCCAAAGAAGTTGGCTTTGTAAATGAACTTCTTGGAAAAAAGGCGCTTCGCGACATTATTGGCAATGTTATTAAGGTGTGCGGAGTTGCTCGAACTGCACAATTCCTCGACGATATAAAGAATTTAGGCTATCAAATGGCTTTCAAGGGCGGGTTATCATTCAATCTTTCCGATGTGCTGATCCCTGAAGAAAAAGACAGTCTGGTGGAAGAAGGCTATCAGGAAGTCGAGCAAATCATGCAAAATTATAGCATGGGCTTCATCACTATGAATGAACGCTACAACCAGATTATAGATATTTGGACGCATGTTAACAGTCGGCTGTCGGAAATACTTATCAATAAACTCGCGGCGGATAATGACGGGTTCAACTCTGTGTACATGATGATGGATTCCGGTGCGCGCGGTTCAAAAGAACAGATTCGGCAGCTTTCCGGTATGCGCGGTTTGATGGCTAAGCCCCAGAAAAGCGGAGCAGAAGGCGGACAAATTATCGAAAATCCTATCCTCTCCAATTTTAAAGAAGGACTTTCGGTGCTGGAATATTTTATTTCTACGCATGGTGCACGCAAGGGATTGGCCGATACGGCTCTGAAAACTGCAGACGCAGGATATTTGACGCGCAGATTAGTGGATGTTTCCCACGACGTTATTATTAATGAAGAAGACTGCGGCACGCTTCGCGGGCTGGTATGCTCAGAGCTGAAGAACAATGAAGAAGTGATTGCATCCTTATACGAGCGCATTTTAGGCCGCGTTTCGGTGCATGACGTTCAACATTCTATTACCGGCGAGCTGCTTGTTGAGGCCGGTGAAGAAATTCGGGAAGATGCTGCTCGGAAAATACAAGAATCGCCTATTGAAAGCGTAGAAATCCGTTCGGTTCTCACTTGCGAATCTAAAAAAGGCGTATGCGCCAAATGCTACGGCCGTAATCTGGCTACCGGGCAAATGGTGCAGAAGGGCGAAGTGGTTGGCGTTATTGCAGCACAGTCTATTGGTGAACCGGGAACACAGTTGACCTTGCGTACCTTCCACGTTGGAGGTATAGCGAGCAACATCGCAACAGAGAATAGCATCGCTACAAAATATAGCGGCATACTCGAAATCGACGAACTGCGCGCAGTATCGTCTGTGGATTCTCTGGGAAAGACGTATCAGGTTGTGGTAAGTCGCCTGGCGGAAATGCGCATTGTTGATCCAAACACAAAAATCGTACTGCTTACGCACAATATCCCGTACGGCTCTAAATTGTATTTCAATCATGGAAGTACAGTGAAGAAAGGAGACGTAATTGTAGAATGGGATCCATTCAACGCAGTCATTGTATCGGAAGTTGCCGGTACGCTTGAGTTTGAAAATGTGCAGGAAGGTATAACCTATGCCGTAGAAAGTGATGAAACAACCGGTTTGAAGGAAAAGATCATTATTGAGTCTAAGGATAAAACCAAGATTCCGTTGGTTCATGTAGTGGACAGCGAAGGTAAGCCGCTCAAAAACTATACACTGCCGCTGGGAGCACACGTTGTAAAAGAAAATAATGATGCCGTAAAAGCCGGCGAAGTGCTTGCAAAAATTCCACGAGCCGTAGGTAAAACCGGCGACATAACAGGGGGATTACCGCGCGTAACCGAATTGTTTGAAGCACGCAACCCTTCTAATCCGGCAGTAGTTTCCGAGATCGACGGCGAAATCGGCTTCGGTAAAGTGAAACGCGGTAACCGCGAAATCACAGTCACATCCAAGCTGGGTGAAATCAAGAAATATATGGTGCCGCTTTCTAAGCAATTACTCGTTCAGGAAAATGATTATATCCGTGCGGGTATGCCACTTTCGGACGGCGCGATTACTCCTTCGGATATTTTAGCGATAAAGGGCCCGACCGCCGTACAGGAATACATCGTTAATGAAGTACAGGACGTATACCGGCTTCAAGGCGTGAAGATCAACGACAAACACTTTGAAGTTATCGTTCGCCAAATGATGCGTAAGGTGGAAGTGGTTGATCCGGGAGATACGCGCTTCCTTGAACAGCAAGTGGTGGACAAGCTGGAAATCATGGACGAGAATGACCGTATATGGGGCAGGAAAGTTGTTATTGAGCCGGGAGATTCGCAGACCATGCAGGCCGGGCAAATCGTGACTGCACGCAAGTTGAGAGACGAAAACAGCATGCTCAAGCGACGCGACCTCCACCTCGTTGAAGCCAGGGATGCAGTTCCGGCAACTTCCAACCAGATCCTGCAAGGCATCACCAAAGCAGCTCTGCAAACCAACAGCTTCATGTCGGCCGCATCCTTCCAGGAGACCACCAAAGTGCTCAACGAAGCCGCCATCAACGGCAAAATCGACAGACTTGAAGGGCTAAAGGAAAACGTGATTTGCGGACACTTAATCCCCGCCGGTACAGGGCAGCGTGATTTTGACAAGCTTGTGGTCGGCGCTAAAGATGAGTTTGACAAAATCTTTGCTAATCGCAAAAACATTGGAGAGCTCAATATGATGGACAAGAAATCAGACAGAATAGATTAGACTATGGGTTTTTAATTGCTAATTTTAAAGCTCCCGAATGGTCAAAAACCTAAAGGAGCTTTTTTTATTTGCAGCACTATTATTTTTTTCGGAAAGTATTTGGAGAACTCAATATAGTTTCTACCTTTGCAGCCACAATCTATTGAATAAGATTGGAGATATGTTAATAATAAGAATTAGTATTTTACATTGGTCTAAAGAATTGAGAATTAAAAACACAGAAAACGGTTGCTTGCGAAGGTAGCCGTTTTTATTTTGTCCTCACTTGGAGTCCCAATGGCCACGCGCGCGAACCAAATCTTCCGGCGTATCTATCCCAATCGAATCAATATTTGTAATCCCAACTTTAATTTTATACCCATTTTCCAGCCACCTGAGCTGTTCGAGGCTCTCGGCAATCTCAAGTGGCGACGGCGGCAATTGCGTAATCTCGTTCAAAACATCCGCGCGGTAGGCATACAGCCCGATATGTCGATAGTACGTGTGAGAATTGAGCCACTCGGTGTGAGGCTTGCCGCGATAGTAGGGAATAATTGAGCGACTGAAAAACATCGCTTCGCGATATTTGTTGATTACAACTTTGGGAGTGTTCAACGACAGCGAGGTTGCAAAATCTTCGCCGGGAACAACCGGCTTCACCAGCGTAGCGATCTGGACTCCCGGATCAACAAAGCAGGATTTCAGCAGCTCGATATGTTCAAAACGGATGAAGGGCTCGTCGCCTTGAATGTTGATTACAACGTTGTAGCCCCGGCCAATTTTCAGATAGGCTTCGCAGCAGCGATCGGTTCCGCTAAGATGTGCGCCGGAAGTCATCACGGTTTTTCCTCCGAACGAAGCAACCGCCAGCGCGATACGCTTGTCGTCTGTTGCAACATAAACGCAGTCCAAAACCGATCGGGCGCGCTCGTAAACGTGTTGAATCATTGGTTTACCCCCCAAATCCGCCAATGGCTTGCCGGGAAAACGGGTGGATGCATAGCGGGCGGGTATTATTCCTATAAATCTCTTTTCCATATAGCTAACTCTGTCTCTTATTAATGTTTTTCGCAATAGAATGTCTCATGCCGGACAAAGTTATCAATTATTTTTGTTTGTATCTTTTTGCCTAAATAAAAAAACCGTTCCATTTTGTTTCTACTCTTTATCTCCGAAATAATTGTCATGAGCAAGCCCTGCAGATTCGAAGGCTTGCCGCAAGGATGCACCCCCGGATTCTTCCTGATGGAAAACGCGGCAAGGTCGCTTTTCTATTAATGCGCTTAATTGTGGGCAAAACAATCGCTTTGTCAAAAGAAATGTCGTGTTTTTACCCCGGAACATCGTTGTGCCGGCTCCAAATTTTTTGATCTGGCCCCGGAACAACGTTGTGCCGGCTCCAAATTTTTGATCTGGCCCCGGAACAACGTTGTGCCGGCTCCAAATTTTTGATCTGACACCGGAACAACGTTGTGCCGGCTCCAAATTTTTTGATCTGACGCCGGAACAACGTTGTGCCGGCTCCAAATTTTTTGATCTGACGCCGGAACAACGTTGTGCCGGCCCCAATATTTTTGATCTGACGCCGGAACATCGTTGTGCCGGCCTCCCGATCGGGGGTTTTTGGGGCTTTCTTATGAGCGGCGGCTTCTGTGGCGCTTAAAAAAGCTCTTTGCTTAAATATTATCAATCCATATTATTAGCTTTGCAGCCTCACCATTTTTAATTATTGATGAAAATAATAAATACCGTAAAGCGTTTGAGATGCGCTCTTGATGAGATGCGAGCTGCCGGCAACTCTATCGGATTCGTGCCGACGATGGGCGCTCTGCATGAGGGCCATCTGAGCCTTGTGAAGCAGTGCGCCGCCGAGAGCGACGTTTGCATAGTCAGCATTTTTGTTAATCCGGCGCAGTTTAACGATCCTAAGGATCTGGCCTCTTATCCGCGAACTGTGGAGGCGGATTGCGCTATGCTTGAGAGCGCGGGTTGCAGCATAGTTTTTGTTCCGGCAGTGGAGGAGATTTATCCGGCGCCGGATCTTAGGGAATTTGATCTCGGCAGCCTTGTGGAGGTCATGGAGGGGCGATTTCGTCCGGGACATTTCCAGGGCGTGGCTAAGGTTGTCAGTCGGCTGTTTGATATTGTCGGGCCTTGCCGGGCTTACTTCGGGCTGAAGGATTTCCAGCAGCTTGCCGTTATCCGCAGGCTGGTTGACCGGCTCGGCATGTCGGTCGGCATCGTTGCCTGCCCCATTGTGCGCGAGGCCGACGGGCTGGCCATGAGTAGCCGCAACATGCGTCTGTCGGCTGAGGAGCGAGCCGCGGCGCCTGAGATTTTCCGTGCGCTGAGGCATAGTCGGGAGCTTGCGCCGTCGAGTAGCCTTGCCGATGTTGTGGCCTTCGTTGGCGCTGCATTGGCTTCGGAGCCATTGCTAAGGCTGGAGTATTTTGAAATTGTGCATCCGGTGACGCTCATGCCGCTGCGAGCCTGGAGCGATTCTGATGAGGCGGGCGCCGTTGGCTGCATTGCCGTTTATTGCGGGGAGGTTAGGCTTATTGATAATATTACTTACAGGAATTAATGCTATGATGATAGAAATTGTAAAATCTAAAATACATCGCGTGAGCGTTACCGATGCCAATCTGAACTACATCGGCAGCATCACAATTGACGAAGACCTTATGGACGCTGCGAATCTTATCCCCTACGAGAAAGTGTCGGTGGTTAACAACAACAACGGCGAGCGCTTTGAGACATACGTGATTAAGGGCGAGCGCGGCACGGGAACCATCTGCCTCAACGGCGCTGCAGCCCGTAAGGTGCAGCCCGGCGACGTTCTCATCATCATGTCGTATGCGCTGATGGACTTTGAGGAGGCAAAAGCCTTCCGGCCGGCTATTGTTTTCCCGGATACTTCTACGAACAGGCTGGTGCATCCTTAAGCAAATCGCCCGCGATAGGTTCTCATCCTGTCGCGGGCGTTTGGCTTGTCATCGCCCGGAAACAAAAGTCACAGGCCGAGCTTGCTGTCTACGTTTATTTCCGGCAGATTAATCACCGCATCGAAGGCTTGTCGCACCGATACGTCTACAAAGGCGCTCTGGCTCCGGATGCTGCTGAAGTCGGTTTCGGAGCCGCGCATGTCGGTTAGCGTGATGCAGTCGGCGAGGCTGTTGTTTTCTATAAAGGCATTAAAGCTGCCTTCCTTTGCTTTGCCGAGTTCGACGTCGACGACTTTGAATCCGACCGGCCTCGATGGGTCCAAGCTCATGTCGGCGGTGTGATTGTCGGTGCTGGTGACGGCTACGGCGCAGTATTTGTCTCCCAGGAACTTGTTGAGAAAGAAGCCCATTGGGACGGCGGCCGTGTGTTGCCCGTACACCACGTTGGCTTTCTGGATATGATTGTTGTGGGCCAGCAGAAACATGTTGCTGCCCGGATGTGCGTCGAGATGCCACATCACGGAGCGTGCCATGAAATACTCTCGGGCCGACATGTCGGGCAGGAAGGCGGCCTTGCGGTCGGCGTTGGCTACGGCTCGGATCATAAACTCGGCGTATACGGCGGCTTCTATGTGGCGCAGGGCGATTTGATAATCCATTGCCGGTATTGTTTCCGTGTAGTAATCCCGCAGGGATGTGAAGCGGGTGAGAGTATTGGCAAGTATGGCTGCGAGCCTGTCGGTTTGCGTGGCGGGCATCTTCTTCCATTTGGCTGCGGCTGTGACGGCTGATTTGGATGCGAATTCATCACATATAAGAATTGCTTCACGCAAATCGCCCGTGGGCATGGATATGCTTTGGGCAAATTCGTAGAAGGGAAGGAGGGAGGGCAGCAGGGTTCCGGCGGCTTCGGGTATGTCTATGCCGGCGAAGGCTATGTGCGCGCCCGACAGTTCGTTGTATCTCCGCAGCCATCGTATGGTTTCGCCTGCTCCCCAATTGTCAATGCTCTCGCTAAACCTGTGCAAATCGCCCTCGGAGGCTTCTCCGTTCACCCACCGATTGACTAACCGGGCTTCCGAAAATCCGAATTCCATGGCGAAGATTCCGAGGCCTGCACTACTGTGGAGGCACTCGAACAATCGCTGCCTCAGTTCCCAGTATTCCCTGATAAAATGCGAGCCTTCGCCTATGGCGACAACTCTGGCTCCTTGCGCTATGCCCGACAGAACGTCTAAATCCTTGCTGAAAGGCTTGAGAGACTTTATTCTATGGACGCGCTCCTGTAAAAAATCAACGGTTGATTGCATCTGTTCTATATTACTGTTTATAGTGTTAGAATAAAGGCGCAAGTTAATTATGAATTACGAACTTTCCGAATTTTGTGTTGTGAGCTGTGAATTATGGATGCATCGGGCGGGCTTTATGACTATAATCCGCCTCTTGTCCGTCTGCTTTGGCTGATATTCTCCGGACTTATATTTACCGCGTCGGTTAATGCTAAGGCGGGGGATCGCTAAACGGTAAGGCAGGGGATCGCTAAATGCTAAGGCAGGGGATCGCTAAACGGTAAGGCAGGGGATCGCTAAATGCTAAGGCAGGGGATCGATAAACGGTAAGGCAGGGGATCGATAAATGCTAAGGCGGGGGATCGATAAATGCCCGTTATCGCGTCAGCATAACGGCTGCCACATTATATACGACAAAGTCGTTCTTTAGCCGGCGGCTGCGAATGGTCGTTTTTGTACACATGGGCTTGCGGGCGCTGCTATATCTTTGGTGAAACTTAAACGCAAGAAGCAGTAAGGACAATACAGTTTCGCAAACATGATTGATTTTCAAATGAGAATTTTTTTCTAAGATGAACGCCAAAGCAATCACTCTCCATTTTCTGATTGAAGGCAGGCGCCCGGTAACAGGGGCGCCGGCCGACAATCTCTGTAAGCGCCACCTTGCCGGGCTGTGCGCTATGCTGGTTCTCACGGCTATGCCTTATGCTGCGGCGGCTCAGGTGGTGATTGGCTCTGCGAGCGATGCGGGGCGGGCGGCTTTGCTGGAGCTGAAATCGCAAAGCGCCGACAGGGATAATATATCCTCGGTGAGTGATGATGCGAATGTTACCTCTACCAAGGGTGGCCTGCTGCTGCCGCGCGTGCGCCTTGTGAGCCCTACTACGCTCGAGCCTTTCATCCCGGAGGCCAATCCGGACTGGGCGGGCAACGTTGCGGCTATAAGGGAGACGCATGCCGGCCTCTGCGTTTACAATCTCACCTCCGATGCCTATTTCGTCCCCGGAGTTTATAGCTGGACGGGCGACCTTTGGCGGCTGGTGGCCTCAAGCAACATTGACGTGGGCAGCGGGCTGACCTTGGCGGACAGCATTGTGGAGCTTGGCGGGACTCTGACGCGGACGGTTTCGGTTGACAACAACAGCAGGACGGTGACGCTGGCGGGTCAGGGCGAAGTCAGGATAGCCACTCCCCTCACTATTTCCGGTACGTTTAAATATGTGGACGGCAACCAGGGCGAGGGCAAGCTGCTCATGTCCGACCGCTACGGATATGCTTCCTGGCAGCCTCAGGCTTCGCTGCCTCCGACGCCCACGGCTGTTTTCACCGCCGACGGTGCCGGCCTCTCGGCCAATGTTGACCTGCGCGACTACGTGGGCGCCGACAACTGGAAGGACACCAATGCTTATATTATGCTCCCGCCCGGACGCTGGTTCGTGATGGTAACCATGCGCTCCAGCATCGACCAGCCTAATCTTCAGGACGAGGACTGGCTGTGGCTGCGAACCACTTTCATTGCCGAAAACGAAAGCCTCCCGAACCCTGTATACTTCGACAGCAATAACAGCCTTATCTCCGGGCGCCTGTATAAGAGCTTTGTAACCATAAGCGGGTATGTGATTATAAACAATGCAACAAGCTCGTCCGTCAAGTTCAGGTATCACTTCGGAGAAGTAGAGCTTGGGCGGGTAAGCATCAGCGACCCTATCCCGTTCGACCGATTCGGGAGCTCGCATTGGGAGGAGGACACCATAGTGGCTTTCGCTCTGGTGGAACAGTAACACACACCTTATATATATATACGTATGAATGTAAGAAACAGATGTAGCCTGATTGCCGCCACAGTCATAGTCTGCTGCGCTCTGACGGCCGTCGGCGGAGCCTTGCATGCCCAGGTCACCATAGGTTCGGGCGGCCTTCCGGCACGTGCGGCTCTGCTCGACCTCAAAAGCATGGATGCGGTGAATCCGCCCGGCGCAACCGACCCTCTCAATGTATCCTCCGTGACGGGCGGCCTGCTGTTGCCCAGGGTGAAGCTCCTCGACCGGTATACGCTCGAACCTTTCATCGCTACCTCCGACGCCGACTGGCAAAACAACGCCTCTACCCGGCTTAAGGAGATGCATGCGGGAATGATGGTGTATAACATCAGCAACCGGGCTCCCTTCAGGCCGGGCGTCTACACATGGAACGGCGACCGGTGGATGGCCTCCCACAGGCCTCCCATAGCCGTCGGACACGGGCTCATGGCGGACGGCGGCGGCAAAATAGGGCTCGGCGAGCAACTCAGCCGGCCGATAAGCTTCAACACCGACGTGCATCGGTTCGGCATCAGCGGAAGCAAGGCCGTAGAGGTTGCAGTGCCCGTAAGGCTCAGCGGCGAACTGCGGTATACAGGCTCTGCGTACGCCAAGAACCGGGTGATCATGTCGGACGCCGACGGCAATGCCGTCTGGGAGGATAACATCAGCCCCTCTGCCGCACCCATAGCAACATTAGACTACTACGGCGTGAGGGTAGATCTGGGCAGCAGCAATTCCGACCTGCGAAGTACCAAAGCAACCATACAGTTGCCCAAGGGACGATGGTTCGTAGTGGTCACCATGCTCGCATCAGTGATCAACGGCACCAGCCAGGGCAGGTTCTGGGTTGAATCATCGTTCTATAAGGAAGACGCCGACGTTTTAGACAAGAGCATCTTCGTGGGCAACAACACAACTATCTCAGGGCATATATATGACAATTACAATGTAATAAGCGGATTCGTCATAATAGAGAACCCTGAGAACCGCCTCGTCTCTTATACCTACAAAGTCAACAAGGTAGTAGTGATACGGCCAAGCGCCTCCAACAGCGCATACGTAAACTCCTACGGCAGCGCCAATGCAGGCGAAAACTCAATCGTAGCCTTTGCGCTCGTACAATAAGCAAAGCTTCGCTTAAATGATAACAGCAGAGATTAAGATGAAACATATACTTCTTGCAGTCATTGCAACAGCAGGCTCTATAATAGCCGCAGAGGCACAGGTAACAATAGGCTCCGACAGCCGCTCCGCACGTGCCGCCATACTCGAGCTCAGGACACAGGACGCAGCCAATCCGGCCTCGGCCAACGACCCTGCCAACGTCACCTCCGACAAGGGAGGGCTGATGCTCACCAGAGTAATGCTGAAGGATACCGCCACGCTCGAACCCTTCATCGCCATCACCGACCCGGACTGGATTGACAACTCAAGCAGCAGGATCAAGGAAACCCACGCCGGCCTTACCGTCTACAACCTCACAAGCAACAGCATCTTCAGCCCCGGCGTTTATAGCTGGAACGGCAGCCGCTGGGAGAACTCCTGGGGATTTGCCTACGGAGCCGGCAACGGCCTCACCATCATCAACGACTCCCTGCACATAGGAGGCTCGCTAACAAAAGACATGAGCTTCAACACCAACGGGCATGCCATCAGCTTCGACGGCTCCGGAGAGCTGAACCTCGCCACAGGCGTCAGCCTCACCAACCTGCTGCTCTACACACACGGACAGCCCGGCGAAGGCAAAATCATCATAGCCGATGATAACGGAGTAGGCACCTGGCAAAACAACCATGCCCTGCGAACCTCCCCGCCCACGCAAATGTCGGATACGGGAACCATGCTCAAGCCCTCCGACTGGAACAGCTGGCACGGAGCAGGAACCTTCATCACACTGCCTCCCGGAAAATGGTTCGTCATGGTAACCATGCACGTACTGATAGACGGAGGACAGATTAGCGACCGGCTCTGGGTCAAAAGCACCCTAATCAAAGTAGGAGAAAGCAACTTCAACCCAAACTACTACGTGGGGAACAACTACCTGATATCCGGACGGGCATATCCGGGTAAGAACATCATAAGCGGCTATCTCGTAATGAAAAATACAACGCCCGACCCTGTTCGCTTTGAATATAGCATAGGCGACGTGCGCGGACTTTCCTTAGCAGGCAACAGCATACGGATAAGGCAAATGGGAGGCAAATCCTTTGCCGAGAACGCAATCGTTGCCTTCGCATTAGATTAGAAATAACAGGCATCCGACCTTGTAAATATCTATAATTCTCGTTGCCCGATCCACTGTGTATTTCCAAGGCTGCCGGGCCCCGACAGGCTCGGCAGCTCTTCATCTCGCAATAGAAGCAGCCGAGCGGAGCCCCAGCACCAGCATCATCGGCAGGAAAGCTATGTTGAACTGCTGAGGAATCAGCGGCCAGCCGAGTATCAGTATACTTATGGAAAAAACATTAAGGATGTGATACAAGCCGGCGGCCCTTCTCCACCGCCTTACAAGTACGAACACAAGGCCGGCCAGATGAAAGGGATGAAGCCAGAGTACGTTCCAATTGGGCCAGGTGGCCGGGTGCACCGACACGAAGGCAAGGAAAAAAATCAGGCAGCCGGCCAGCCCGCCCACCAGCAGCAGCACGGCATCGAACCAGCGGCAATACCTGTTGTTGTGCATCTCCCAGGCCAGAATCACAATAGCCGCGCCAAGCATGAGCAGCCCGCAGCCCAGCGGACCGACAGGCGCCCGCGACGTATCCTGCTCGCGGCCCACGGCCAGCACATTGCTCTGCCCTGCGAGCTTGCGCTCCGAGCCGGAGGAATCCACTATCCATGCGGAGGCAAAGGCAGCCTCGAGGTAGAGCGGCAGGAAGAGCTCCTCGTGCGGCGTGGCCGTACGGTCGGTGGGACTGCCCAGCACAAGCTCCGTCCCGAAGATAGTCCAGGGATTGTTGCGCATGCAGTCGTTGATAAGCCGGCGGAAGCTGTGGAGCTTGGGAACAGGCGCATACACAATAACGCCCGACACGTACTTCTCGATGAGCAGCAGAGGGCGGGTGGCGCAATTGTCGAAAAAGAAGTTGTAGCGATAAGTAGCGTTCTCGGGCCGTGCGTTCAGCAGCAGAGCCTCCCAGATGGCCTGCCGCTCGCGGGGCAGCAGGTTCAGTACAAGCTCGCGCGCGCCGCATCCGCGCAACTCACATTCAACGAGCAAATGCCTGAAGTCTACCACTCCCAGCTTGTAATCCGTCTCGCCCTTTGTAAAGCGATAGATGAAATTGCTCTCGCCGAAGTCGAATATGCCGTAGTTGAATATTGCATCAATGCCCTTGTCCGGGTCGTTCACTCTGATGGCCGTATGCCCGTAGACGGTAAAGACCGCGCCCTCCGAAGGGTCATAAGTAACCAAGCTGATAAGCGCCCTGTCGCTCAAGGCCGTTTGCCCCCAAACAGTAGCGGAGCTAAGAATAATAAGGAAGCAATGCAGAATTCTTCTCATTGGGTATAAAGTTTAGTTGGATTGATATGTTGAAGCTGTGCCGTTACAATGTCTTTTCCATTTATAGCCCAAATATAATGATTAAGAGGAAAAAAACTATGCCCTACCCGACGGCAACAGCCGGCAAGAAATAATTTCAAGGATTATACTGCATAACTTAAAAGCCCGGGAACAGTTTTCACAGCCTTGCGAACAATGACCAAGACAGTTATCCTCCGCAGCCCATTTCCATTATGGCAACGGCTCCAGCGATTTGTCGGAAGGAATTTACAGACCGTAAATATCTCCAGCGATTTGTCGCGAGCCATTTACAGACCGTAAATATCTCCAGCGATTTGTCGCGAGCCATTTACAGACCGTAAATATCGCCAGCGATTTGTCGCGAGCCATTTACAGACCGTAAATATCGCCAGCGATTTGTCGGAAGGAATTTACATTACGGCAATGGCTCCAGCGATTTGTCGGAAGGAATTTACATTACGGCAATGGCTCCAGCGATTTGTCGGAAGGAATTTCCATCATGGCAACGGCTCCAGCGATTTGTCGGAAGGAATTTCCATCATGGCAACGGCTCCAGCGATTTGTCGGAAGGAATAACATTCTATGAACGTGCACAAAAAGCAGGTTGCGCTCGAAAGACAGGTCATTCCCGCGAAGGCGGGAATGACCTATTGTTCGAGCGAACTACATTTACGCAGCCCATTTCCATCATGGCAATATCGCCATCTATTTAGAGGAAGCCGTTGACAGTCCGGCAATGGGGGCGGATATTATCGCGGCGGAGCTGAATGTGCAACAAAAGGTAGAGCTTTTGCCGGAGCAGCTCTAAGGCCGGCCCTCAGCTCTCAACATTATGCCCGAAAGCATGCGCCGGCAGTCGGTTCCCTGGCGGCGGGCGGAGCTGAAAGTTGCGGCATCGCCGAACGTACAAGCGTCGGCCACGGCTATATTACAGGCCGCAAGGCCGGCTGAAAGCAACTGATTGTAGTTGGCCCTTTTCAGATCTATATGCGATTTTCCGCTTGTTGGGTTCCTGAAGTGAAAGGAGCTGATGTCGATGCCGGCGCTGAGGAATGCCTCCGGAACTTCGGGCCCGACCTCGAAGGCTTCGCAGCCAATGGCGGGAGCTATGCCGGCGAGCATGAGGGCGGGCTCGCAGCCAAAGGTGTCGGCCATAAGCGCTGCCGTTGCCCGCGCTATCTGCCCGACCGTACTGCGCCAGCCTGCATGCACGGCGGCTACCACGCGCCTGTCGGGAGCGTAGAGCAGCACCGGGACGCAATCGGCTGTCGATACGCCTACGCAAATGCCTGCCTCGGCCGACACTAAGGCGTCGAAGCCGTGCAGCTCTCCTGTCCGGCTATCTACAATGGCGATGCGGTTCGAATGTATTTGTCGGGAGAGATGCAAGCGCCGGGCCTTGAGGGCTTCCTGCAGCGCCGGCGCTTCTTGCAGCGTGCATGCAAAGTGAGTGATTTCGGGCCGGGCGGCGAGGCTGGGGAAGCGGAGCCATCCGCGAGGGTAGTCCTCAAGGCTGGTCGTCCTCAAAGTCGTCGTCGTAGAAGTCTTCCTCGAAGCTGTCGTCATCCTCGTCCTCTTCTGAGGGGGAGAAGGTGTCGTCGTCGTCCTCACCGAAGTCGAGGGCGCTCAGGTCGAGGTTCTTGTGTACTATGAGCTCCGATTGGTGGAATGTCTCGCGGTTGAGTTCTTTCCATAGCAAATCTTTCAGCTCTCCTAAGCCTTGCTGCGTTACGGAGGAGATGAAGACGGCGGGGATATTGTCGGGCAGCTCCTGCGCAATGGCTTCGCGGAGCTCATCGTCAATGAGATCGCTCTTGGTGAGGGCAAGGACGCGGCTCTTGCCGAGCAGGTCGGGATTATATTTCACCAGCTCGTTGTGCAGCACATCATATTCAGCCCTTATATCGTTGGCATCGGCCGGAATCATGAAGAGCAGTAGCGAGTTTCGCTCTATATGGCGCAGGAACCTCAGCCCCAGCCCGCGTCCTTCGCTTGCTCCCTCTATGATGCCGGGTATGTCGGCCATGACGAAGGAGAGGTTATCTCGATAGCTGACTATTCCGAGGTTTGGTTCGAGCGTTGTGAAGGGATAGTTGCCAATCTTGGGCTTGGCTGCCGAAACAACCGATAGCAGCGTCGACTTCCCTGCGTTAGGGAAGCCGACCAGGCCTACGTCGGCCAGCAATTTCAGCTGAAGGATAACCGTGCGCTCCTGCGAGGGTTCGCCCGGCTGAGCAAAGCGCGGAGTCTGCAATGTTGCGGTCTTGAAGTTCCAGTTGCCCAGGCCTCCGCGGCCTCCGGGCAGCAGCAGAGCCAGTTGTCCGTCGGCCGTTATGTCGCAGAGGTACTCGCCTGTGAGGGCGTCGAAGGCTACGGTTCCGCAGGGCACTTCTATGATGCGGTCGTCGCCGCTGCGTCCGGTGCTGCGTGCCGAGCTGCCGTTTTGGCCTGCGGTTGCGATGATGTGTCGCTGATATTTCAGGTGGAGCAGCGTCCAGTAGTGCCGGTTGCCTTTGAGGTATACGCTGCCTCCTTTGCCTCCGTTGCCTCCGTCGGGGCCTCCTTTGGGTATGTACTTTTCGCGTCGGAAGTGGATAGAGCCGCGTCCTCCCTTGCCTGAGCGGCAGTATATCTTGACGTAGTCTACAAAGTTCGACATATCTCCCGGATCCTGTTGAATACGTCCTCTACTGTTCCTATGCCGTCAACGGCATAATGCCTGCCGCATGCTTTGTAGAAGGCAACAAGCGGTTCGGTTCGCTGATGATAGATGGCCAGGCGCTGCCGTATGGTGCTCTCGTCGTTGTCGTCCGGCCGCCCGGTGATCTTGCTGCGCCGGAGCAGGCGCTCGACCAGCACTTCGTCGTCGGCCTTGAGCTCTATGACGGCCGACACTGCCTCGCCACGCCCGGCCAGCATCCTGTCCAGCGCTTCGGCCTGGTTGAGCGTTCGCGGGAAGCCGTCGAAGATTATTCCGCTGAGATGCATTCGTTCGTCTAAGGCTTTGGCAAGGATGTTCAGCGTGAGTTCATCGGGCAGGAGGCCGCCGTTGTTGATGTATCCGGCGGTTATCCGCCCCAGCTCCGTGTCTTTTTTGATTTCGGCGCGCATGATTTCGCCTGTCGAGATATGATCGAGCCCGAAGGCTGCTATCATAAGCTCGCTCTGCGTACCTTTCCCCGAACCGGGGGCGCCCAGAATAATAATGTTTAGCATAAAAAAATTGTTTTAGTCGTTTACAATCCTGTATATATCGCGGTAGGCGCGGCCCATTCCGTTGTAATCAAGCCCGTGCCCCACTATAAAATCGTTAGGAATCTCCATTGCGGCATAGTCCGGACGGGCGTCGTACTCCATCGCCGAAGGCTTGAACAGCATTGTGGCTATCCTCACCTCGGCCGCTCCGTCGGCTTTAAATTTTTTCTTGAGGCTATGCATGGTATAGCCGGAATCGACTATATCTTCGAGCAGAATCAGCCGCCGTCCTTTCACGTCGGCCGACACCGGCATCACCTCCTGCAGGCAGCCCGTGGAGCCCGTGCCGTGATAAGAATAATAGCGCGCAAAAGCAAGTTCGTACGGCCCGTTCAGCCGGCGCATCAAGTCCGCTATAAACATAAATGCCCCGTTAAGTATACCCACGAACAAAGGGTTCATATCCATCGCGTCCGCCTTGATCTTCGCGGCCATCAGGCTTATCGCATCGCTAAGCTGCTCTTCGGTGATAAATAATTCAAATTGCTTATCTTTTAACTGAATCCTGCGCATAAAGATTTTTTTTGATTTGCATACAAATATATAACAGTTCGCCGGATGTTCAAGCCGCCGGCCCCGTGGCGGCCCCTATGCCTTGCGCTCCAGCTCCAGCAGGTATTCCTTCATCTGCGGGCCGTATGCATAGCCGCCCGTTGCGCCGTCCGAGCGTATGATGCGATGGCAGGGCACTATGATGCAAAGCCTGTTCCGACCGTTCGCATTGCCCACGGCCCTGTACGCCCGCGGCTTGCCGATGCGCTCTGCCAGCTCCCGATAGGAGATGCGACTGCCGTACGGGACATTGCAGAGCTCCCGCCAGACGCTCTGCTCGAAGGCCGTACCTTCCTGCTCCACAGGCAGCGAGAACTCCCTCCGACGGCCCTCAAAGTATTCGCCGAGCTGCCTGATGGTTTCCCCCGCAAGCTCGCACACAGGCGCCTCAAGCAGAGCCGGATCCGCTGCCTCCACGCGGCTGATGCCCAGCAAGCGAGTGTACGAACACCTCACCGCCAGGCAGCCGACAGGCGACAGCCAATGCACCATCATCTCCCCCCTACACATAATCCTCAAGCATCATAGCCAGCTGCCGAACGCCCTCGGTAGCACCCGTTTTTATGATGCGAACCTCGTGCACCACCGTCGGTACCGGCTTAGGATCAATAAGGTAGATAGGCGTACCGCGCCGCACGTAATTAAGAAGCCCCGCCGCAGGGTACACCTGGAGCGACGTGCCGATAACAACACATACGTCGGCCTGCTCAACAATTTCCGCAGCTTTCATAATCATAGGCACCGGCTCGCCGAACCACACTATGAAGGGCCGCAGCTGCACGCCGCGCTCGTCCGTGTCGCCCACCCCTATTTCGGGACGCTCCGCGCTCAGCTCGTAAGTCGTTTTCATGTCGTCGGCCGGGCACACCTTCATCAGTTCGCCGTGCAGATGCAGCACGCTCGTACTGCCCGCCCGCTCGTGCAGGTCGTCCACGTTCTGCGTAACGATCCTCACCTCAAAATCCTTCTCAAGTTCCACCAGGCCATAGTGCCCGCCGTTCGGCTCCGCGCCCAGCAACTGCCTGCGCCTCTGGTTATAAAAGTCCAGCACCAGCGCCGGATTTTTCGCAAAAGCCTCCGGAGTAGCCACGTCCTCCACCCTGTATTCTTCCCACAAGCCGTTCGAATCCCTAAACGTAGAGATGCCGCTTTCGGCGCTCATGCCGGCGCCCGTCAGTACAACGATTTTCTTCATAATTTTCAAATTAATATTTACACAAATGTAAGAAATTGCAAGATTTTTTTGTACGCCTTGCGGCTATATAATACAACTTGTCCCGGTAAATGCAGTTATATGCCAAAAAAAAAGAGCAATCTCCTGCGCATTTGCACCCCCTCCCAACAGGCTCCTCCAACAAAGCCCGCAAAAAAACACGCACCGCCACCGGCAAAAACACAAGCAGCTTTTGAAGGATACAAAACAGCCTGCACAGATTTATCTTACCATACGCTCAGATAAATCTGCGAGTACTCACAGATAAATGCGGCAGTACTCACAGATAAATGCGGCAGTACTGGCAGATAAATGCGGCATCCGTGGCTGTTATATGTAAAAGCGGATGAAACGGAGGCTGCAAACGCGTCGTTTGCCCTGCCTGCACTGTGGCAGAGAGGGCAAACGACGGTGCAAGCCGGTTGTGCTTAAGTGGTTAGAAGGGCCTTACTTGGGCTTGCGAACTATTTTGTGCAGGGGTATATCTTCTATTTGGCGTATGAACCATGCGGAGAACTCCTCTTGTATTCCGGCAAGCTTATGGTTGATAAGAAGTTCGCTCCACACGGCCTGGCAATGCTCATTATTAAGGCCATATCTGCTGATAAAGCTGCGGATTGCCTGCAAATACAGCTCTATGGCTGTGTTGTAGTCTTGCAGCCCGGTGTGGCACCTGGCCACCTCGCAGAGTGCAAGCACCGAGAGATTGTTGTCCTTGTTGTGCGTTTTCCGTATAAACTCGTAGCGCATGGTTGCGAATTTCAGGGCAAGTCCATAGTCGGGCTTTAGCATGTAGAACTGCGCCAAGAGGTTGAGCAAACCGTCCATGTGCCTGGTATTTATTTTGTCGGTAAAGCGCTCGTACAGGTATACGGCCTTGTCGAAATATTGCTCGGCTTGCTCCATTTTGTGGCAAATGGTGTAGCTGCGTGCTATGCTCAGGTAGGCAAACAGTAGCCTGTACGGTTCATTTTTCCCGTATAGTTTTTCGCCGTTTTCTATTGCCGACAGCAGTATTTCTTCGGCCTTGTCGTGATTTCCGGTGAAGGCGTAGGCCTGTCCTATCCTTTCCATGGCGCTGATTGTGGCCGCATGTTCCAGTCCAAAAAGCGCATTGTGCAGGTTAAATGCTTTGGTGTTGTACTTTATTGCCATGTTATGGTTGCCCATTGCTGTGTATACTTCGGCAAGGTTGTTGTACTCTATTGCGGTTTTCGGGTCCTCCTTACCGTAGTATTTTTCGGACATGGAGACAGATTGCTTTTGCCACTCGAGCGCCTGTTTGTACTCTCCTTTTTGGAGCAATACGCCGCAGATGTTGGCTGCGAGTAGAATGCGTGACTCTCGTGGCAGCCATGCTGCGCGCTCGAATGCGGCTATCATTTTGTTCAGATATTCGGAGGCCTTGGCGCTTTGCCCCATAATTGCGTACTGGAGTGCGAGGGCCGAGTGGGTCAAAACCAGGGCGGGGCAGTCTTTGTTCGGCAGCTTTTCGAGCAGTGCGAGGGACTTAAGGAGCCATGTGAGTGCCTTGGCTTGCTGGTCGTTTTGCGAGTATATGTGGGCGATGAGCCTGAAGCCGTGCGCTATTCCTTCGTGCTTTCTGCCGAACATCCGCGCATAGAGCTCGTTGCACTTGAGATACCATTCGATGGCTTTTTCGTGCATGCCGTTCAATCTGTACAGGTCGGCGAGCATTGCGTTGATGTCCAACTCGGCGATGTCGGTGTACAGCTCGGGATTTGCGCGGAATAATGCCATGGTTTTTTCGGCGCACTCGAGCGCCTGCGGATAGTAGTGCATGTCTTTGTATGCGGTGAGCAGGCTGCGATTCATTGCAAGCACTTTCTCAGGATTTCCGCTTATCTGGCAGTGGAAGGTTTCCTGCGCTTTGAGGCAGGCTTCGAGCTGTTCGGCATGCATTCCGTTGAAGCCGTAGAGTATTCCGAGCTTCAGGTAGAGGTCGAAGAAGCCCTCGTGCGCCGGATCGAAGTGCTGCTCGTACTTGTTTTTGATGCGCTGTGCGTATTCGAGCGCCTGCCTGAAGGCATCCTCGGTGTAATACATGTTGAGGATGTGCAGGGCGTCTGCAAATGATTTCTCCAAGTCGTCGGTCATTGTTTGCGGTTATTATGGGTTTATTTCGCTTGCTGATGAAGAAGGTTCCGGCAAGGTTCCGGTTTTAGCCTGCTCTATAATATCGTTGATGCGGTCTACTATGAGGTGGCTGCTCCGATCGTTGAGGTATATAGACATGGCATTGATGAAGATCGTTACGTTGGCGTATTGCTTTTCGGCTGTGCTGCGTGCGTTTGCATTTGCGATAGTGACGTTGGGCGACGTCTTGGTCGCTTCCTTATAATGTTCTCGGCCGAGCTCGAGCAGGCGCCTGTTCGAGCGTTCGAGCTCGAGCACCCAGTCGAGCAGCCCTACGCGCTGGAGCTCGTCGCGCCGAATCTCGCTCTCGAACCGTTTGATAAGCCTGGAGAAGAGGATAGTGAGCCATGCCTGCGACAGGCCGTCGGGAGAGCCCTCGTCGGCGAGTATGGAGTTGACTTTATTGCCGGTAGCTCGTGTAACATTGCCGTAGTGAGCCATGAGGCTGTCGGTTAGCTTGCGGATGGTAGCCCATACGCTTTTGCCGTTCCGTTCTTCGCTGTCGAGCTGTGAGGGCAAGCCTCTTGGCGCTTCGGCCTGAAGTATCTCACGGTATATGTCGACCGCGTGGAGGAATTTGTTGAGCGTATGCAGGAACTTAGCGTCGGCTATGAGCAGGATCTGCTCGGCCACCAGCTCGAAGAATAGCAGTAAATCGCGCTGTTCCAGTTTTCGTAAGTAGTAATTGTTTATTTGTTTCATCAAATTATCTGTGGACTGTGTTTATCATACTGTTGAAGATGTGCAAAAGTACGTATTTTATTGTTGGCGCAAGCAGATGGCTCTCGCCTCAGCCTGCCGGACAGAGGCGTCGGACGAGCATGCTTAGCCGTCGGAAAACAGGCTCTCAAGGCTGCAACATACGCATTTTAAAGCTTTTTACCATACTCCTGAGCTGCAATGCCGATAATTCGGATACCTTTGCGAAAGGTAAAATAACAACAGCAATGATGAATGAAGAAGTATTGAATATTATACGAAAGGAAGCTGAAGCGGTGATGAATATACCTGTATCCGATAACTACGAAAGGGCCGTAGAGCTTATAACCGAATACGTACACAAGAAGAACGGCAAACTCATAACCAGCGGCATGGGCAAAGCGGGGCAGGTAGCCATGAACATAGCCACCACCTTCAGCTCGACCGGTACGCCCGCCTTTTTCCTCCATCCGAGCGAGGCGCAGCATGGGGACCTCGGCATCGTTTGCCCGAACGACATCATGATGCTGGTGTCGAACTCCGGACGTACGCGAGAGCTGGTCGAGCTCGTTGAGCTCACCCGCGGACTGCACGGGCAGATGAGGTTCATAGTCATCACGGGCAACGCAGGCAGCGAGCTTGCACGGGAGGCAACCGTGTGCCTCCTCACCGGGGAGCCCGACGAAGTCTGCACGCTCGGACTGACTCCCACTACCTCCACGACAGTGATGAACGTCATAGGCGACATACTCGTCGTTAGCGTCATGAAGCGCATCAACTTCGGGTATAGCGACTATGCCAAGAGGCATCACGGCGGCTATCTCGGATCTAAAAGCCGCAGGCAGTGCGGCCACGAACTCTAACCTTTTAAGCCCGGATATATGAGAAAAGTAATAGGCGTTGGAGAAACCATACTCGACATAGTCTTTAAAAACAACCGGCCGAAGGCGGCACTGCCCGGCGGCTCCGTCTTCAATGCATTCGTATCATTAGGGCGGATGAACGTACCCCTATGCTTCATAGGAGAAGTAGGTAACGATAGAGTGGGCGACATCATCCTGGCCTTCATGGAAAGCAACAACATACCGACAGGCAGCATCAGCCGGTTCCCCAACAGCAAAACTCCCCTGTCGATAGCTTTCCTCAACGAGCAGAACGAGGCCGACTACCTGTTCTACAAAGACTATCCCAACCAGCGGCTCGACACCGTCCTGCCCGAAATCAACGAAGACGACATCTTCGTCTTCGGCTCATATTATGCCCTCAACCCCGTACTGCGCGAACGCATAACCGAGCTGCTCAACCATGCCCGCAGCCGGAACGCCATCATATACTACGACCCGAACTTCCGCGACGCTCATGCACACGAAACCGTAAAGCTGCGGCCGGCCATGCTCGAAAACTTTGAATACGCCGATATTATACGAGGCTCCGACGAAGACTTCCGGAACATCTTTAAGGAAACAGACATGAGCCGCGTCTTCAGCGAGCATATCAAATACTACTGCCCAAGGCTTATAATCACCGGCGGAGGAAGCAGCGCAGTGAAGCTATATGCAGGAAGCCACTGCCGGGAATATCCCGTCAGGCAGATACAGCCCCAAAGCACCATAGGGGCAGGAGATAACTTCAACGCCGGCATCATCTACGGCCTGCTCAGATACGAGGTACGGCGCAGCGAGCTCGCCGATATGCCCCTCGACAAATGGACCAAGCTCATCAACTGCGCTATCGACTTCGCCACCGAAGCATGCACCGGCAGCGACAACTACATATCAACCCAATTTGCATCACAATATATAGCTCGCCCACTATGAAAAAATATGTACTAATCGCAGCAGCAATAGCCCTCACAGCCTGCTTCTCGCAGAAGCACGAAATCAACACAGCCTGCCAGCAAGACTCCATCGGCAATTATCTTATCAAATGGGAAACATTCCCGAAGATGAAAGGGAAAGTGCAGATCTTCGCATCCGACGACCCCGACCTGGCACAGGCATCGCCCGAAGGATACGCACCAATAAACGACGGCGTCAAAAGATACATTACCCGCGACCAGTTTACACGCAAATACTTCCGCCTCGTATTCAACAAGAACCACCAGGCAATAGTTGCAGCGCGCATAATCAAAATGGACAGCACCTCGCACATCAGAGACCTCGGAGGATACCCAACGCGAGAGAAAAAGACCGTGCGCTGGGGGAAAGTATTCCGCATGGGAACCATAGGCCCAATGAGTACATGGGACTCCATGCGAGTGCGCAACCTCCACATCAAAACCATCATCGACATGCGAATGGACGGCGAAGCGCTTGCAACTCCCATCAGCTATCCCGACATACAGGTGGTGGCCATGCCGGTCACAACCGCCGCCGAGTACGTCACCAAGCAGGTACTCAACGGACGCATGCGCAAAGGCGACGCATCACTGTACCTCCAGGACATGTTCCTGCAATTCACCGAGCAAACAAAGCCGTTCGCCCATGCCATGACAATCTTTGCAGACGCCGCCAACTACCCCGTCATGATAGTCGATGCCAACGGCAAGGACGCCGCCGGATACCTCTCGGCCATGCTGCTGGCCGCACTCGACGTTAGCGACCGCAACATCGTTCGCGACTACACCGGAGGCAGCGAAGCTGTGAACTACAAGCAATACGCGCCCCTCGTCGCAGATGCCGACAACGACATCCAGGAAGCACTCACAACCGTTCTGTCGACCAGCGATGTCTTCATAAACCTCGCCCTGAACAAAATCAAAAAGGAACACGGAACGCTAATCACATACCTGCGCGACGTGCTGAATATATCGGAAAAGCAACAGGAAAGAATGAAGCAGATCCTGCTGTATTGACCAAAGCCGCAGGTATTTTTTTTATAGGTATCAGCATGTTGCAGAGCTCCTCCAAGCGGGGGAGCTCTTTTTTATGCCCCTTGCCGCGCAACAAAAGCTTCGGTCTGCCCTTCGGGAGATAATTGTTGCGCAGCAAGGGCTTCGTTTGAGCCTTCGGCTATACATTTCTGCGCAACAAAAGCTTCGTTCCGGCTTGCGGGAAGGCATATCTGCGCAACAAAGGTCTCAAAAAGGCCCGCGGGAGGCTTTTGCTGCGCAGAAATCGCCTCAAAAAGGCTTGCGGGAGGCTTTTGCTGCATAGAAATCGCCTCAAAAAGGCCTGCGGGAGGCTTTTGCTGCGCAGAAATCGCCTCAAAAAGGCTTGCGGCTATACATTTCTGCGCAGCTATGGCTTCTATTGCGGCTGAGGGAACCTCTTGCTGCGCAGCTACGGTTTCGGGCCGGCCGGCGGGAGGTGATTTCTATGCAGAAATATCTTAGTCCGGCTAAAATTTTTTTTTGTGATGTATAAAATATCTTTGGCTTTGGCTTGTCTGATATAATAGAGGGGTATCCCTCATATCGCTTAGTAGTAATATATAATAATGAGTAATAGATATGTTTTGGAAGAAGAAGATTGCGAATGTTGATGCCGACAGATGCGACCTCTGCGGAATCTGCATAAAAGGCTGCCGGCGCAGCGCACTTGAGATGTACACCGTGCACAACAGGGCTGCGGTGCGGCTAAGGAGCGCCGACGCCTGCGCCGGATGCGGACTATGTGCGCGCATCTGTCCACGTAAAGCCATTGAATTAAAAACCGGGAACGTCTACTAATTGCTTTTTCTGCGTTTCGCTCCGTCGGCAAAATGCTCATGTACTAAAGTACACTCCGCTTTTGCCTCCGTCGCAAGCCTTGAAAAATCTAATTATCAGAAGTTCCCAACCGTATAACACTAAATTTTAAAAGATTACAGAGATGAAAAAGATGTTACATTTTGCAGGCCACATCGCCATAGGCATGGTTATGGCGGCCGCGTGCAGCTTCGCAGTGATGCTGCTTTGGAATGCACTGCTGCCCGACATCTTCGGGCTGAAAACGATAGATGCTTTGCAGGCCCTCGGCTTGCTGGCGCTGGCTCGTATACTGTTCGGAGGCTTCGGCGGGGCTCATCGGTGGCTCGGCATGAAGCACAGGATGTTCCACCGCGGGCAGATGCACAAAAAATGGATGCGGATGTCGGACGACGAGCGAAAGGAATTTGTGAAGCATCATTTGCACCACGCCCATCGGCATGACGCTGAAGCCGAACGAAAAGACTGAGATGCCCGTCCGACAGACGGATATGGAGCAGCTGATTGCAGAGTATCATCCCAAGCTCAGGCAGTTCATCCGCCGCAAGGTTATGAACCGCAGCGATGCCGACGATATTCTGCAAGAGGTTTTCTTTAGCTTCGTCAAGACTGTGAGCTTTGCCGTCGACCCCATAGAGCAGGTTGCCGCATGGCTCTATCGCGTGGCCCGCAACACTATCATCAACCACGGCCTCAGGAAGCGCGAAGAGGAATGGCCCGCATGTGCCATCGACAGCGAGGAGGAGATGGCCATGGAGCTGACGGATGTGCTGCTCGAAGCCGGCGCCTCGCCCTCGCCCGAAACAGACTACCTGCGATCGCTTTTGTGGAGCGAGCTCGAAGCTGCACTGGCCGAACTTCCGCCCGCCCAGCGCGAGATTTATGAGCTTACGGAGCTGGAAGGCCTACCGATCAAGGAGATTGCAGCGGCAGCCGGCCTGTCCGTCAACACGCTGCGCTCGCGCAAGCATTATGCTGTGCTGCACTTGCGCAAGCGGCTGAGGCGGCTCTACGAGGATATAGTAGGAGCCTGAGCTGCTCCCGGCGCCCTACTGTTTGATACTCCGCCAGTAGATAAAGGAAGCTATCCCCTTGGCCATGCTGGTAAGCGACAGGGCCCACCATACGCCGGCCACGCCGAGGGAGGTCGCCGCCAGTATTGCAGCCAGCGGCAGGCGGGCAAGGTTGAACGCCACGCTTATCGCTGCCGGAGGAATGGTGCGTCCGGTGCCGTAAAAGAGCCCCTGCATGGTTATTTCGAACATCATGAACATCATCGAATAGCCGTCTATACGCAGGAACTCGCCGCCGGCTATCCACGCGGCCTTCTCCGGCACTATCACCGCAAAGATCTCTTCGCCGAAGAATACGAAGAGCAGCGTGCAGAAGATGCCGAAGAGCATGGTCATCAGCAGCGTTGCCCGATAGGCTCCATGGACGCGCTCCTTTTTGCCGGCGGCATGATTCTGCGCCACGAAGGAGCCCAGCGCCGTGCTGAATCCCTGCGATGTGTTCCAGGCGAGGGCCTCAATCTGTCCGCCTGCCGTGAGCGTTGTCAGCCCTATATGCCCACCGTGCAGCGAAGCCGTTCGGCCCATAAGCAGGTTGATTATAGAGTGCAGGCTGTTGAACATAGCCACGGGCAGGCCGAGGCGGAAGATGCGCCTCGTGGGCGCTCCCCTTAGCATGCAGAGCAGCGGAAAGCCTCCGAGCAGCCGGGTTTTCCGCTTTGTTATATATATAAAGATAAGGAAGACGGAGGCCTGGGATATGCATGTGGCTACGCCGGCTCCGGCCGAGCCAAGGCTGAAGCCGAAGATGCATAGCGGGTCGAGCGTGATGTTGAGCAGAAGCCCTGCGCCGTGTATGTAGAAGGGTATGCGACTGAGCCCTGCGCCGTTGTATATCCCCGTTAGTGCCGAGCTCAGGAACACGAAGGGGAAGCCGAGCGCCACTATGCGAAGGTAGGTTACGGCCTCGGCTGTGATGCTCTCCGACAGTCCGTACAGGCTCAGCACCGAGGGCGCGAAGGCAAACATGGCGCTTCCCCAGACAGCGGACAGCAGAAGGGCGATAGTGAAGTTGTGCCCGGCATACATGCGTGCGTCGGAGCTGTTGCGCGAGCCGAGGCTCATACCGACGCTCACTTCGGAGGCTACCTTCGTCAGCAGCGATATGTTGGTCGTGAGCCAGGTGAGTATGCCCACGGCTCCGATAGCGGCCACCGAGGTGCTTCCGAGCCTCCCCACCCATGCCATGTCGGTGAGGCTGTAAGTCATTTGTATGAAGGAAGTGCCTATGATGGGGCTTGCCAATCGGAATAGCTGCCTGCCGATAGGGCCGGCGGTGAGGTCTTTGCTGCCAATCACGACTTCAGAAGCTTATTGATGAGATGAGCTGAACCCGCATCTGCCCGACTCCCACAGGATACACCAGCCGAACGCCTGTTTGCAGCGCATAGGGCAGCCGCAGCGCGTTCCAGTCAACCAGCAGATCGCTGCCGTAAGAATATCGCGGCTTATCCCACGGCACATCCTCCTTAGCTCTGTTCAGGCTTATATCGCCGAAGATATTGGCCCGTATGCGCCGTATGTATGCCAGCGAGAATATGCTCAGGTCGGGCGATACGAGCGGGAAAGCATAGTCGGCCTGCGCGAGCGCCTGATGCTGCGTGCGGAGTTCGGCTGCATGTCCGCGGGGTGCATCCAGCAGCCGGTTGAAGTTGTAGAGCGCCTTGCCGTCCAGATCCTGATACTGCCATCCGGCCCGCAGCATCAGGGAGTGGGAGCGCAGTATGCCGGGCAGGTATCCGGTAAGTCGCACCGCATAAAGGTCGCCTATGTTCTCCGGCTGGAAAGGCATTGTGAGATGCTGGAGCCTGAACTGCCAGCCCAGCCGCGGGAGCAGCTCCTGCGCGGCCATCCGCCTGTAAGCATAGAGCCATATCTCGCTGCGGAGGTACTGCATGTAGGGCATGCGCTTGCTTTGGTATTGCTGATACCTGTCGTTGGCGAACACCCATGAGACCGACGGACGCAGCCCGCGAATGTATCCGCCCTTGTGCGACACGAGCGGCAGGTAGGCGTTGGCCTCCAGATTGAGCGCCGTGCGTGAAGCCTGCCGGGCTACGAGCGACGACTCCTTGCCGGCGTTCACCTTCCAGATCATGTCGTGCGACAGCCCTCCCATGTCGGCCTTCAGGCTTACGACGGGCATCAGGCCCATGTAGGTGAAGTGGAAGGCTCCGTGATGATGTCCGTCGGCATAGTACCATGCAGCCTGGCTGACGGCAGTGTTCAGAGAGTTCTGCGAGATGAGCATCAGGCCCGGCCTGACGGCTGTGAGGAAAGCGTCGGTGTTTCTCGCTATAATATCGTTGATGTTGAAGTAGAGCGGCGCCCAGCTGTGCAGCTTGAAGAGGTGGGATGCCTTGCGGTAGGGCTTGGGGCTGAAGCTTACGGGGCTGAGCCTGTCGGCTGAGATATGCTCCGGCTCCTGATTGGCGATGGCCTCGGCGAGGGCGAAGCGGTAAGGGCGGGCGAAGTCGGCCTCATCGCAGGCAGCGCTGTCGAGCGGCAGCGAAGCTATGCGGTATCCCGTGCTCTGATAGTCCGCAAAGATGAGGCTGTTGTTGTGCACCGTCGGCTGGAAGGCGCCGAAGCGCGATCGGGTGAGGCGTCGGACGGCTTTGTCCTCAGGATTCAGGGCGTAGATGTTGTTGATGCCGCTGAGGCCGGATTCAAACAGCAGTCGGCCCTTGTGCCATGCGAAGCCGCTTATGTTGGCGCGGGTGGCCTCGAGTAGCCTTGTCCATTCGCCGCAGGCGGTATCTATGCGGTGGATGCCGATGCCTTCGGCGCCTACGGTGGCGGCGTAGAGCTCTCCGGCATCGCCCCAGGCCAGCTCCTTCACGAAGGTGCCCGAAGGCAGCGCTATGGAGCCTGTTTCCCTTTCGGTTTCAACATCAACCAGGGCTATACGGCCTGCGCCCGCCTCGTCGATGAGCGACAGGGCTACGGAACGGGCCGAGGCATCGAACTGCACTATGCGCGAGTAGGCCGGCGCGAAGGTGCGCACCACTGTCGACCCCGGCTCCATGTACTTCAGCCTGGCGAAGCTTTCGTGCGTCCAGCGTATGCCGCCTGTGGTTTCCAGCCAGTATATGCGCAGGCTGTCGCTGCTGTCGGCGGCTGTCTGAAGCTTGCCGGTGACGGCTGCGGCGTAGGTCAGCCTGCGCTCCCGCCCGCCGCTCAGCGTCACTATGGCGGCGATGTCGCTCATGCCGGTTCTGATGCATACAACGGTGGAGTCGTTCAGCAGTTGGGGATACTGCATGGAGGTGTAGTGCCTGTGCGTGCGGCTGAGGTAGGCTGGAGTGATGTAGCCTGTGTCCGTCCGCTCCCATTCGCTTCGGAGGAAGTCGAAGGTTTGGCGGAACAGGCTCCCGAAGCCTATGCCCGTATGCTTGCGGAATGCGTCCGACATGGGCCTCAGGCTTATCGGACGGGCCGCGTACCTCGAAGTCGTTTTGCTCCATACATCCGCACCGTAGCGATAGCGAGCGTAGGCCGCCATCTCATATCCGAGGGTATAATACGTCCCAACCTGATTCTTGTACGAGCCTAATGCCCACTTGTCGAAGGAGAAGAAGCGGCCGCTGAGCATCTGCGCCCTGTAAATCATCTGAAACTCCGGCAGCCTGCCCCGTCCGCTCCCCGTAAGGGCAGTCTCGGCGCTTACGGCATCGCCCTCGAAGTACCATCGCGGCACGAAGGCCGCCGCAACCCCTCCCATCTGTTCGCCTACCAGAAAGTAAAAAGGGCGGAAGAAGCCCGTGGCAAGCTTGCCCATTTGCAGCACATGACGCGATTCGTGTATTGCGAGGTGCTGCTCCCAGGGCTCCGCATGATGCCGCGCCGAGGGAGTGGTCAGCAGCTCCATGCGCCTCGGAGCCCAGGCCACCATCCCGTTTGGCACCATGGCTCCGGGATGCATCACCACCGGGAAGCCTTTGGTACGAACCCGTCCGGCCGTATTCTCCAGAGGCCCGTAAGCATTTTCGAGGTAGAGGGCATAGCGGTATGCCAGCGAGTCGAGCCCGCGCGGATATATAAGGTTGTAATGCGGAAGCCGCGCAATATTCCACTTGTAGCGCAGAGGATCGACGCCATAGTCCAGAAACTGGGCCGACGAAGCCTGAGCAATCATTGCGGCCGCAAAGCATAAAAGATATTTGAGCGAGATGGGCATAATGTTCAATGTTTAGGAAGCTTGGGGTGATATATCCCGACGGTTTGACTGATGTTTTAACACCGGCGCCTTGATAGCCGCCGCAGGCAAAGATACGACAATGTATGCAGGCTCGTAGGGGTCGAAAATTTTCGACCCGAAAAATCACCGCCCCCGAAAAATCATCGCCCCCCGAAAAATCACCGCCCCCCATTGCATCAATGACGTTGCATCAATGCCGTTGCATCAATGACGCCGCCGCAAAGGCATTGAAGGCGGTTTTATTCGGGTCGAAAATATTCGACCCCTACGAGACCCCTGCATGGGCAGGCGGCAATGTTTTTTTTGCAAAACGCCGACCCGGTTCCGTCGGCCCCTCTAAGGACTTAGATGGCTTGCGGAAAAAAAATTCAAGCTATCTAAGGACTTAGAAAGCTTGCGAAAAAAAAAATCAGCCCATCTAAGGACTTAGATAGCTTGCGGAAAAAAAATTCAGCCCATCCAAGGACTTAGAAAGCTTGCGAAAAAAAAATTCAGCCCATCCAAGGACTTAGATAGCTTGCGAAAAAAAAATTCAGCCCATCTAAGGACTTAGATAGCTTGCGAAAAAAAAATTCAGCCCATCTAAGGACTTAGATGGCTTGCGGAAAAAAAATTCAGCCCATCTAAGGACTTAGATGGCCTCCGGAAAGAGAGGCTTGGATTTTATTAAACACAGAAGTTCAGCCGATTAACATTTTTTTTGTTGCGAAATGCCCGGCGGGCTGAAAATAAACAGGGGATGGAGTGCAGCATCCGCTCCGGCCTCAAAACGGATTAGGGACGGGCCTCGGATGCGGTTTGCCGGCCGGAACAGGCCCCTGAGGTGGGCAGGCAATAGCCCCGGCCCGGCAGCCCGGCTATGTGCGGGGGCAGGCTTTTTACATGTTCCGTTTGGCATCAATAAAAAAATGCCATACTTTTGGGCCCAATGAAAACAATCCTCACATCAATCCTCACTGTTCTTGCCATAGCGAATATGGGAGCCTCCGGAAGGCAGGTGCCCAAGCTGGTAGTCTGCATCACGGTAGACCAGCTAAGGGGTGATTATCTCGATTATTTCTATAATACATTCGGAGAACAGGGCTTTAAGCGGCTGCTGAACGAGGGTGTGAGCTATCGCAACCTCAGCTTCTCATTCACGAACATAGACAGGGCAAGCGCTTTCGCCACACTCTTCACCGGCAGCAACCCATGCTTTCACGGCATATCGGCCGAAAAAAGATTTGATTTTTATGATAACAGGGAGCTGCCCGCGCTTCACGACCCCGACTTTCTGGGCAACTTCACCCGCGACCGCTTCTCGCCCGCCCGCCTGCTGGCCTCTACCATAGGCGACGAGCTCAAGCTGGCCTCGCAAGGCAAAAGCGACGTTTATGCCATAGCCCCGGAAGCCTCGCAGGCCATACTCTCCGCCGGACATGCCGCCAACGGCGCCTTCTGGATAGACGACATCAACGGTAAATGGGCCACCACCACATATTATAAAAGCCTTCCGTGGTACGTAGACCGATACAATAACGGGCCCGAATCGCTGTCGGCACGCATAGGCAAGACCTCCTGGGAGCCTGCCTTGCCGGCCGAACGATACAATGCCTTCCCCTATACAACGGAAAACAGGCCCTTCAGGCATCACTTCGAGGAGAGAAGCCGAGACTGCTATCCGGACTTCAAAACGTCGGGAATGGTGAATGCCGAGGTCAATAACCTTGCCCTGCGATTCATAGAGTACGCCGGATTCGGCTCGCGATCCTGCCCCGACATGCTCGCCATCACCTACTATGCAGGCAGCTTCAGCCGCAAAAACAGCAGCGACTATACGCCCGAAATACAAGACACATACTGCCGGCTCGACAGATGCCTGGAGCAGCTCTTTGCCGCCATAGACAGGAAGGTGGGCATGAGCAACGTGCTGATAGTCTTCTCCGGCTCCGGATATTTCCGTAGCGAGGAGATAATACCGCAGGACATGACGCTGGGAGGCGGGCTCTTTTATCCCAAGCGATGCGTGGCCCTGCTGAACATGTACCTCATGCAGCTCTACGGCCAGAAATCCTGGGTGAACGGCTACTACGACCGCCAGATCTTCCTCAACCGAAAGGCTGCCGAAGAGGCGCGTATTCCTCTGGAGGAGATACAGAAGCAATCGGCCGTCTTCGTAGCCGAATTTGCCGGCGTACAGAGCGTCATCACCGACTGCGACCTGCGCAACGGCAACTGGTACGAAGGCAATGCGGCTCTCTACAAGGGTACGCATCACATAGGGAGAGGCGACCTGGTGGTGGAACTCCAGCCCGGATGGCGCATCAACAGCGAGGAGCCGGGCTCAACCGTCGAGCTCGTGCGAAACAATGCGGTGGTCACGCCACTCGTGTTCATGGGCAGCGGACTGAAGCCGCAGCATCTGTACCGCGAAGTCAAAGCGGAGGAGGTAGCTCCATCCGTCACCTATATCCTCAGAATAAGGCCGCCTAACGCCAGCCGGCAGCAGCCCCTCCACGAGCTGGCTCAGCGCTGAACTATACTGTCAAGGCGAGGGCCTGCCGGCCCGGAGGTATGGCTCGTATGCGGCTGCATCAATATAGTATACCTGTTTCCACTATCACTATTTTCTAAATATCTTAATTAAACTCTTGATAAAGCATTATGGGATTAAACGAATTTATATCGAAATTCTTCGGCAACAAGTCGCAGCGCGACCTTAAGGATATACTGCCGTACGTCGACAAGATAAAAGCCGTATATCCGGAAGTTGAGAAGATGAGCAACGACGAGCTCCGAGCATACTCCGCAAAGCTCCGCGGGCAGCTTGCCGCCGTCGTTACGGACGAGCGCCGCAAGGCCGACGAGCTCAAAGCATCGATCGAAAGCCTCGAACTCGAAGAGCGCGAGAAGCTCTGGGCGCAGATCGACGAAATAGAGAAAGAGATACTTCAGATACAGGAACGCGAGCTCGACCGCATACTCCCCGAAGTATTCTCCATAGTGAAAGATACGGCCCGGCGCTTCGTGCAAAACGAACGCATCGTAGTGACCGCAACAGACTTTGATCGCGAGCTGGCCATCGCGCACGACTTCGTCGTGATCGAAGGCGACAAGGCCGTATACAGCAACCACTGGACGGCCGGCGGCAATCATATCACCTGGGATATGATACACTTCGACGTGCAGCTCATGGGCGGGGTAGTGCTCCACAATCCGAGCCCGAAGAAATACGAAAAGGACACCGAAGACACCAAGCTGAGCAAGCGCGTGAAGGGATACATAGCCGAAATGGCTACCGGAGAAGGTAAAACCCTGGTGGCAACGCTGCCGGTCTTCCTCAATGCGCTTACCGGAAACGGAGTGCACGTTGTGACGGTGAACGACTACCTCTCCAAGCGTGACTCCGAATGGATGGGGCCTCTCTACATGTTCCACGGACTGTCGGTGGACTGCATAGACAAGCATGAGCCGAACTCGGATGCGCGACGCAAAGCCTACCTTGCCGACATCACCTTCGGCACCAATAACGAGTTCGGCTTCGACTATCTGCGCGACAACATGGCCCTCGGCCCTAAAGATCTGGTTCAGCGCAAGCACAACTATGCCATAGTGGATGAGGTGGACTCCGTCCTGATCGACGACGCCCGCACGCCGCTCATCATCTCAGGCGCCATTCCGAAAGGCGAAGTGCAACTCTTCGAGCAGTTCCGGCCCAACGTTGAGGTAGTGGTCAATGCTCAGCGCAACCTCTGCACAAGGCTTCTCACCGAGGCCAAGCAAAAGATGCAAAGCAAGGACGAGAAGGTGGCCGAGGAAGGCTCTCTGCTGCTCTTCCGCTCCTCAAAGGGCAACCCGCGCAACAAGGCGCTGATAAAGTTCCTGAGCGAGCCGGGCATCAAGGCGGCCATGAACAAAACCGAAGCCGTATACCTGGCCGATAACCAGCGGCAGATGTATCTCGTCACCGAAGCCCTCTACTACGTGATAGACGAGAAAAACCATAGCATAGAGCTTACCGACAAGGGCATCGACCTGCTGACCGGCAAGTCCGACGACCCGCAGTTCTTCGTCCTGCCCAACATCGCCCTGGATCTGTCGCAGGTTGATAACATGCAGGGCACCGATGAGGAGAAGCAGGCCCGTAAAGATGAGCTGCTGGCCAACTACTCCGTCAAGAGCGAGCGAGTCCATACAATCAACCAGCTGCTCAAGGCCTATACGCTCTTTGAGCGCGACGACGAATATGTGGTTATAGAGAACAAGGTGATGATAGTGGACGAGCAAACCGGACGCATCATGGAGGGCCGGCGCTACTCCGACGGCCTCCACCAGGCCATAGAAGCCAAGGAGCGCGTCAAAGTGGAAGCCGCGACGCAAACCTACGCCACCATCACGCTCCAGAACTACTTCCGCATGTATCAAAAGCTGGCCGGGATGACGGGTACGGCCGAAACGGAGGCCGGCGAGTTCTGGGACATCTATAAGCTCGACGTGGTAGTGATACCAACCAACCGCCCCATAGATCGCACCGACATGAACGACCGCATCTACAAGACCAAGCGGGAGAAGTACAATGCGGTGATCGACGAAATCAATGCCTTAGTGAATGCCGGACGCCCGGTGCTGGTCGGCACCACATCGGTTGAGATCTCCGAGCTTCTCAGCAGGATGCTCAACATCCGGCGCATACCGCACAACGTTCTGAACGCAAAGCTCCATCAGCGCGAGGCCGACATCGTTGCCCAGGCCGGACAGCGCGGAACCGTCACCATAGCCACCAACATGGCCGGTCGCGGTACCGACATCAAGCTATCGCCCGAAGTGAAGGCAGCCGGAGGGCTTGCCATCATCGGCACCGAAAGACACGAGAGCCGAAGGGTAGACCGGCAGCTTCGCGGACGCTCCGGACGCCAGGGCGACCCCGGCTCCTCCGTGTTCTTCATCTCGCTCGAAGACGACCTGATGCGCCTGTTTGCATCCGACCGCATAGCCGGATTGATGGACAGGCTTGGCTTCAAAACCGGGGAGATGCTCGAACACTCCATGCTCAACTCAGCCGTAGAGAAGGCTCAGAAGAAGGTGGAGGAAAACAACTTCGGCATCCGCAAGCGCCTGCTCGACTTCGACGACGTGATGAACATACAGCGAAAGGTGATCTATACCCGCCGCCACCACGCTCTCCTTGGCGAACGCATAGGCCTCGACGTGCTGCATACCATTTACGACAATGCCACGGCCATAGTCGAACAGTATTCCGACAGCGACAGCTTCAGCGACTTCCGCTTAGAGCTCTTCCGCACCTTCGCCATGGAATCGCCCTTCGACGAGAAGGAATTTGCAGGCGGCAACTCGAAAGCGCTGGCCGAGGCTCTCTTCGACGATGCCCTCAAGCACTTCAAGAGGCGCATGGAGAATATGATCCAAACCGCAAACCCCGTCATCAGGCGCGTTTACGAAGAGCAGGGAGCCATGTACGACAACATAGTGATACCTATCACCGACGGCAAGCGCGTCTACCAAATCATCTGCAACCTGAAGGAAGCCTACGAAACCAACAGCAAAGCCGTACCTAAGGCTTTCCAGAAGGCCATCCTGCTCCACACCATAGACGAGGCCTGGAAAGAGCATCTGCGGGAGATGGACGAGCTGCGCCACTCCGTTCAGAATGCAACCTACGAGAACAAAGATCCGCTGCTGATATATAAGCTCGAATCCTACAACCTCTTCAAGGCTATGGTAGATGCCATGAACCGCAAGAGCGCCGGCATACTGATGCGCGGGCAATTGCACGAACAGGCTCCCGGAGCAAGCGAGGGCCGGCACGTGAACGTACAGCAGGCAGCCCGCGAGCGCAGGCAGGACATGAGCCGCTATCGCGCCGAAAAGAGCGAAGCCGTTCAGGCCGGGCCCACCTCAGGCGAGCCTGGCGAAAAGCCTCCCACAGGCCCGACTAAGCCTAAGCCTCAGATGCCAGTCAGGGCCGAGAAGAAGGTAGGCCGCAACGATCCCTGCCCCTGCGGAAGCGGCAAAAAGTACAAGAGCTGTCACGGGCAAGGCCTCTGAGCCTTAGAGGCAGTTCCTACAAAAAAGGGCCGTCTAACTTCAATCGTTAGACGGCCCTTTTTGTATTCGCCTTGCGGCGCGGAGTCACTCGCGGTACTTGCAGCAGTTGGGCATGGCCGAGTAAGCCTCGTCCGGAGCCTTGTCCTTATCGGTATCGTATCCGATTTTGGCTACGGCTTGGCTGATGTTGTCGAGCTTGGCCTTGGAATCGTCGAAGCGCAGGCGCAGCACTTTCGTTTCCTTGTTCCATTCGGCTACGGATACGCCCTCTACGGCCTTGGCGGCCTTCTCAATCTTAGTCTTGCACATGTTGCACTTGCCCTGCACGCGGAGGCTGGCGTTAGTGTCTTTTGCGGCGGCGCCGCCGGCTGTCAGTATGATGACGGCCAAAAGTAAGATAGTTTTCTTCATCTTCTTTTGAATTTATATGGTGATTAAATCAGTATTGCACGTAGGCCACCTGCGACTGGAGGTACTCCATCAGTCCGTGCTTGCCGTCGGCTCCGCCTATGCCCGACTGACGCCATCCGGCATGGAAGCCCTGCATGCCCTCGAAGTGCTCGCGGTTGACGTAGGTCTCGCCGAAGCGCAAATCCTTTAGCGCCTGCATCACGGTGCTGACGTTGGTGGTGAACACGGAGGAGGTCAGCCCGTAGCGGCTGTCGTTTGCCATGGCTATGGCCTCGTCGTAGTAGTTGAAGGGGAGGATGGGGAGCACGGGGCCGAAGACTTCGCTCTGCACCATCTCCGATTGCTGCGAGCATCCGGCCAGAACCGTAGGCTCGTACTTGTATCCCGGAGCGTCGGCGCGACGGCCTCCGGTCAGAACCTGAGCGCCTTCGGCTACGGCTCTCGATACCATGGCCTCCACTTTTTCGAGCTGCCGGCTGTCGATAAGCGAGCTCATCTGCGGCGATGGCGATGCGAAGGGGCTGCCGTACGTCACTTTGGCCATCGCTTTGGCAAGCTTGTCGGCAAACTCGTCGAAGATAGCCTCATGTATGTAGGCCCGCTCGGCGCAGTTGCACACCTGTCCTCCGAAGATAACTCTGGAGTCGACTATGGCTTTCACGGCCAGGTCTATGTCGGCATCCTTGAAGACTATGGCCGGCGCCTTGCCTCCCAGCTCGAGCGAAACCTTGGTGATGCGCTCGGCCGATGCCCGTATGATGTCGCGCCCGGCCTCAACGCTTCCCGTGAGCGAAACCATGTCGGTCAGCTCGTGCGTCACAAGTGCGTTGCCAAGGGTGGAGCCGCGTCCGCTTACGAAGTTCACCACGCCCGGAGGCAATCCGGTGGCCTCGATGAGGCGCGCGAAGGCAAAGGTAGTCAGCGGCGTCAGGCTGCTGGGCTTTATCACCGCCGTACATCCCGCCAGCAGCGAGGGCGCCACCTTGCGGGCCATCACGAAGAAGGGGAAATTCCACGGGCAAATCCCTGCCACGACGCCAATAGGCTTGCGGAAAAGGAATATGTTTTCGTTAGGGCGGTCGCTCTGTATAATCTCGCCCTCGTAGATGCGCGCCCAGCCGGCGTAGTACTCGAAATAGTCCGCGGTGAAGTCGATTTCCACCTGTGCGAGAGGCATAATCTTGGCCTGTTCGCGCGCCAGCGTCTGTGCGAGCTCAACTCGGTTTGCCCGAATCTGTGCGGCCATAAGCCTCAGATAGGATGCCCGTTCGGGCGCCGACTTCTTGGCCCACGAAGGCTGTGCGGCAGCGGCGGCCTGAAGAGCAGCGTCGGCATCAGCCTCGTCGCCATCGGGAGCCGATGCGATGATTTTTCCTTCGAAAGGATCCTCAACTTCGAGCTGTCGCTTCGAAAGAGGCTCAACAAATTGTCCGTTGATAAACTGTTTAAGGGTATTCATAAATATATATGTTTAGGATAATTGCATTGTGAACGGCTCCAAAGATATGAAACAATATGGTTTGGGCAAATAATGGCGTTTTGGGGGGTTTAAAACGCCGCTCCTGTCTGAAAAGGATTGTATCAAAATAATTCGCGCCTGCCCAAAGGGGTCATTCGTCTGCCCAAACAGGGGTCCCGTAGGGGGCTAACATTTTCGACCCGAATAAAACCGTCGGCCAATGCCTTTGCGGCGGCGTCATTGGTGCAACGACATTGATGCAATGGGGGCCGGTGATATTTTGGGGGCGGTGCAAAAAGTAATCCCAGCATAGAATATTTTCGGCATACAAACCAAATACTTTTACATGCTCACAAAAAAAATTGGAGGCGTCAAACAGTTTCATCGGCTTGCGAAATCTATCGTGGAGCAATCAAAACGTTTAAGTATCGTGCCGTTACAACGGCGAGACAATGAAACGCTTGTTTATCGTGCCGTTTAAACGTCGCGAAAGCTAAACGCTTGCTTATCGTGCCGTTTGAACGTCGCGAAAGCTAAACGCTTGTTTATCGTGCCGTTTGAACGTCGCGAAAGCTAAACGCTTGTTTATCGTGCCGTTTAAACGTCGCGAAAGCTAAACGTTTGTTTATCGTGCCGTTTAAACGTCGCGAAAGCTAAACGCTTGCTTATCGTGCCGTTTAAACGTCGCGAAAGCTAAACGCTTGTTTATCGTGCCGTTTGAACGTCGCGAAACCGGAACGCTTGTTTATCGTGCCGTTGTATCGGCGAGATAATGAAGCGTTGCGATGTGTCGCCGCAGCTCCGTCGAGAGGATGAAAGTTTTTGGACAGGCTGCGGCTATTTTTTTTGCGGGATTAAAATGTTGCGACAAGGCGAGAATAGTTTCTTGACAAAAAAACGATGTCGCCTCAGCTCGCCTCAGTTCCTTTTACATTGCGATTTTGATTCCTCGCCTCTGCGCAACTGAGGTTGTTTGGCAGGAGGAATCAGGTGGTGAGAAGCTTGGGGATGCGATGTCTCCGAACGTGTGCAGCAAGCCGAAGCCGCATCATTTGAAGAGCTCGGAGAGGCGGAGCATGCGGCGGCGGAGGACTATGCCGGCTCCGGTTTCTATCACTTCGCCGTCGAGGATGCTCTGATAGTTGCGGTCGTGGAAGAGCTTCAGGTAGCCGGTGCCGGCGCTGTTCATCCGCCACTCAAGCGAGGCGTTGTCGATGAAGGCCTCCTTTTGCGGCACGTCGCCCGAAGATAATTTCCCGCCGAGCATTATGCGCAGGCGGTCGTTGTAGAATCGTTTGGCGAAGCGGAAGGAATAGTCGGTACGCTGGCCGCCTCCTCTTTCGGGGGCCTGGTTGTATGAATCCATGCCGAAGGAGATGTCGACGGTGCGAAGGGCGCTGCCGGCTATGTGATTGATTTCGCTTTGGAGGAAGCTGTTGAGCGCGTCGCCCATGTCCATGTTGGCCTTGCCGCCGCTGCCGTTGGCCAGGTAGAGGCCTGTCACCATCATGCCGACGGCCTGTGTGGAGCGTCCCTCGGCGCCCATGCGGTCGAGTTCCGACTGTACGGAGGCGTCGTCGGGAGCCGCTATGGTGAAGAGCAGCGACATGTTGTCTAAGCGTTCGCGCACGTCTACTCCCACCTCGAAGTCGACCGGACGGGGAGATTCGCCGGCAAGGCTCACCGTGCTGCGCATCCGCTGTGTGGCGGCCAGGCCGAGCAGAGGGTTGAAGGGGTCGCCGTCCCATTGTATGTAGCTGTCGGGCTTGATGCCGAACTCCTTCAGCGGGATTATGGGCAGAGCGTACTTGAGTTTGCCGCCCGAAAGCGTGTAGCGGCCGTTCACAACCGTATGTCCCTGCCTGTTATATTGGAAGGAGAGGTCGCCGCCGCCTTCGAGGTTCAGGTAGCTCGACTTGTCCGGACTAATATCGGCGCTGAGCTGCACGACAGGATCTATGTGCACCAGCATCAGCATGTCTATGCCGCCGAGCGGTAGCGGAGCAGTCTGCGACCGGCGCCGGCGCATCAGAGCCGAATCGGCGAAAGACGTGAACGTTACCAAGTCCTTCAGCCTGTCTTCCACCGTCAGAGGCGATTCCTGCATCACGTAGGTGAGGTTGGTGCCTCCCAGAAGCCGCACGTTGCCGCGAACAGTCAGGGCGGAGAGCGATCCTTTTATGGTGGTCGAAACGTCGGCCAGCAGCCTGCCGTAGGCAATGCTTTCGGGCCTGCGTTTGGCGTCGAGTATCCTGATGTTATTGCCTCCGAGGCGCAGGTCGGCCTCGGCCCTTCCCAAGTCGGCAAAGTTCAGCCTGCCGTTAATCTCGAACGGATTCTCTCCGGAGGCAAATATCCTGAAGCTGTTGAAGCTCGCCACGTTGTCGGTTATGCTCACGCGGCTGCTGTCGAGCCTGAACTGAGACGATACGGCCCCGGAGAAAACCGAGGCTGTGTCTAACTGCAAGAAGCCGGTCGCCAGCGGAACGGCCGCGGTGCCGCTGATCTCTGCCTGCCCGTTAAGGGCTCCGGCGAAGGTGGTATGAGGAACGAAGGCCGAGAACATTTCCAGCGGCAGGGCATCGAAGCGAAGCGAGCCGCTGAGCCTGTCGCGCCCGGGGTCGTATACTGCAAGGGCGGAGCTAACCTCGTTCATGTTACGGAAAAAATGCAAATCCACCTCATGCGTATTCCCGGCCAGAGGAATATAAGTGCCGTTGAGCATCAGCTCGCCTACGCGGCCGCCTTCGTAGCTGAGATTGTCTACATGAACTTCGCCTGCCACCGTAAACGATTCGCTTGTGGGCATGTACTGAAAATCCGCGCTGGCCGAGCCTTCCAGCGACGGCAGGCTGATGAATCCGCGCGTAATCACTCCCAGAGGAATATTGCTGAGCTCGGCGCGGAGGACGGGGTAGGGGGCGGTCGCGCTGTCTTTCGTAGAGTGAATCCACAGCAGGCTGTTATTGGCTCCGGAGAATCGCAGGTTGGCTTCTATGTTCCGGATGCTCTTAAAAAGCAGGCTGTTGTTACTGTTCAGAGCGAAAGCGTTGAAGGCGATAACAGCAGTGTCGGGGAAAAAGTTCAGCAGGAAGCCCTGCGGAGTTTTGGCCGCCCGCAATCCGAGATGCAGCCCGGTAGCAGCCCGGTGATTAGTATACATCACTTCGGCCTCTGCATATTCATCCCGCAGGCTGCCTTGAAGCCGAGCAGTGAAGGGCGTTTGCCTCAGGAAGCGGTTTTTCAGAACCTCGGCTCCGAAAGTAAGGCCCCGGCCGTCCGGAACGATCTTGGCGCGCAGAGTATCTATGCGCAGAGTATCGCGATAGAGAGCGAACAGCCCGGCCGAGCCGCTGAGCCCCTCTGAGGGCGAAGAGCTCAGCTCGAGGCTGAAGCTGTCGAACTCAATGTTATTGCGGCGCAAAGCCGCGTGCAGCGGATTGTCCTTACCGGCATGCACGGACAGCGACATGGCGGGGAAGAGCGGCTGCACGGAGCTGAGTCGGACGGCCGAATCCGTGCGCATCCTGCGGCCGACGGCCTCAGCCAGACGTCCGGCCCGACCTGCCAGCGCTTCAATCCCGTAGCCGCCGCTCAGCCTAACCCCCAGGTCGCCCGCATTGAAGCTGATGTCGGTGGTGTCGGCATCCGAATGAGCTTTGAGCGTTAGGGTTTTTGCCCGGAAAGGGCTGCCGGCAAGGTTGAGCTCCCAGTTTCCGAGCGTGACGTCGGCCCCGTGCCTTACGCCCAGGTCGCTTTCGGCTTCGGCAAATATCTGGAAGGAAGTGGAGAAAGGAGCCTCCGTCAGGCGGAGCGCATACAGGTCGAGGCTGTCGACATTGCCGCTTAGCATGCCCGTCATCCGATTGCGACTAAGGCTGCCGATGAAGCTGAAGTCCATCTTCGCAACCGGATCATCGCTTTCCATTTCGAGCTCTGCCTTATGATTGACCAGCGAAGCCCTGAATCTTACAGGCCCCAAGCGACTGTTAGCGTACCTAAGCTCATTGATTCGGCCGCGCAGATTGGCAACCGTGGAATCGGCAAAAAAATCGAAGCCATGCCCCTGCGCACGCAGCACGGCGGAAACGAAGGCGGCCGAATCGAAGGCCGTGAAGCCGGCCGGAACCAAGCTGTCGACCTGCAAAAAAACCGAATAGCTATCATCCGCAAGGCCGAAGCTCGCACTCAGATGCGCCCTGGCCGCATCGCTCAGCGAGAGCTCGACGCCGGCTGTCCGACGCCTGTAATCGAGCTCGCCCGTCACGTCGAGCCCAGGCTGATACACGCGCGACGACAGCCGGAGGCGAGCCGAGCGCCGAAGGCTGTCGAGTGGCCGGGCTATGGCTCCCCAGGCATGCAGGCGCAATGCCCCGGCCAGGTTAAGCTGAAGCCGGGGAATCTCCACCGAGCGGCTATTGCCTTTGGCCTCCAACTCTATACGAAGCGGGCTATCGGGATAGCGGGCCTCAAAATCGCCTGAGGGCAGGACAAAAAAAGGCAAATCGGCCTTGCCCACCGATGCCGACAGCCGCGCCTCTAAGCTGCCGACCGGCTCCGCACTCAGGGCATCCGAAGGAATCCGAGCCTGAAGGCTGAGCGACGAATGTGCCGTGCGGAGCTCAAATTCGGACAAATCCGCCCCTGCGCTGTCCGAACGGGCCCGCGCGCTGAGCGAACTAATCTGCAAACCCGACCGCTCGGAAACCGACAGCGAGCTAAGCTGACCCTGCATAGCACCGGCCAGATATTCAACCGAATCCAGCCTCATATTCAGCTCCGTCAGCTCGATGTGACGCCAATCGAAACCCGAAGCCGCCCGGCCCGAACCGCTTTCCACAGCAACGGCCGCATCGCTTACAGCCACACTCGCCGCAGCGTATAGCGAAGCCGCCAACCCCAAATTAATTTCCCGCACCTCTGCCCGCGGAATAAACGCATACAAACCAAGGCTGTCGGCCGGCAACCGCAGCTCCGCCACCGTGCGACTGAAAAGCAAGCGCCCAAGCCTGACAGTCCAGGCCGAAGCCTCCGAATTTGTAGTATCAGGCGACGGATAAGCCTCAACCAAAACATTTGCACCCGATAATTCCACCGCATCGGCATCGGCATGGCCCGTCTTAAAGTCGACAAATCCACTCAGGCTCAAACTGTCCAATCGACCATAAACATAAGTTCCGGACACATAAGCCCCGGAATTTATAGACAACCCTAGCATCTCAAGCCTCTCGACAGCAAGCCTCTTGCCCATAGAAAGCGAAGGCCGCAAGCCAAGCCTCAGCGACTGCAAACTCAGCAGCGAATCGGCCCCGGGAGCCGAGGCTCTGAGGTTCTCGACGCTGAGCTCGCAGGGGAGCCGGAGCCTAAGCCTGTCGGCCGCAAGTTCCAGCCCCGCCTTACGACCCGCATAGCGCAGCGCCTGCTTCAGCATATAGTTCTGAACCGGAGGCACAAACAAAATCAAAACCGCCATAAAAATAATGGCGGCAGGCGCCAAACAGAGCAGTAGCAGTCGCTTCGTCCGGCGGGAGAACTTTTTATAGGATAGCCTTCCCAATGGCGTTTAATTGGGCTTGTTGTAAAAAAAAATCGGTCAGAGCAGCAAGGATATAATCAGGCCCACGAGCGCAACAACCACAACGATAGCCCCTATCTCTACGCCCGACATCTGTCGGCCCGCCGCCCGGAAATTCTGCCCCTCCGGGGGATAAGAGTCGCAGCCGGAATAGCGCGAATGGTTCCGACACTGATAATCAGGCTCGCAATCCCTGTCGCAATCCAAGTCGGAATAGCTGTCGAGATTCTCATAACGATCGTCGTAACGGGGCGGTTCGTCATAGCTGTCGTCAAACTTGTTTTGCCATTTTCGGCAATATCTGCACCGGCTTTCGTCTCTGTAAAGTTCTGCGCCGCAATAAATGCAGCATTTGTACATGTTGTTCATAATAAACAGGTTTTATAATATAATTTGAACTGCTGCAAAGGTATGAAATGAGTTGAATAGTCAAACTCCATAGGCGCAGGGCTTTTCAGGGCATTTTTTGCCTGCGGCATATTTTCTGTATATAATAATATGTGGTGACAAGCCGCCGCCGGCCCTTTTAGTCGCCTTCCGCCCCCCGTAACAGCTCCCGGAAAGAGATTTTGATGGTCAGCCTTGCATCGGTTTGGCCCGCGGAAAAAATCAAAGCCAAACCGACGTCAGTTTGGCTCCACTAAGAAAATTTGAGTAAAACCGACGTTAGTTTTGCTTGCGGAAGAAACCTGGCGCCAGCCTGACGTCGGGCCGGCCTGCGGAAATTTTTTTGGAGGCAAACCGACGTCAGTTTTGCTCGCGGAAAATTTTTTTGAGCAAAACCGACATCAGTTTTGCTCGCGGAAAATTTTTTTAAGCAAAACTAACATCAGTTTTGCCCGAAAAAATAGAATTGATAAAAAACTAACATCGGTTTTGCCCGCGGAAAATTTTTTTGAGCAAAACTAACATCAGTTTTGCCCGAAAAAATAAAATTGATAAAAAACTAACATCGGTTTTGCCCGCGGAAATAAATTTTGAGCCAAACCGACGTCGGTTTGGCTTGCGGAAGAAACTCGGCGCCAGCCTGACGTCGGTTTTGCTTACGGAAGAAAATTGACGCCAGCCTGACGTCGGTTTGGCTTGCGGAAGAAAATTGACGCCAGCCTGACGTCAGTTTGGCTTGCGGAAGAAAATTGACGCCAGCCTGACGTCAGTTTTGCTTACGGAAGAAACCTGGCGCCAGCCTGACGTCGGTTTTGCTTACGGAAGAAACCTGGCGCCAGCCTGACGTCAGTTTGGCTTGCGGAAATTTTTTTGAGCAAAACCGACATCAGTTTTGCCCGCGGAAAATTTTTTTGAGCAAAACTAACATCAGTTTTGCCCGAAAAAATAGAATTGATAAAAAACTAACATCGGTTTTGCCCGCGGAAATAAATTTTGAGCCAAACTAAGGTCGGTTTGGCTTGCGGAAATAAATTTTGGGCCAAACTTGCGTCGGTTTGGCCCGCGTATAAAACATGGCGCCAAACTTGCGTCGGTTTTGCTTGCGGATAGAATATTTGAGCCAAACCGACGTTAGTTTGGCTTGCGACGGAAATAGTGAAGCCGGCCCGGAGGTTATACGCAAGGAAAATTTAATCCCGGAGGAATGAGTACTTTTAGCCCATTAACGCACATCCTTTTCAGGATAAAAAAACAATATGCCATGAAGAATATTTTATTTTTTGCACTTCTATTTGCCTTTGGCACAATAAGTATGAACGCTCAGGATTATAACCTGAAGGATTTCCCAAAAGGCAGCTCGCCGGACGAAATCGGCCTGCGAATTATCAATAAATACCTTGCGTCTCCCCACTCGCGCTATGGTGTGACAAAATGGGAGACGCCGCCTGCCCAGATAACCTACCCCGACGTTTGCGCCTGGCTCGGCGGCCTGTGGTTTGCAGATGCAACGGCCAACGGCGATTTGTATGACAGGCTGCTGATGCGCTTCCGGCCGCTGTTTTCCTCCGAAAGGCATTTGCAGCCCAAGCCTAATCACGTAGATAATAATGTGTTCGGCGCCATTCCCTTAGCTATATATCAAAAAAATAAGGAGACTATGTATCGCGACCTTGGCCTGCTTTATGCCGACACGCAGTGGGAGGCGCCTGCGGATGCCAAGCCGGAGGAAAAAGCATGGGCCGACAAGGGATTTTCCTGGCAAACTCGTATATGGATAGACGATATGTTTATGATTACGGCTGTGCAGGCGCAGGCCTACTTAGCAACGGGCGACAGGAAGTACATCGACCGGGCCGCAGCCGAAATGGTTCTGTATCTGAAGGAAATACAACGGCCTAATGGCCTCTTCCATCATTCGCCTACCACACCTTTTTTCTGGGGAAGGGGTAACGGATGGATGGCCGTCGGGATGGCCGAGATACTGCGGATGCTGCCGGGAGATAATCCAAACAGAGCTGTAATTATGGAAGCATACCGTAAAATGATGGCCACGCTGCTGGCTTATCAGGCCGAAGATGGCATGTGGCGTCAACTGGTTGACGATAACAGGGCCTGGAAAGAGAGCTCCTGCACGGGAATGTTCGCCTATGCCTTCATAACCGGCGTTAAGAGCGGCTGGCTCGACGCGAAGCTCTATGGAGCGGCGGCGCGTAAAGCCTGGCTCGCTTTGGTCACATATATCAATAATGAGGACGAAATAACGGATGTGTGTGCCGGCACCAACATCAAAAATGATTATCAATATTACCTTGACCGCCCCCGAATCACAGGCGACCTGCACGGGCAGGCTCCGCTCATCTGGTGCGCCTATGCCCTTAAGCGCATAGGCTTTATACAGACCGACGGCAATAGCGCCCAGGCAACAATCCTCCAAACCAAAGCCGACGGATTTAAAGGTATATGGTACATGAATCAGGCCTCCAACGATGAATATGTTTACAAATACAGCGGAGGCCTGGCAACCTATCCGGCCAATCACCGTCCGTTTGCAATCTACTGCAAGGCCGTAGACAAAACCTTTTTCTGCTTCGGAGGTACAGACGATACAAATTCCACTCTCTATCACAATGTTTCATATTATGACCATCGTAGCGGTAAAGTGGCCCGCCCAACAATCCTGCTGGACAAAAATACGACCGACGCCCATGATAATCCCGTGATTTCCGTAGATGACAAAGGATTCGTATGGATATTCTCGACATCGCACGGCATTACACGTCCGTCTTATATCCATAAAAGTAAAAGAGCCTATGATATTAGCGAGTTTGAAACAATACATCCCACCGAAGTGATAGACGGTCGCGAACAGCCCTTCACCAACTTTTCTTACTTCCAGGTATATCACGTCAAGGGCAAAGGTTTTATCGCCATGTTCACCAAATATGATAAGGGCAACAGAGTGATTGGCTTTAACACAAGTCGAGACGGAGTGCGCTGGAACGAATGGAAAGTGATAGCCTATATCGACAAAGGACACTATCAGGTGAGCGCCGAAGCCGACGGAAAGGTCTGCATCGCCTTCGACTATCATCCCCAGGCGAAAGGCCTGAACTATCGCACCAACCTCTACTACCTTGAGTCCTCGGATTTCGGCCGGAGCTGGAAAACCCGCTCCGGAGAGGAGGTTAGCCTTCCGCTGACGCAAATTAATAATCCGGCGCTGGTGCACGACTTCACAACTCCCGGACTGAATTGTTATCTGCTCGACATCGCCCTGAACTCCAAAGCCGAGCCTGCCATAATGGTAGTCACAAGCCGAGGCTATCAGCCCGGCCCCGAGAACGCTCCCCGACAATGGCGCCTGTTCCAATACCGGAACGCTTGGGAGCACAGCATAGTCACCACATCCGACAATAATTACGATATGGGCTCCATCTATTTCGAATCTCCAACCGAAATAAAAGTAATTGCGCCTGCAATACAGGGCCCTCAAAAATATAATCCCGGAGGAGAAGTAGCGATCTGGGCAAGCCAAGATGGCGGCAAGAGCTGGCAATTGGAGCGACAGCTAACAAAGGACAGCCCCCGGAACCACACCTACGTTCGCCGACCTATAAACGCTCACCCCGACTTCTATGCAATATGGGCCGACGGCCACGGACGGCAGCCCTCGGTCTCCTACCTCTACTTCAGCAACAAATCCGGCACAACCTTCAGACTTCCCAGAACCATGCCCGAAGCCGAAGCCGTTCCGGAAAGAGCCGCACCCTGATGCTCTCCCGAACCTGCCCCCGCCCCGCATGATTCCGCTAACAGCAAGCGACGGTTATCCGCGCCGACATTCGGCGACTACATAAAAAAGCGCCCCCTCAATCAACCGATTAAGGGAGCGCTACATCCGCAATTAAAAAACTTTGTTTGATGGAGCGGAAGACGGGGCTCAAACCCGCGACCCTCAGCTTGGAAGGCTAATGCTCTATCGACTGAGCTACTTCCGCATGTTCTACCGTTTCTTAAATGAACTCCGGAAAAAAGAAGTGGGCAGTGATGGATTCGAACCACCGAAGACGTAAGTCAGCTGAGTTACAGTCAGCCCCATTTGGCCACTCTGGTAACTGCCCTTGCTTTTTCTTTCGAGCCTCTTGTCGGATTCGAACCAACGACCCCGAGATTACAAATCACGTGCTCTGGCCAACTGAGCTAAAGAGGCAAAAATACAGCCGCTTCGTTTTTTGAGCGAAACGGCTGCAAACTTAAACAATAAATCTTATATCTCCAAAACCGTCAAGCAATATTTTGGTAATACCTCAAATATCATCCATAATTGAGTCTGTATCCTCGTCGGTAGTGTCTATAAAATCCTCCGGTTCGTGTTTCTTCTTTTTAGATACGCTTTTGGTTTTGTACTTCGACAATTGCTTAGACAAAGCCTCAACGCAGTCGTCGATAGCGCCCTCAAAGCTATCGTTCGTCTTGTCGGCAAAGAGATCGCCGTGCTTGATCTTAAGCTTAATCGAAGCGTTTTTGTTCTGAATCGTTTCCGGCTTCACCACTTTCAGCACAACTTCGGCCGTAGGAATACCGTCGTAGAAGTGCTCGAGTTTGGATACTTTCTTCTCAATAAATGCCTCCAGCTTAGCCGTAGCATCAAAATGAATTGATTGAATTGTTATTTCCATAAGTCTCTTTTTTTTTCGCTCGCGGATGAGCATTATACACTTTTTTTAATTCCTCAAATGTCGTATGCGTATAAACGCCGGTCGACGCCAGATCACTATGCCCGAGGAGCTCTTTGATAGCGTTCAGCGTAGCGCCGTTGTTCAGCATACCGGTTGCAAACGAATGTCGTAATACGTGAGGGCTGCGCTTCGACAGCGACGGAATCTCCAGCAGCTGCTTGTGCACTATGGCATACACCGTATAGGTGCCGACGCCTCGGCCATTCTTCCTGACAAAAAACATATCGCTCTCCATACCAACCTCGCGCTTGCGAATAGACGTATAAGCCAGCATCTGTTCCTTCAGGACGGGGCCGAAAGGGATCAGACGCTGCTTATTTCTCTTGCCGTTGATGCGAAGCAGTGAGCTATCATAATTAATATCAGTATTCTTGAGCCCAACAAGCTCCGAGCATCTCACCCCGGTGTCATACAGCATCTCCACAATCAAGCGATTGCGTACTCCTTCAAAGTCGGTGGCATCGGCTTCCGCGTCGAGCAAGTCATTCATGTCGGCTTCACGAACAAAGCATGGAAGAGGCCTCTTCTTCTTAGGACCGTTAAGAAACCTAAGAACATTAGACTGCATGATACCTTGCTTTACAAGAAACTTAACGAAAGACTTCAACGCACTAAGCTTACGATTAATAGACGAAGACGCCAGATCCTGCTCCATCATGAACACTATCCAGTTCCTGACAATGTCCCGGTCTATAACCTCCGGGCTGAAAACCCCATCGTAATGATTTTTTGCGTAATCCTCAAACTGGCGCAGATCCTCGCCGTATGACAGGAGAGTATGAACCGAATAGTTCCGCTCTTCTCTGAGGTAGCATAAAAAAGAATCTATCACCTGCTGCATATTACTTCACTGTTTGAGCAACGAATGTAGGTAATAGATTCCGTACTAACAAACTCTAAAAGGATTTTTCCTAATCTTCCGAACGCTGCAACTGTTGCACATATATGGCTTTCATAACTTGCTTGCGCTTTGTAATCGACGGCTTTGCAAACGCCTGACGGCTGCGCAATTCCTTAACAATTCCTGTCTTCTCAAATTTTCTCTTAAACTTCTTGAGCGCTTTCTCAATGTTCTCGCCTTCTTTCAGTGGGACTACGATCATAAATTACTTCTTGACTTTAAAAATTATTGATTGAATTACTATTTATTTGATTTTTTAATATGGCCGCAAATGTACGTATTGTTTTATTATAGGCCAAATACCGGAATGCTTTTTCCCATAAACCACACTGCAACTTTTACTTTTAGGATGCGGGGCAGGAATGCGCTCACGGCGGGCACCTGTATGCCCTGACCTAAGGCACGAAAGGCGCTGCAAGCCAGCAATATCCACATAGAATCGTACCCGGACATATAAAGCAGAGCCACGGCCAGTGTCAGCAGCGCAATACCGCCGTCGGCAAGGTTTATCAGATGCTTCCTGTTATAACGATCCGCCAATACGCCTCCAAATGGCGACATAAAAAACGTTGGAAGCATGGCGGCCAGAATAAAAAGCGTCATGGCGGAGCCCGACTGACTTTCAAGCACAACATGCCACATAATAGCGAAGGTCACAAGCTGCGAACCGAACAGCGTAACGGCCTGACCGCTAAGAAACAGGGCGACATTGCGCCTCCAGTTTATCTCCTTCATCTACATATATATATTATGGTGTACTATAAGCCCGTTTCTGCCTCCCATAAAC
>JAITGS010000076.1 GCA_031280435.1 Tannerellaceae bacterium | reverse complement strand
AAAATGTTTTGGAGCCAATGCGATTGTAGCATTGAGGTAAAAAGGGGTTTTTGAGAAGAATTTGCGGTGGAATTGAGTCCAAAAATCTGTTTTGAGGCCAATGCGACTATCGCATTAGTATGCGAATTTTGTTTTGGCGACAAGTTGACAGTCGCATCGGCCTCAAAATTCTGTTTTGGCGACAAGTTGACAGTAGCATTGGCCTCAAAAAAGCCTTTTTGCCTCAATGCGATAGTAGCATTGGCTCCAAAACTTTTTTCGGGCAAAATGCTATCATCGCATTGGCTCCAAAACTTTTTTTGGGCAAAATGCGATCATCGCATTGGCTCCAAACTTTTTTTGGGCAAAATGCGATCATCGCATTGCTCCAAAACTTTTTTTGGGCAAAATGCGACTGTCGCATTGGCTTCAAACTTTTTTCGGGCAAAATGCGACTGTCGCATTGGCTCCAAAACTTTTTTCGGGCAAAATGCGACTGTCGCATTTCAACCTCAGCTCCAACCGGATTCGGTTTGCGATTCCCACAATGTAGGTTGTAAAGAAACCCTGCCGGAATGGTAAAAGACAAGCTTGCGGAGCTCGTCCGTAAGCCTGAAGTATAATGTTTGAAATTTATCAGGAGAAAATTATAAGCTCTTTACAATTTTCGGAGGGGAAAACATGGCAGGCACAACATGGGGAATTAATGTTTGCAAAGGGCTGCTAACAGAAGAACAGTATCACCGGCAGGTATTCTTTCAGCGCCACTCGCAGGGCTTTCAGGGATTGGGTGATGTGGTATTCAACGCTTTTGGGGCTCAGGTTGAGGCTGTCGGATATTTCGCGAACGCTCATCTGTTCGTATCGGCTCATTTCGAAGATGCGTATGGTTTTTGGAGGGAGGGTCTTCAGCGTGCGCGACACTATTTCGTTTATTTCTGCGGAGAAAATCTCTTCCGGATTGCAGGTTTCGAGGCTGGCGATGCGGTAGTTCATCTCGCGCAGTAGCTTCTGCGATATGGCTTCCATGCTTTCGCGGCGGACGTACTCGTGCTTCAGATAGTTGAGCGATTCGTTGCGCAGTATGGTGACGAGCAGGGCTAAGGGATTGCCTACGGTGCCGGTTTTCATGGCGCGCCAAAGCGAGATGAGCGCCTCCGAAACTATGTCTTCGGCGGCCATGTTGTCGTGAACGTATGATTTAACGAACAGGAAAGAGCGTTTGTAGTGACGGGTATATATTTCTCCGAATGTGGCTTGATCCTTCATAAGGGTGTTCTGTTTTTTATGCATAAAGATAAGGGATTTGTGTGGAAGCAAAGTTAAGCGATTCCGGTTCATTTGCGAATTATGAACCGAAAAATGTAGGGCATGGCCTGCGGCTATATGGTTCGGATGTGCCTGTTTCTTAAATATTCCTAAAACCTGCGATTTTCTTTAGGCCTCCGCAAGGGTTACGCCCCGCTCAACTGCTATTAAGATATGAAGACGGAAAAATTATACAGGTTTTTCGAAGGAACAGCTTCGCCGGCCGAGGAGGATGAAATCAGGCGCTGGCTGGCTTCCGACCCTCAAAACGAGCAAATCCTGAAGCGCGAAAGGCGGTTGTTCGACATGCTCATGCTGCTGCCCGACAGTATGGCGCCGGGCCTGGCGGCAACGGCCAAGGAGCGGAAGCGCCGCTTTTGGATGCGGGAAGCGCTCAAGGTCGCGGCGGTGGCAGCCCTTGTTTTATGCGCCGTTTATGCCTGGCGGACGGCTATGCCGGCAGATGGCTCGCAGCAGGCTATGCAAACCATTGCGGTGCCGGCCGGGCAAAGGGTTCAGCTCACGCTGCCCGACGGCTCGAAAGTGTGGCTCAATGCTCGAACGCAGATAAGCTATCCTCTGAACTTCGGCCGGGCCAACAGAGTGATGAACATGGAGGGAGAGGCTTATTTTGAGGTGACGGCCGACGACAGGCGCCCGTTCATAGTCAAAACGCCGGGCGGACAGGTCAGGGCTGTGGGCACAAAGTTTAATGTTGAGTATTATCCCGCCGATCAAGTCTTCCGTACAACCCTCATGAGCGGCCGCCTGCTCGTTGCATCGTCCGACAATCCCGAAGAGGAGCTCGTTCTCACGCCCGACAGGATGCTGTCGCTGGAAGGGGGCCGATTCCGCGAGGAAGCCGTTGACGACTATACGCGCTACCGCTGGATCGAAGGCCTGATTTGCTTCAAGGAGGCCTCGTTCACAGATGTCATGAAGGAATTCGAGAAATACTACGGCGTAAGCATCCGCGTGCGCAAGGAATCTCTCAGGCAATACATGTTCACCGGCAAATTCCGTCATACCGACGGTATAGACTATGCCCTGCGGGTATTGCAGCGCGACGTGAAGTTCTCGTATGTGCGCGACGACGAAATGCAAATCTTTTATATCGAATAGAATAAAGTATATGCTAACTTTTAAAATTATAATGCCTATGAAATAGCAGAGCAAGGGTGAAAAGGATCGGATACCGATCGGCATGAAACGAAAGTTTCCAACAAGAAAAGAAATGCCGACAAGCGTTGCAGCGCTGCCGGCAAAACAAACATTTTTCAGTTAACTAATATTATTAATTTAAAACATCACAAATGTATGGAAAATAAATCTATGCTGAGGCTATATATACTGAAAAGTCCTTGGCTAAAACAAATCTTTAGAATTATGCGAATTACCACGTTTCTACTAACTGTTTGTGTGCTCTGTTCGTATGCTTCCGAAACTCATTCTCAAAACGCAAGGGTTTCCATCAATAAAACCTCCGTTCAGATGGCTGAAATATTGAACGATATAGAAAGCCAAACCGACTATCTGTTTGTGTATAACAACCAGGTTGACGTAGGGCGCAAAGTGACCGTCAGGGTTAATACCCGCCCGGTTAACTACGTTCTGAGCGGCTTGCTGGAAAACTCCGACATTGATTTCGTTATGGAAGGCACACACATTATCCTCACTAAGAGAGAAGCGCCCGACATGTCGGCTTCTCAGCAAAATACCCGGCGAATCACCGGAACCGTCTTCGACAATAACGGCGAAGCTGTTATTGGCGCCAACATCCTCGAAAAGGGTACGACCAACGGAGCTACTACCGATATGGACGGACGATTCACCCTTAACGTTCAGCCCGGAGCTACCATCATTGTTTCCTACGTGGGATTCCTGGCGCAGGAAATATCTACCGGCAGCCAAAGCTCATTCCGCATCACGCTCGTGGAGGACACTAAGCTCATTGACGAAGTTGTGGTCATAGGCTACGGCGTTGTTAAGAAGTCCGACCTGGCAGGCGCGGTCAGCTCCGTGTCGAGCAAGCAGTTTAAAGACGAACCTGTCATCAGGCTCGACGATGCTCTGCAAGGACGCATGGCCGGCGTACAGGTTATGAACACTACGGGAATGATAGGATCCGGAGCTAAGATCCGTATACGCGGTACGACTTCGCTCAACAAGAGCAGCGATCCGCTATACGTTGTCGACGGTATCATAGGCAGCAACGGCGCCCTCAATACTTCCGACATCGAGTCGATAGAGGTACTGAAGGATGCGTCGGCAACGGCTATCTACGGCTCGCGCGGAGCCAACGGCGTAGTCCTCATCACCACAAAGAAAGGTCGCGAAGGACGTCCGCAAGTAACCTTCGAATCCACCCTCGGCATGTCGCAGATGGCTAAGAAGTACGACCTGCTCAGCCCCTACGAATACGCCCTGGCGCTTATCGACATCAAAAACGTTACTGACTTTACAGACGAAGACCTCCGCCTCTACGAGTCCGGGCAGCAAGGCATAGACTGGCAGGAACTGATGACACAAACCGGATACAACCAGAACTACAAGCTCAGCGTTGCCGGCGGAACGAAGGCTATCAAGTACCTGGTGTCGGGCGAAGTGCTCGACCAGTCGGCCGTAACCATACTGTCGAAGTACAACCGATACCAGTTCCGCAGCAATCTTGATACGGAAGTGACCAACTGGCTGAGGCTCGTTACAGACGTTCGGCTGGCAAGGATCAAAAGCCATAATACATGGGTCGATATGGGACGTGTCATCAACTATTCGCCAACCATACGCGAGCTCAAGAATCCGGATACGGGTATCTACAACGACGACCGATGGAACAATATCGACCACAATCCCTACTCCGACATCGCCACCCGCGACAACAACAACTACCGCAACTTAGTTTACGGCAACCTCAATCTCCTCTTCACCATAGCCAAGGGGCTTACCCTATCGGTGCAGGGAGGTATCAACTACGTCGACAATCCGTTCTACGACTTCCAGTCGGCCACGCGGTATCCGGGAGCTTCCAGCTACGTGGAGAATCGCGTCGACAAGAGCCTGGGCTGGCAGAATACAAACAACCTGACCTACACGGGCCGGTTCGGCGACCACAGCCTCACGGCTATGGGAGTATTCGAGCTCAGCCGCAGCGAATGGATGCGCACACAGGTAACCGGAACAAATCTGCTGACCGAAACGGTTGGATACTGGAACGTAGGCCTTGCCTCAACCCGCAATGCCTCGAACTCATACTCCATGGGCGCCATGGTTTCGGCTCTCGGACGGGTGCAGTACGGCTATAAGGGCAAATACCTGGCAACGGCCTCGGTTCGCGCCGACGGATCGTCGAAGTTCCAGGGCGACAACAAATGGGGATACTTCCCTTCGGGAGCCTTGGCATGGAACATTGCCGAGGAAGACTTCATGAAGGATAACGGCATCTTCCAACAGCTCAAGCTGCGCCTCAGCGGCGGCGTTATAGGCAACCAGGCCATAGACGCTTACGAAACCCTCGGAATGTTGAGCAGCAACTCTTATGCTTATGGAACCGGAACGAAGTACACAGGCTACTGGGCTAACACCGTCGCCACGCCGAACGTGCAGTGGGAACGCACCAACCAGTACGACGTCGGGCTCGACTTCAGCATCCTAAAGCAAAGGCTGAACGTCACGATAGACTGGTTCATGAAGGATACTAAAAACCTTCTGAACCGCAAGAACATTCCGAACTATAACGGCGGAGGCACCTTCTGGGTCAATCAGGGGCATGTGCGCAACACCGGAATAGAATTCCTCGTGAATGCCATACCGCTGAAAAGGGGCGACCTCTCATGGGAATCTACCCTGACGGCAACCTACATCAAGAACGAAGTGATAGACCTGGCCGGCGAGGAGCAAATCCTCTCCGGACGCCTCTCGGGCGCGGTTGAAGAAACGGCCATACTCAAGCCGGGATACCCTATCGGTTCCTTCCTCGTGTTCGACTGGATTGGCATTGACGAGAAGACCGGCGTCAACATGTATCGCAAAGCGGACGGCACGCCAACCAACGATCCCTCCAGCGACGACCGCATCATCACCGGGCAGTCGAATCCTGCATGGTCGTTCGGATGGAACAATACTTTCGCCTGGAAGAATCTTGTGGTGAATGCCTTCTTCAATGCAGCCGTGGGATACCAGCGCCTCAACGCCACACGCTGGCAAACGGCCTCCATAGTTGGTGCATCAATGTTCGTCACCCTGCGCGACGCTTATTATCAGGGATGGGATAAGCTGGCCGACAAGTCGAAGGCCGAGTTCCCCTCGCTCACTAATTCCGACAACAAGTTCTACGGCAACTCCAGCCAGTTCCTCGAAGATGCAGCCTTCCTGAAGCTGAAGAACCTCAGCGTTGGCTATCGCGTGCCTAAAGACCTGATAAAGTTTGCCGACCTCACCGTCAGCCTGAGCGTGCAAAACCTTCTGACCATTACGGGATACAAGGGCCTCGACCCCGAAGTATACAGCAGCAATGTAGACGGAGTGCAGGGAGCCGACTATGGCGCATATCCCGTGCCGCGAACATATACGCTCGGACTCAAGTTTGATTTCTAATTGTTGAACTTTTAAATATCATGCATTATGAAAACATTATATAAAGCCCTGCTTATCATATTTTCCATATCGCTCTTCTCCGTGTCCTGCGAGGATTTCCTCGAAGAAGATCCCAAAGGCAAACTTGCTCAATCAACGTTCTTCGGTACGGAGACCGACCTCGACCTTGCCGTGCACTCCCTCTATCGCTTAGCCATGGACCGCTGCGGAGCCAACACAAGGATGGTGCACATGTGGGCCGGCGACGACATCAGCACTCACCCGGCCAGCAACAAGCAAGACTTCCGCGATTTCGACCGATACCAGGTTGCCGAAAACTCCACCCGCCTGCGCGACGAATGGACAATCACTTACCGCCTCATCAAGGGTGCGAACTATATCAT
>JAITGS010000066.1 GCA_031280435.1 Tannerellaceae bacterium | reverse complement strand
TACTACTTTTTCGGTTGTTTTTATGTCTTCTCTGTCAAAGAACTCTTCTTTTACAACGCCACGCTTTTTGGCGAGGCGGGTGCAAAAGTACAAGCTTTTTTTTATCCTCCAAATCTTTTACCAAACTTTTCTGAAACTTTTTTCTGAAGATTATACTAAGAGGCTGATAATGACACGACTTAGAAGATGAAAAAAATATGCATGTGCGCACATTTATTTTGGAATCGACTGCATGAGGTATACTTTCGGGGCTTCGAAATGGCAAAGCGGGAGCCTCTGCGACGACTCCGGGAGCATCCGCGAAGGCTGTTGGAATAGTAGGATGGGGCGTCAATATTGCTGTCTTTATAATGGTGAATGTTATTTTGCAGTCGTGGCAGACGGCTTTGTCGTTCTCTTTCTTGTGGTATAGAGCGCTTTCGAAGGGCGTCCGGTTAGGAGCTTTGCCCTTCCCTAATGTTCCGCTTGTTGCTTGTTCCATAGTTTTAGCTATTTTTGCGCCGGTATTTAAACATCAACTTAAAATTTAATATTCACTTATATGAAGAAGATTTTTTCCCTTACAAGAGTATTATTGATTGCGGTATGTGCTTCTTTGGCTTTGAGCATGAGCGCTCAGGAGCAGAGCACTTATCCGAAACAGGCTCCTATGCAGCCGGCTATGTCGGAATATTGGACGCCTCAGCCTAAGATTGTCACGCCGGGGACGGCTGCGCCTAATGCTTTCCTTTCGGCTCCTTCGGACGCTATCGTTTTGTTTGACGGCAAAGATTTGTCAGAGTGGGAAAGTCCTAAAGGTGGGCCGGCACAGTGGACGGTGCATGATGGCGTATTCACGGTTAACAAGAAGGCCGGCGATATACAGACGAAGCGTAAATTCGAGAACTATCAGTTGCATCTCGAGTGGATGATTCCGACTAATATTACCGGCAAGAGCCAGGGACGCGGCAATAGCGGCGTCTACATGCAAGGCATGTACGAAATACAGATTCTGGATAATTACGAGAATGAGACTTATGTTAACGGCCAAACCGGAAGCGTCTATAAGCAAACTCCTCCCTTAGCCAACGCAATGCGGAAACCCGGAGAGTGGAATGTATACGATATTATATATTCGGCGCCGGTGTTTAAAGAGGATGGCACCTACCGTATTCCTCCAACCGTAACCGTGATTCAGAACGGCGTGCTGCTGCAAAATCATACAACTATTCTCGGTACTACCGAATATATAGGTTTCCCTAAGGTTAAGGAGCACGCAGCCGGCTCTATTGTTCTACAAAGTCATGGTGACCCAAGTGAGCCTATCAGTTTCCGCAATATCTGGATCAGAGAGCTTTAATTGTTATTCTTAGTATTTTTTTCGAATAAGAGTATCCCCGAAATGCTTTATTGCATTCGGGGATACCTGTTTTATGGCCGGCTGTGATCCGCCCGGATCAGTAGTCGAGGGTTATCCATCTGACGTAGGCGAAGTCCATGCGGTGAGGCAGGTCGGGATTGAGCGGATACACCCGGTAGCCTATCTTGCGCAGGCCGGCTTCAGGGGCTGCTACCTTGAGCTCGAAGTGCAGCCTGGGGCCGTCCTCGCTTATGAGGGTGAAGGGATGCACGGCGACAAGCTCGGTGCGTCCGTTGTCCGCATTATCCCAGGCGACAACCATCTCGGCGCCTATCATTCCGCGGAGTTCATTCCGGTTGATTACTATATTATATGTATAGACCTGCCCGACCTTGGGAGTGTATATCGCCGGCCGGTTATCCGTAGTGAATGATTCCACGGTGAAGCTGTCCCAATGCTCGGCCACTTCCTCCTTCCATGCCGCTATCCGGCGCGCTTTGGCGTAGTTGTCGGCAGCGAGTGATGCGGAGCGCTCGGCAAGCTTAATGTATATGCGCGATACGTAGTCGTCGAGCATTCGCTTCATGGTATAATGTGGAGCTATCTGTGCGATAGAATTCTTTATATATTGTATCCATTCGGGCGAGTAGCCTTTGCTGTTACGGGCGTAGTAGAGCGGGATTATTTCATTTTCGAGCATTTGGTATATGGTTGCGGCGTCGAGCTGATCCTGGTACTGCTGGTTCTCGTAGGTGCGCTTGTCGGTGAGGGCCCATCCGGCGCCCGGCTTGTAGCCTTCATACCACCAACCGTCGAGCACAGAGAAGTTTAGCACGCCGTTCATCTGAGCTTTTTCGCCTGAGGTTCCCGATGCTTCGAGCGGTCGCGTCGGAGTGTTCAGCCATACGTCCACTCCGGATATGAGGCGTCGGGCGAGGCGCATGTCGTAGTTCTCGAGGAATATTATGCGGCCAAGGAATTCCGGGCGGCGGGAGATCTCGATGATGTGCTTTATCAGCCCCTGCCCTCCTCCGTCGGCCGGATGCGCTTTGCCGGTGAAGATGAACTGAATAGGATACTTTTCGTTGTTCACGATACGGGAGAGGCGATCGAGGTCGGTGAACAGCAGGTGGGCGCGCTTATAGGTTGCAAACCGCCGTCCGAAGCCTATGAGCAGTGCGTTCGGATTTATCTTTTCCAGCACGGACACAACCTTTAGCGGGTCGCCCTGATTCTTGAGCCAGCTGCCTTCGAACTGCCCTTTGATGTATTGCACAAGCTTCTCTTTGAGCTTCTTGCGGATGTTCCATATCTCCTCATCCGAAGCGCGGTATATGTTTTCCCAATGATCCGGATTCGACTGATCGTCAATAAAGTGTTTGCCGAAGCGCGAATAGTAAAATCGCTTCCACTCGTTTGCGGCCCACGAGGGCATGTGCACGCCGTTTGTCACCCATGTAACATGCAGCTCTTCAGGGAAGTATCCCTTCCATATCGGTGCAAACATACGCCGCGATACCTGTCCGTGCAGCAGGCTTACGCCGTTGGCCTCCTGGCAGGTATTGAGGGCGAACACACTCATGGAGAACTTCTCGTGCGTGCCGGGATTCTCGCGGCCCATATCTACAAATTCCTGCCACGTAATCCCCATGCGTTCCGGAAAGCCGCCCATGTATTTCCCAATCAGGTTCTCCTCAAAGTAGTCGTGTCCCGCCGGTACGGGCGTGTGCACCGTGTAAAGGCTTGAGGCTCTAACGATTTCGAGGGCTTCCTCGAAGCTCAGCTTATCATCCGCGATGTAGTCCACAAGGCGTTGGGCGTTGATGAGTGCGGCATGTCCTTCGTTGCAGTGGTACACTTGCTTGCGTATGCCTAATTGCTTGAGCAGCAGGATTCCTCCTATGCCGAGCATGTACTCCTGCTTCATGCGGTTCTCCCAGTCTCCGCCGTAGAGCTGGTGGGTTATAGAGCGATCCCACTCGCTGTTCTGCGGAATGTCGGTATCCATCAGATACAGAGGCACTCGTCCCACGCTTGCTTTCCACACGTTGGCGTACACGCTGCGTTCCGGGAAGGGCACTTCCAGTATGACGGGTTCGCCGCGCTCGTTCAGCATCTGCCGTATAGGGAGGTGGCTAAAGTTCTGAGCTTCATAGTTTGCGATCTGTTGCCCGTCGATAGCGAGCGACTGTGTAAAGTATCCGTAGCGATACAGAAAGCCCACGGCGGCAAGGTCGATACGGCTGTCGCTGGCCTCCTTAAGGTAGTCGCCGGCAAGCACTCCCAGGCCGCCGGAGTATATCTTAAGTACGTGAGTGAGGCCGTATTCCATGCTGAAGTAGGCCACCGACGGCTTGGTTTTATCCACCGCCGTATCCATATATTTCCGGTAGGCTTCATACACTTGTCGGATCTCCTCCATCAGTTGCCTGTCCGCAGTTATCTCTTCCATGCGCCTGACCGTCAGGCTTTGGAGCATAAGTACAGGATTAGCGTTGGTGGCTTCCCACAGCCTTGCATCTATCTTTATAAACAATTCTCGTGCTTCATGATTCCATACCCACCAAAGGTTGCCGGCTATTTCGCCCAGCGGCTCAAGCTCTTCCGAGAGTGAAGACTGAGTGTAAATTTCCTTCCACACAGGCGTGTTATGACTGTTTGTTTTCATCTCTATCCGATTGATTATTAGTGATTATTACGTTTTGTTGTTCTCTGTATTCCGCTCGTGCGATGGCCTCGCCGAAGGCATTATAATAATGTGTGATAAAGCGGTTCCATCCGGTGCGTTCGGCCAGTTGGCGGCATTTGTTGCGGATGTCTGCGGCCTCGGCCTCTGTGGCTGCGGCCAGATCGACCAGCGCCGATGCGGTATCTGCCACTACCTCAGCGTAGTTATCGTCGGTGCGGCGTATCACTCGCACGCCTGTGGCTACATCGCCTCCGGCGCCTTCCGATTGTGCCCAGAGGCCAAAGCCGGCAAGCGAGGTGGTTACGGCCGGTATGCCGAAGGCTATGCTTTCCTGCGGAGTGTATCCCCAAGGCTCATAGTATGAGGGGAATACCGTCGCATCCATTCCGATCAGAAGCTCGTAGTAGCTGCAGTCGAATATGCCGTCGGCGCCGTTTAAATAGCTGGGAACGTACACTATGCGCACCTTGCCGGCGGGATCGAACTCGTGGCGGCGGATATGCGCCAGAACCGGGTCGTGGTCGGGCTCGTTAATCCAGTGCGTGATCCAGGGCATTTGCAGCGGGCTGTCCTGTTCCAAGTTGTTGTCGATGAGGTACCTGAGGTCGGCTCGTGCGTCGCGCGTCCATGCGGGCACCATCACGAAGGCCACCAGCGGGCGCTTGAGCTGTTCGTTGTGCCTGAGGCTGTTAATGGCGTCGATGAAGACGTCGAGCCCTTTGTTCCTGTACTCGCATCTCCCGGCGGTGGCCACGAAGAAGGCCGTATCGTCCGGCGCCGTCCCCGTGAGTTTTGCAACGGCTCCGGCCAGCATGCGTCGGGCCTCCCGTCGCTTGCGGTTATATGTAATTCCGGTTGGGACAAAGGTGGGCTCGAATCCGTTAGGTACCACAGCGTCGGGCTTTTTGCCTATGAGATTGGCACATTCGTCGGCCGTTATCCGGCTTACGGTGGCGAAGCTATCGGCGTGACGTGCAGCCTGTTGCTCGAGTGAGTGCTTGGCGGCTACGTTCAGTTCGGCGGCCATCAGGTTGCCGTCGCACTGTCCGAGCATTGAGTATAGCGGCTTGCCGTTGCCGGCGATGGAGCGTCCCACGGTTGTGGCGTGCGTTACGAACATGGTGGCCACCTGCGGCAGATGTTTTCGCAGGTAGAGCAGTCCCATTCCGAGCATCCACTCGTTGAAGACAGCCACAATTCGCTGTTCGTCAAGCTCGTGGAAGCGGCAGTAGCTCTCTATTGTTTTGCCTGCGGCGTATGCAAAGGCGCATGATTCGCGATAATCGCCGTAGGCGCTCAGCGAATCTACTCCAAACCTTTCCCACATTTCGTAGTATATATCGTTCATCTCTTTCATTATCGGGCGATAATCTACGAGTGCTACCATTGGCCGTCCGGCCACATTCCATCGCCCCGTACGCAGTTTGAGGTGCCGGGTTTCCGCCGCATATTCGCGCCATTGCTGCATTGCAGATGGCTCGGCTTCAAAGTCTTGCCTGCTGTTGCCCTTGAGGTCGGGGCCGATGAAGAGTATGTTATCCGGGAAATCCGTTTGTAGAGTTAGGGCTTTTGTTGAAAGGACGGTATATATGCCGCCGACTTTGTTGCAGACTTCCCAACTGCTTTCGAATATGAAATCCGGTTTATTAATCATTTTTGTTTGTGCTTCCTATTTTGTTCGGCGGCAAAGATAGTATTTTCCATAAAAAAACACCCCTCCGCGAGTCGAAGCTCTTTGCGGAGAGGTGCGCCGCCTGCGGCTGGAGATCCGTCAGTGCGGCTGTAAGGCCTTGGTGTATCTTATGAGTTATATATTAATAATGTGTAGGTTGTAATATCTTTATCCGGCTTCCGCCTAATATCTTAATTCCGGGGTTGATGATTATGCGATCAGTTTAATGCTCGTTATGCGATCCCTTTAATGCTCGTTATGCGATCCCTTTAATGGTAATTAAACGATCTCTTTAATGGTAATTAAACGATCTCAATAATGGCTACTCTGCGATCGCATAATGGCTACTCTGCATATCAATAATGAACTATTCACCCGTCGAGGGATGGTGTTCATCAAGAGTGAGTACTGTGCCAAAGAGCTCTGTACGAGGCTCATGCAACAGATGTGTACCAGTGGTAGCTTGCGAAACAAGTTTCAACTGATAGTCGCCCAGTGGCGCGTCGGGTATCATCACCAGCAATTCGGAAGGCGTGTTGGTCACTATATCCCGTGGTTCGATCTTGACTTCGGCTTTGGTGGTTACGTTTACAAAGTATACGCCTACTGCCGGATTGCTGCCTGCTATTTTCAGTTGATGGCCAAGTATGCGCAAGACGTATTTGGCTGTTATCTTGTTGTTAACGGAGCCTGTCTTTGCATCGATCACCTGAGAAATGTGCAGTCCGCCGGGGGCAATGCCGAGTATGTCGACGTCTATGCTGGTAGCCTCGGCGCGAAGGCGCGCGCCCTGTACGAAGCGGAATCCGAGGCTGTGCTTTTCGGGGTCGAAGTGATCTTCGGGGCTGTGAAACACGCCGTTAATATGGGCGCTTCCGTGGAAGTAATCAAGGTTGACGCTGAAGCCGTCGCACATCAGCCAGGCTGCTTCCTTGAGCCCGAGCAACAGTCCCTGATATATAGCGTCGGCCGATATGTTTGCGCCGCCGCGCCCTGCTGCCGATTCTGCTATCTCCCTGATGTTGAGCGGCCTTTCGGCCTTTACGCGAGCGATATAATCGTTTGCGTCTTCTGTTAAAGCGTTAGGGTAGAGATACACTTTAATGTGATGTCTTACATCTGCCATAATGTTCTGTTTTTTAATTCGTTTAATGATTTGTTTATAACTACTTCGGATTATTGAGAGATTATTAACTCGATGGGCTTTCGCCTCTCATGCCGCCCTTTCTTTAAAGGACGGGCCAAAGATATGCGTATTATTTAATATTCAAAGAGCTAATTTATATGTTTCACAACATGTTTTTTGGGGAATTGTTCCCCATTTCTTGCTACAACCCCCTTGCCGAAGCCTTGATTGGGATAATATCGCTGTTTAATTAACTTTGTCGGCTAATTATTAATATGTGTAATAAAAAAAAGATGGAATACAGTTTTAAAGATATAGAGCCGCGCTGGCGGGAGGCCTGGAAATCGGCCGGTATATATAAGGTTGCGGAGGATGCGGCTAAGCCTAAGTTCTACGTTCTCGACATGTTCCCCTACCCTTCCGGCGCCGGGCTGCATGTGGGTCATCCTCTGGGCTATATAGCTTCCGATATTTATGCAAGATACAAGCGCCTGCAAGGCTTTAACGTGCTGCATCCCATGGGATATGATGCCTACGGGCTTCCGGCCGAACAGTATGCCGTTCAAACCGGGCAGCCTCCGGGCATTACGACGGCGGAGAACATCCGTCGCTATCGTTCGCAGCTCGATCTGCTGGGCTTTTCGTTCGACTGGAGCCGGGAGGTTCGTACCTGCGACCCTGACTATTATCGCTGGACGCAATGGGCCTTCCTCCAGATGTTTAACTCCTATTATTGCTACGACGCGGCCCAGGCTCGTCCTATCAGTGAGCTAACCTGCGTCTTCGAGCAGCAAGGTACGCGCGGCATGAACATAGCCTGCACCGAGCCCATGAGCTTCAGCGCAGACGAGTGGCGGGCTATGAGCGAGGCGGAGCAGCAAAAGCTGCTCATGAACTACCGCCTTGCCTACCTGGGCGACATGCAGGTGAACTGGTGCCCGGCCCTCGGCACGGTTCTGGCTAACGATGAGGTGATTAACGGCCTCTCGGAGCGCGGAGGCTATCCTGTGGAGCAAAAGCTCATGAGGCAGTGGTGCCTGCGCATATCGGCTTACGCTCAGCGGCTTCTGGACGGTCTGGAGACTATCGACTGGACGGATGCGCTCAAGGAATCGCAGCGCCACTGGATAGGCCGCAGCGAAGGCGCCGAGATGCGCTTCGAGCTTGTGGCTCAGCCCTCAATGCCCGGCGGAGCCCTCGAAATATTCACAACCCGGCCGGACACTATCTTCGGTGTGACCTTCATGACGCTGGCGCCTGAGTCCGACTATGTTGCGCAGGTCGTCACCCCCGATCGCCGCGCCGCGGTGGATGCCTACCTGGAATCCGTCAGGCGCCGCACCGAGCGCGAACGCCAGGCCGATCGCTCTGTATCCGGCGTATTCTCAGGCTCGTATGCCATCAATCCCCTTAGCGGCAAAGAGGTTCCGGTGTGGATAAGTGACTATGTGCTTGCCGGATACGGCACCGGGGCGATAATGGCTGTACCCGGCCACGATAGCCGCGATCACGCCTTCGCGAAGCACTTCGGGCTGCCCATCATCCCACTGATTGAAGGCGCCGACGTTACTGAGGAGAGCTTCGATGCCAAAGAGGGCATCATGACCAACTCCGGCTTCCTTAACGGCCTGAGCGTGAAGGAAGCTATCGCAGCCGCCAAACATCATATCGAGAGCAGCGGCATAGGCCGTGTGAAGGTGAACTACCGCCTGCGCGACGCTATCTTCAGCCGCCAGCGCTACTGGGGCGAGCCCTTCCCTATCTACTATGACGCTCAGGGGATTCCGAGGGCCGTTCCCGAACATAAGCTCCCGCTGCTGCTGCCCGATGTGGACAAGTACTTGCCTACGGAAACGGGCGAGCCTCCGCTCGGACGGGCCTCTCGATGGGCCTGGGATACGGTTCGCGAAGAGGTTGTAGACGTCTCGGCTATCGACCGCCGGACGGTCTTCCCGCTGGAGCTGTGCACCATGCCCGGCTTCGCAGGCTCGTCGGCATATTATATAAGGTATATGGATCCGACGAACGCCGAAGCGCTGGCTGCCAAACCGGCGGTGGACTATTGGCGCAACGTCGATCTGTACATAGGCGGCTCGGAACATGCCACCGGACACCTTATATATAGCAGGTTCTGGAACAAGTTCCTGTTCGACACAGGCGCAGTATGCGAAGACGAGCCCTTCCGCAAGCTTATCAACCAGGGTATGATACAGGGGCGCAGCAGCTTTGCCTACCGTATCAACGGCACTAACACCTTCGTATCTTATAACCTGAAAGACAGATACGAGACTACGGAGCTGCACGTATACGTGGGCCTGGTGAGCAACGATATACTCGACGTGGAAGCCTTTCGCGCCTGGAACCCCGAATACCGCGACGCGGAGTTTATACTGGAAGGCGATCGCTACGTATGCGGCTGGCAGGTGGAGAAGATGTCGAAGTCGAAGTACAACGTCGTTAATCCGGACGAGATGATAGAGAAGTACGGGGCGGATACCTTCCGCATGTACGAGATGTTCCTCGGCCCACTTGAGTTATCCAAGCCCTGGGATACGAATGGGATAGACGGCGCCCACCGCTTTCTGCGCCGGCTCTGGGCCCTGTTCTACGACAGACACTCCGGCTTGACGGTGTCCGACGAAGCCCCGTCGGCCGAGGAGCTCAAGTGCCTTCACAGGCTGATCCGTAAGGTAACGGGCGACATTGAGCGCTTCTCGTTCAACACTGCCGTCAGCGCCTTTATGATATGCGTGAACGAGCTTACGGCCTTGAAGCGATCCTCCCGTGCGGTGCTGGAGCCTCTGCTGATAGTGCTTGCGCCCTTCGCCCCTCACATGGCCGAGGAACTGTGGCATGCGCTTGGGCACGAGAGCTCGGTATGCACGGCCGCCTGGCCTCAGTGGGACGAGGCTATACTTGCGGAGAGCCTTGTGACCTATGCCGTATCCTTCAACGGTAAGACGCGCTTCAGCATCAGCCTCGCTGCGGATATATCCCGCGAGGCAGCCGAGCAGGCGGCCCTCTCGCACGAGCTTGCAGCCAAGTGGCTCGAAGGCCGCTCGCCCCGCAAGGTGATAGTGGTGCCGAACAAGATTATCAACATAGTTGTATGAGGCGATGAAAGCCGGGATTAGTGTAGGCAAGATGTACCGTAGCGTGCAGGATTACTTGGTGATACTGATAGGGACGCTGCTGTACGGCTTTGGCTTCAATGCCTTTATACTGTCGAATCAGATAGTAACGGGCGGACTGAGCGGAGCCTGCGCTCTGGTGTTTTTCGCTACGGGCACGCCGGTCTCGCTGTCGTACTTTGTGATTAACATCGGACTGCTTGCCTTCGCCTTCCGATTGCTGGGATACAAGTTCTTGGTGAAAACCATCTTCGGTGTCTTTGCCCTATCGCTGTCGCTATCGCTGTTCGAGCGTCTCTTTGGCGGCGTACCGCTAATCGAGGGGCAGCCCTTCATGTCGATACTGATAGGGGCATGCATCTGCGGCACGGGTCTGGGACTGATATTCTCGGTGAGCGGCAGCACTGGAGGTACGGATATTATTGCGGCCATAATCAATAAGTATAAAAACATATCTATGGGTATGGGACTGATGATATTCGACCTGGTGATAATAAGCTCCTCCTACCTTCTGTTCCATAATGTGGAGAAGATAGTCTTCGGGCTTGTGGAGATGGGCGTCAGCGCATACGTGCTCGACAAGGTTATCAATGCCAACCGTCAGTCGGTGCAGTTTCTCATCTTCTCGCAGAAGTATGAGGAGATATCCGAACGGATAATCAAAGACCTTGGCCGCGGCTGTACTCTGCTGGACGGCACCGGAGGCTACTCGCACAATCCGACGAAGGTGGTTGTACTGCTTGCCAAGAAGTCGGAGTCGGTCAGCATCTTCCGTTTGATAAAGGAGATAGACAGCCAGGCCTTCATCTCGCAGAGCGAAGTGCGCGGCGTGTACGGCGAAGGCTTCGACCGCATCAAGATATAAACAGTATAGAATTACACATATATAATATACATGCAATGACACAGCTTGTTTTTGCTACCCACAACCGGCATAAACTGTCTGAAGTATCAGCCATACTCGGCCCCGGCTTCCGCCTCCTGAGCCTTGCCGACATAGGCTGCGAGGAAGAGATACCCGAAACGGCGGCTACACTCGAAGGCAACGCTCTGCTGAAGGCCCGCTTCGTGAAGGACAACTACGGCTACGACTGCTTTGCGGACGACACCGGCCTCGAAGTGGCATCCCTCGGCAATGCACCCGGAGTGTACTCGGCCCGCTATGCCGGCGAGGCCTGCAAGCCTGAGGCCAACATGCTCAAGCTCCTTGCCGAGATGCATGACGCTGCCAACCGCAAGGCAAGGTTCCGCACCGTAGTGGCTCTGGTCGACAGCTCAGGCGAGCGCTGCTTCGAAGGCATAATCAACGGACGGATCATATCCGAGCGACGCGGCACGAGCGGCTTCGGATACGACCCCGTCTTCGTCCCCGACGGCTATCGGCTCACCTTCGCCGAGATGGAGCCCGAGGCCAAGAACCGCATCAGCCACCGCGCCGAAGCTATCCGCCGGCTGGCAGCTTATCTGCAAACTATTCCCCGCCAATGAAACATCTGCACATACTGATATTATGCCTTGCCATGCTGCCTGTCAACGCAGAGGCGCAGCGGGCAGGAGCCTGGAAGTCTTATCTCTCCTACCATAACGCCGCATGCGTGGCCGAAGGGAAGCAATACGTATATGCCGTAGGCAACGGTTCGCTGTTCGGCTACGGCAAAGACGACAACAGCCTGCGATACTATTCGGTGGAGAACGGACTGAACGACCATCAGATAGCCGCCATAGGCTATCATCCTTCCGCACAGAGGCTGCTTATTGCTTACGCTAACGGCAATATAGATCTGCTTGGCGACGATAACACCATATATAATATACCCTACCTGATGAGCAATGCGGCGGTGCAGGACAAGAGCATCCGGGCCATCTATCCGCACGGCAGCCTGGCATGGCTGTCGACGGCCTTCGGCGTAATGGCCGTTAACGTGGAGAAAAGGGAGGTGAAGGAGACCTGCTTCCTGGGCGCGTCGGTGAGCTCCGTCGCCGTTCTCGACAACTACATCTTTGCCGTTACGTCGCGCGGCCTGCTGCGGGCATCGCTCTCGGATAACCTTATAGATCCGGCGCGCTGGCAGAGCTATCCGATAGAGATTCCGGGCGCATCGGAGGGCGACTCCGTCAGGCAGGTCTGCGTTTTCCGCAACGAGCTTTGCCTGCTGGTTAAGAACAGGGGCATTTATAGATATAAGGGCCAGGGAGCGGCTCAGCTTCTGCTCGCTCATGCATCCCTGCGCGGGATGAAGGCCGAGAACGACAGGCTGATAGTTTTCGCCTCATCATCAGCATCTACGGGCGAGATATACATATACAGCTCCTTCACCGACTTCGACAAGGGCAGCGTCCCCGGCATCGCCGACGTTTCATCTCTATCCGACAATACTACCTTCTGGATAGCCTCATCCGCAGCCGGACTGACGGGCATAAAGCGCAGCGGCCCCAACAGCTATCAATCCGTGCTCAGCAATGCGGGCAACGAGGGCCCGCGATACAATTGGGCCGACTTCATCAGCATACATAACCGCAAGCTGTACCTTGCCGCCGGAGGTCGCTGGACGGACAGATACCGCCGACCGGCCGCCGTCATGACTTACGACCTCGACAGCCTCCGCTGGCACAACCTACCGCCCATACCAGGAGCTCAGGACGCCACGGCCATTGCCATAGCGCCCGACGACGAGAACCTCTGGTTCGTTTCCACATGGGGCGAAGGCCTCTTCGAGTTGCAGAGCGGCAGCGTAACGGCTCACTACGACCACACGAACAGCGCGCTGGCCACCATCATTCCTCCGTCGCCCAACTATATTCGCGTGGAGGGCCCGGTCTTCGACCGCGATAAGAACCTCTGGATGACCAACACCGAAGTGGCAGCCGCCATAGTTGTGCGCAAGGCCGACGGCTCATGGGCCTCGCTTCCGTACGACGAGATTGCCAACGCCAAGCTTGCCGACAAAATACTCATCGCAAGCAACGGGCATAAGTGGGTGAACCTTGTGCGGAGTACAAAGAGCGGCATCTTCGTATTCGACGACAACGGCACCATAGACAACATCTCCGACGACCGCCGCCACTATTACGGCTCCCTCTACGACAATAACGGCGACATTGGAGCCCGCGAATATCCCTGCATAGCAGAAGATCGCCGGGGCGAGATATGGATAGGCACCAGCCGCGGGCCCGTCTACATCCCCGTTCCCGCGCAGGGCGTTGAAGGCACTATGACCTGCCGCCGCATCATTCACACCGACGAGTACGGCCTGCCCGACTACTTCCTCAAAGACGAGCGCGTGAACGCCATAGCCGTCGACGGCGGCAACAGGAAATGGCTCGGCTCCGAGAGCTCCGGCCTCTACCTCGTGAGCGAAGACGCCTCGCAGGTAATCCATCACTTCACCACGGCCAACTCGCCGCTGCTATCGAACTGCATCCGCAGCATAGCCATCGACCACCTCACGGGCGAAGTTTTCATAGGCACCGACCTCGGCCTTGTGTCCTACATGGGCGACGCCACCCTCGGTTCCGGCTCCTACGCGGCCGTTCGCGCCTATCCCAATCCGGTTCGTCCGGGCTTCGACGGTCGGGTGATGATAACCGGCCTCATGGACAATTCGCTCGTCAAGATAGTCGATGCCCGCGGCTCCCTACTCTTCAGCGGTCGCTCCGTTGGCGGCCAAATCGGATGGGACTGCCGCAACCTGAGCGGCAAAACCGTAGCCCCCGGCATCTACCTTGTCCTCGTCGCCCGTGAAGGCGGCTCGGAGAGCGCAGTCGCCAAAATAGCGGTAGTAAACTGAGCCTATATTGATAGGCATCCCCAGGGACGTATCACGTCCGGCCGGGGGATTTGTGTTTGGATCTGTTACAAAAAAGCTTGGATTTGTGTTTGGATCTGTTACAAGAAAGTTAGTATTTATGTTTGGAAATATGACAAACGTTCCCATCTTTGCAGCTAAAATAAGTACGGAAAAATATGTTTTACAGAGCAGTTATAGATTCATTACGCAGCTGGGCGGATAGTGCTCGCAGGAAACCGCTTGTGATACGAGGTGCAAGGCAAGTCGGCAAAACAACAGTGATTGAGCAGTTCGCAAGTGAGTTTGATACCTTTTTACATTTGAATCTGGAGCGAAAGCCGGACAGAAAGATTTTCGACGACAGCGAATCGGCCGTAGAAGCCTTGAAGGCTGTTTATCTGTTGAAAAATAAGGCAAAATGCGATGGGCGGGTATTGTTGTTTATTGATGAAATACAGTATTCACCGGCTGCTGTCGCTATGTTGCGTTATTTTTATGAGGATATACCCGACTTGTATGTTGTTGCGGCCGGTTCTTTGCTCGAAACGCTGATTGACGATCATATCTCGTTTCCTGTCGGCAGAGTGGAATATTTGGCTTTGCATCCCTGTTCGTTCAGCGAATTTTTGGGAGCCATCGGCGAAACATCTTTGCAGGAGGCATTACTTGGTATGGAACTGCCGGCGGCTATTCACAATCGCGTGATGAAGCTTTTCAACGAATACGCTCTTGTTGGCGGGATGCCCGAAGCCGTTGCACTGTATGCCGAGAGTCATGATTTAGTGGCTTTACGCAAAGTGTATGACTCTATTTTGGGCGGTTACAGAGACGATATTGAAAAATATGCTCAAAACAAAAGCGAACGCAATGTGCTGCGACACATTTTGATGAACGGCTGGCGCTTTGCCGGACAGCGCATTAAATTTGAAAGCTTTGCCAATTCTAATTATAAGTCCCGCGAAATGGGCGAAGCTTTTCGCACCCTCGAAAAAGCTATGCTGCTCGAACTTGTTTACCCGACAGCTTTAACAGACTTGCCTGTTTCTCCCGATTATAAGAAGTCCCCGAAGTTGCTATGGTTGGATACGGGGCTTGTGAATCATGCTTCACTATTGCAAAACGACTTATTTGGCATTCAGGATATAAGCGATGCCTATAAAGGGAAAATCGCCGAGCATGTCGTGTCTCAATTATTGTTTTCGCAGGAAACATCGGTTTTGGCTAAACGCATTTTTTGGGTGCGGGATGCCCGGAATTCGCAGGCGGAGGTTGATTTTGCAATAGACTTGGATGGCGTTCTGTTACCTATTGAAGTTAAATCGGGCAACAATTCAAAGTTGAGGTCTATGCAGTTTTTCATGCAGCAATCGAAATCAGCTGTTGCCGTTCGCTTTTGGAACAATCCGCTGTCGCGTGACTTCGTCAGCCTGCCTTCAGGCAAACAGTATACGCTGATAAATGTGCCGTTTTATTATGCAGAATGTTTAAGGCATTTAAGCCTTAGCAATTCATAATCCGGCGTCCGGCATTTTCGTTCATTCCCGTTTTTGCCCCGAACGGCCCTTGTGCACATCCGGCCGGCCGTTACACGCCAAGGGGGGCGGCGCTCACATGCCGTTCCATTGGTCTATCCTGGTGAAGGATATGCCTGTCAGGCCGAATTGTTCGGCCATGGCGCGTATCTCGTCGTGAACGATTATCAGCAGTGAGTTTTCGCGCAGCATGAAGACCTGGCGCTGTTTTTTTGAGACATTTTTCAGGGCTTCGGCCTTGAGCGAAAATTTGCGCAGGTGCATGATGTGGTCGAATTCGTTCAGCTCGTCGCCCTCATAATTGCTTTTGTCTATGGCTGCAATGCGGTTCCAGAAGTGCATGGCGAAGTATCCGGGATGCTCCTCGTGGCGGTCGTTGATGATGGAAAGGGGCACGAACTGCACTCCGTAGATGCCCGCCTGTTCAAAAAACAGTTTCATCCTTTCGCTGGCGGCAAAGAGGCCTCCGAGCATAATAAAATCGACTTCGCGGAAGAAAACGGGATAGGGCTCGATGAAGGCTACCGACAGCGGTTGAGCCATTTGTGCGGCGCTCATGCGAGCCGGACTGAGGAATGCGCTTAAATTGGTTTTTGCCCATGCGAGCAGCGGGCGGTTGTAATTCCGGTCTATGCTCATCACATAGTATTCCCGGTCAAAGGAATCATCTTTCATATATTTAATTGTTTTGATCATTTAAAGCCGTTCCGGGCTTTTAGTTTTAGTCGTTTAAATTTTCATTTGAATACGTGAGCAAAGGTATTGCAAAGATTCCGATAATGCAAATCCTTCAAGCTGTATGTGAAAAGCCCCGGCCCCGGATTTATTTTCCGAAGCTAAGCCCAAAACTATTTGGGGTCAATGCTACTGTCGCATTTTGCCCGGGAAAAGTTGTGGGGCCAATGCGACTGTCGCATTTTGTTCGGGAGAAGTTGTGCAGCCACCGATAAACTCAGTTGAGCCCCAAAAAAGTTCTGCCCCCACCGATAAACTCACTTGAGCCCGGAAAAAGTTCTGGGGCCCACCGATAAACTCAGTTGAGCCCGGAAAAAGTTCTGGAGCCACCGATAAACTCAGTTGAGCCCGGAAAAAGTTCTGGGCCCACCGATAAGCTCACTTGAGCCCAAAAAAACGATTTGGGGCCACCGATAAACTAGGTTGAGGCAAAAAGGGCCTTTTTGGGGCAATTTGAGCTTATCGGTGATGACAAAAAAGAGTTTTGAGAGGAAATCGGAGTATCATTCGGCCCAAAAAACTTTTTTTTGCGACAATGTGGCAGCC
>JAITGS010000138.1 GCA_031280435.1 Tannerellaceae bacterium | reverse complement strand
TTATATATAATATGTAATCAGTAATCACCCGGAATTTCATGTCGGTATTATTTTTTTTAACGTTGGCAAAGATAAAGAATATTTTGATTTACCAAATTTCCGGGTGATTTTTTTGGGGGGAGGTGTGATGCTCTGAATGTGGTTGGGCGCTATGCCGCGTGGGGAGGTGCTCAGAAGGCCGGGCACGGCTGCTTGGGGCTATGGCTTGTGGCGGAGGCAGGCGCTTTTGGGACATTGCATTATCTTTGCGCCGGAAATTTTATTTGCTACATTATTGCTTTCCCTCCGGCTCCGCTTGGCCTCAGCGGCAGCGATCGGCTTGGCGAAGGCGGTGGAACTACGGTTCGGCACATTGTTTTAACTTTAATTCTATGCTATCCGAACAAGATATTGATGCTGTTTACAAGGCTCATGCCAATGCTCTGTTTTCGTACGCCCTGAGTTTGGGATTCGACAGGGAGACGTCCATGGATGCCATCCACGATGTGTTCTGCAAGCTGTGTGCCGAGAGGGATGCACTGGCGGCGGTTGTGAACATGCGCTTCTATCTGTTGCGCAGCCTGAAGAACAGGCTGCTGGATTTATGTAAGCGCAAGCGGGAAACTATTGGGCTGCCGCTGGAGAAGCTGGCGGAGGACTTGCCCTTCGACCTTCATGCTACGGTTGAGGACGAGCTGATTGCTCATGAGGAGCAGGAGCTGGCGGCGCGGAGGGTGAACGAGCTGCTGGCTACGCTGACCGACCGGCAGCGCGAGATAGTGTACCTGCGCTACTCCGAGGGTCTGGACTATGAGGAAATCGCCCGCCTGATGAGCATCTCCGCTCCTGCCTGCCGCAAGCTGATGCACAAGGCTCTGAAGGGGCTACGGGAATCCTGACTCTTATTGCAAGGGAACAAAATCGGGGCATGGTCGTCTATATAATTACGGAGATACATTCCTCTCCCGATTAATATAGAGTGATGAGTACGAACGAGAAGAACTTTCTTAACGACAGCAGATTCGTTGCATGGATGCTGACGGGCGACGAGGAGCTGCGGCTGTATTGGCACAGGGCTCTTGAGGCCGATCCTTCGCTGCGCGATGATTTCGACAGGGCTGTGGCCCGCTTCGGCAAGCTCAGGCTGCATGGCGGAGCATTGAGCGATGATGAGTTCGCGGGCCTGAGGCGCCGGATTAGCCGCTCTGTTGCCGGGGCCGAGCGCAGGCGGAGGCTTGTGCGGCCGGCATATTGGGCTGCGGCGGCCTGCATTGCGGCCCTTGCTGTTGTTTCCATATATATATATGTGAAGGATAATGCAGCGCGTGACGAGGTTGCGTTTCCGGGCCGGTCACTGACTGCGGATGAGCACCTGGGCCGGAAGGAGATTAGCCTCATTACCGAAAGGGGAGCCAGCTCCTTCGCCGGCGATGTGCACGTCAGCGTTGATGCGGACGGCCGGGCGCTCGTGCGGGAGCTTGACGGCGGGAAGCAAACCCTTGTGGAGCCTGCGGCTACGATGAACAAGCTGGTGGTGCCCTACGGCAAGCGCTCGCAGCTGCTGCTGTCCGACGGAACGCGGCTGTGGATTAATTCGGGCTCGGTGCTGGAGTTTCCGGCTGTGTTTGCCGATAAGGGGCCGCGGCTTATCAATCTCTTGGGGGAGATATATATTGAGGTAGCTCCCGACGGGGATCGTCCGTTTTATGTTAACACTGAGGAGTTCCAGGTGAAGGTACACGGCACAAGGTTCAATGTATCGGCTTATCAGGATGGCGATGCGAGCTCGGTTGTGCTGGTCGACGGCAGGGTGAGCGTGCGGAGCCCTTCGGGCGGCGAGACCGTTCTGCTGCCTAACGACAAGCTCAGCTGCGGGCCGGAGCTATGGAACAAGCAGCCGGTAGACGTGGCCGAGTACATCAGCTGGAAGGATGGCTACATGCTGCTGAATCGATCGCCGCTGCCGTCGGTGCTGAAGCGCCTGGAGCGGTACTACAACCTCTCGTTCGGCATGGCCGATAGCATCCGCGCGGAGGCTATAACCTGCACCGGCAAGCTCTATCTATCGGACAATCCGGAGGAGGTGATGAGCGCCGTCGCCTTCCTTTCATCAACCGCATATAGCCGCAAAGACGGCATCATACGTATAGAGTACTAAGCAATTATGAACAATGAACAGGCGCTCGGCCATTCTCCACACAGGCGCACGGCCATTCTCCACACAGGCGCACGGCCATTCTCCGCACAGGCGCACGGGCATTCTCCGCACAGGCGCACGGGCATTCTCCGCACAGGCGCACGGGCGTGCACCACACAGGCGCACGGGCGTGCACCACACCGGCGCACGGGCGTGCACCACACCGGCGCACGGGCGTGCACCACACCGGCGCACGAGCGTGCACCACACCGGCGCATGGGCATGCAGCACACCGGCGCCCGAGCATGCAGCACACCGCCGCCCGAGCATGCAGCACACCGGTACATGGAGAAGCGGATATATGACTTACGAATTATTATTGTGGAACTTAAAACATATATGCCTATGAAGCACAACAGCATGTAAAGCACGACAGTAAACGAAAATCGGACGGTACTGCGAATACCGCCCGACGAGTATTAATCTTTTAATCACAACTAAGTAATTAATAATTTAACGCACAAAGATACAATTGTATGAATAAACATCTCTATCCCGGAGCGAAGAATGTGCTCCGGCATTATCATCATATACTAATAAGAATGAAAGTAGCTCTTATCATGTTAATCTTGGGAACGGGTATTGCCCCGGCCGGCAATCTGTTCTCGCAGGAGGTACGGCTGTCGTTGCGGCTGTCGGATGTATCCGTCAGCCGGGCTATCTCGGAGATTGAGAAGCGCAGCGACTATGTGTTTGTATGGCCCGATAAGGTTGAGGCCGAAACCGCTCGCAGGGTCAGCATAGAAGCCGAGGACGAGGAGCTGGCAAGCATACTCGACAGGCTGCTGGCTTCCGGCCGGCTCTCGTACCGCATATTCGGCAGGCAGGTCATTTTATATTCGGACGAGGCGAGGCCTTCGGATAACAGGCCGACGGCAGTGATGCAACAGGACCGCAAGCGCATAACGGGCAGCGTGGTCGACGCCAAGGGCGAGCCCATCATCGGGGCGAACATCATAGAGAAGGGTACGACGAACGGGGGCATCACCGACGTAGACGGCCGGTTCGGCATAGATACGGAGCCAAGCGCCGTCCTTGTTGTTTCTTATATAGGATACAACACGCTGGAGGTGGCCACCGCCGGCCGCTCCTCGATCCGGGTGACGCTCACCGAGAATACGCTCGGCCTGGAGGAGGTTGTGGTGGTGGGCTACGGCACTCAGCGCAAGACGGACGTTACCGGTGCCATAGCCTCCGTGAGCGAATCGGTGCTGAAGGAGGTGCCCGGCACCAACGTATCGCAGTCCATGCAGGGGCGTCTGGCCGGCGTCAACATTCAGCTCACCTCCACGCGCCCCGGAGCCGATGCGCAGATACGCATACGCGGCACCCGATCGCTGGCTGCGGAGAACGATCCGCTGATTATCGTGGACGGCATCCCCTTCCTGGGTAAGCTCAACGATATTACGCCCGAAGACATCAAGAGCGTGGATATACTGAAGGATGCCTCGTCTACGGCTATCTACGGCTCGCGCGGAGCCAACGGCGTTATCATCATCACCACCAACCGCGGCTCGTACGCCGGTAAGCCGCGCATATCGTACAACGGGTACTACGGCCTGTCGACCGTTGCAAAGAAGTATGAGGTGTTCGATGCCGAGGAGTTCATCAAGGTGCGCGAGCTATCGGGCTATCAGGCCGGCAGCCCCTATCTGCCGCAGGAGGAGCAATACTTCGCCACCGGCAAGTCGTACGACTGGCAGGACGAGATGTACCAAACGGCCCGTGTCACAAGCCAGGATCTGAGCTTCATGGCCGGCAGCGAGAGCGTACAGGGCAGCGTAGGGCTCAACTATTACAATGCGACCTCGGTGCTGCCCGGGCAGGACTTCAGCCGCTATTCCATACGCGGCAACAACGATATCAGGATGAACCCTTGGCTGAAGATAGGCTTCAACACCCAGGAGTCCTTCAACCTCACGCACGGCGAGGGAGTAGACATCGTTGCGCTATACGAGATGCTGGGCAACAGTCCGCTGGTGAATCCCTACGATGCCGACGGCAAGGTGATAACCCAGCCGCTGGCGCCCCGCGAGGATGCATACAGCCCCCTGCTGCTGAAGGACAAGAGCCTGTGGGAGCAGGAGCGCAAGCGATTCGGCGCCCTGAACTCGCTCTATGCGGAGATACAGTTCATGCCGGAGCTACGGTATAGAATAAACTTGGGTCTGAACTATTTCAGGGATCAGTACGGTGAGTATTATTCGTCCGCCTCGCCATTCAAGGACGGCAGCACCTCCAGCGCAGCAGTCACCGGCCTCACCGTATACAATTACGACATAGAGAACATACTCTACTACGACAAGACCTTCGGCGGCAAGCATAAGATCAGCGCCACGGCCATGTACTCCGTAGAAGATCAGTACGTGGAATCGAACCGTGCAAGCGCTCTGAACCTCACGGCCGACTACATGAAGTATCACAACCTGGGCATGGCCAACGACGGCGTATCCTACGACGGCAATAAGGCATACCAGGTATACAACCGCAGGGTGCTGCTCTCCTACATGGCCCGCATCAACTACTCTTATGCCGACAGGTATATGATAACGGTCACGGGGCGCGTCGACGGCTCGTCGGTGCTGGCGGCAGGCAACAAATGGCACACGTATCCGGCCGTATCCCTTGCATGGAACCTTAAGAAGGAGGGCTTCCTGAAGGACGCCGCGGCGCTGGAGTGGCTGAAGCTGCGCGGAGGCTACGGCCAGACATCCAATCAGTCGGTGCGCCCGTATGAGACGCTGGGCTCGCTGGGACAGAACAAGTACAACTTCGGCTCCGACTTAGTCTACGGATACTATACACAGTCGCTGCGCAACGATATGCTGGGCTGGGAGTACACGCACTCCTATAATATAGGCATAGACTTCAGCCTGTGGAGCAACCGCCTCTCCGGCACCATTGACGCCTACCTGCAAAAGACGAACGACCTGCTCGTATACCAGCGGCTGCCGTCTACCGCCGGCATCACCGACGCCATCTTAGTCAACGCAGGCAAGACGCAGAACAAGGGCATAGAGCTCACGCTGCGATCGGAGAACATACGGCCGGCCGGCAAAGGAGGCTTCAGCTGGAACACGGACTTCAACCTCTACATCAACCGCAACAAGCTGCTGTCGCTCAACAGCGGCATCACCCAGGACATAGCCAACGGATGGTTCGTGGGGCATCCCATAGACGTCATCTTCGACTACAACAAGCTGGGCGTGTGGCAGCAGGACGAAGCCGACGAGGCCGCCAAGTACGGCTTCCAGCCGGGCGACATCAAGCTGGAGGATGCCAACCGCGACGGCATCTTCTCCGAAGCCGACCGCTACGTCATCCACAAGTTCGAGCCCGACGCCGAATGGGGCATGACGAACCGCTTCGGCTTTCACAACTTCGACCTCACCGTGGTGGCCTTCTCGCAGATTGGCGGCACATTGGTGAGCTCGCTGCACCAGAACCAGTCCTACCTCAACGTGCTGAACGGCGTGCGCAACAACATCAAGGTGGAATACTGGACGCCGGAAACGCCTACGAACGACAATCCCCGACCGCTCAACTCAGGAGGCGCCCGCCCCTATTCGTCCACGCTGGGATACTTCGACGGCTCCTACCTTAAGATTAAGACCGCGACGCTGGGATACAGCCTCAACCCTAAGTGCTTCGAGCGGCTCGGACTGAGCGATGCGCGCGTATATCTCACCTGCAACAACGTGGCTACGCTCTTCTCGCCCTATATGCGGAAGGGAGGCCTCGACCCGCAGCCAACGGGATACGGGGCGCAGGGCGTGGGCAACGTGGGCAGCAATCAGCAGTCGCGTCAGCTTACCATCACCCTAGCCGCGCCTCCCGTAAGGCAGTTCCTATTCGGCCTCAGCTTTAAATTATAGTTCGACACACATTAAACTCATGAGAACATGAAAAAGAATCTTTATATCACACTGACGCTCGCAGGGCTATTGTCCCTCTTCGCGTCCTGCAACTCCATGCTCAACGAAGAGGCGCAGGCCATACTTGTTCCGGACTTCTTCAACTCGGCTCAAGGCCTGGAGGGCGAGCTTATCGGAGCCTACTCCGGGCTTCGCTCCCTGTACGGCGTTGGAGGCAACGTCGGGACCGATGCCTTTTACACCTCCGATGTTGTGCTCGGATGGGAGAAGTCCGTCGACACCTACGACAACCTCCTTGACCCTGCCAATAGCGGCATATCCAATCCCTGGGGGAGCGCATTCGCTTATATCAACAACTGCAACGGCGTCATACAGAACAGTCCGGACGCCGATATGCCCGACAAGGCAAGGATTATAGCCGAAGCCAAGTTCATACGCGCACAGTTCTACTTTGCACTCGTGCAAAGCTACGGCGGAGCTCCGCTCGACCTGGGAGCCGGGCGCCTGGCGTACAACAACAAGCCCTCGACACTGTCGGAGAGGAACTCCGTGGCCGAGGTCTACGACGTCATCATACAAGACCTTACAGATGCCGCCCGCGACCTGCCCGTCAAACCCTCGCAAACCGGACGCGGCTCCAAGAAGGCCGCCCTGCACTTCCTGGCCAAGGCCTATCTGACGCGAGCCACATCCGAGGCCGCAAAGCCCGACGACTATGCCGACGCTTTCCGCTATGCCTCCGAGCTGACCGACAATGCCGGGCAGTACAACGCAGGGCTCCAGCAGGACTTCGCCCTCGTCCACTTAGAAGGACATGAAGACGACGCTGAGGTGCTCTTCAACGTGCAGCACACGCACGACTATGTGTTCAGCAACGGACATTCGTCGAACTACGTCTTCACGGCCGGATACGAGAACATCCGCGTGGCAGGCGTCGCTCCCGTGCCGCGCAGCCTGCGCTACCAGAGGCCCTGGCGCATGTACGTCACAACGCCCTGGCTCATCTTCCGGGCCTTTGCCGACAAGACCAACGATGCCCGCTGGGACGGCACCTTCCGCATGATGTGGGAATGTGGCGTGAGCACGCTCGAAGGCGACGGACTGAAGCTCGGCGATCCGGCCATACTGCTCTACTTCGATGGCGACGACCTCTCGGCCTATCCGGAGGCCTGCGTGAAGTATAAGGTGGAGGAGCTGTTCGACGAGCAGGGCTTCTACAAACATTCGTTCGTACAGTACATGTATCCTAACCTTGTGAAGTTCGACGACACAAAGCGCTTGGCCCTCAATGATGCCTCCTATCGCCCCTTCATAGTGGCCCGCCTGGCGGAAACCTATCTGATAGCCGCCGAAGCCCTCATCATGCAGGACAGGAAAACGGAGGCGCTGCCCTACATCAATGCCGTAAGGCAGCGCGCAGCCTATCGCCCCGGCCTCTCGCCGGCCGAGCTCGCCGCCGCCCGGGCAGCCATGGAGATCAAGGATGCGGCCGCACTCAGCATCGACTTCATACTCGACGAACGGGCGCGGGAGCTATGCGCCGAGATACCCCGATGGAACGACCTTGTGCGCACCGGCAAGCTGATCGAGCGGGTGCGGGCCCACAATCCCCAGGGAGCTCCAAACATCAAGGCGCACCACATACTGAGGCCCATTCCTCAATCGCAGCTCGACCTCATGAGCGACCCGGCTCAGAAGGCAGCCTATCAAAATCCCGGATACTAAAAAACAGTTTATAAGAATATGAATACATCCAAATTGACCCTCATCTGCATCTGCTCGCTGCTCTTGGCGACGGCTCCCGAACCCAACCGGCGCACAGGCCTGCTGTTCATACAAACCGGCACGGACGAGTTCCTCATTGCCGGAAGCGGACAGGCCACCCTCTCCTTCGCGCCTGCCACCGAGGGCCCTCCCGTAGCCGGCATCGCAAGCATAGACGAGGAGGTGCTGCAAGGCGGCAAATGGACTTGGCAGCGACGCCTCAACGGCGACGAGAACGGGCAGGGGCAAGTCCTGCGCCTGGGCTCCGCTGCGGCCGTGTACCGGGTTCGCCTCTATCGCTATTGAGAATCGGCTGACTGCGGTCTCTATATTGAGGCAAATGTTTTTTCGCCTCAACTGAGTTTATCGGCAGGCCCAAATCGTTTTTTCGCCTCAGGTGAGTTTATCGGTGAGCCCAAATCTTTTCCGGGGCTCAACTGAGTTTATCGGTGGGCCCAAAAAAACGATTTGGAGCCACCGATAAACTAGATTGAGGCAAAATCATTTTTTTGGAAGCAATGATATGTCACATTGTCCTCAAAAAATCATTTTGAGGCAAATCGGGCTGCCACATTGTCGCCAAAAAAAGTTTTTGGGGCCGAATGAGAGACCTGCTTCCTCTCAAAACCATTTTTTTTCATCACCGATAAGCTCAAATTGCCCCAAAAAGGCCTGTTTTGCC
>JAITGS010000043.1 GCA_031280435.1 Tannerellaceae bacterium | reverse complement strand
TTCTCCCAGTTGCTCGGCAGTGCGGCTTTCAGGGAGTGATACTTGTTGGTGTAGATGTAAAACTCCAGCGAGTCCGGCCCGCGCTGTTGCAGCCCGAACTGCCGGCTCCCTTTGGTGATGAAGGAGCCGCAGCTGCTTACGAGTTTGCGGGGGAAGAGGTCGAAGGCGATGGCGAGCTTGTCGCCTGTTATTTCCATGTTCCGGCTGCGATATACTTCGGCCCACTGATCGTGTCCGTTCAGGTCGAGGGCTTTGCCGGTGGGCCCCTGCGTCAGCCCGGCTCCTCCCATCAGGTGGACGGGCGTATTGTAGGCGGATGCATCCTTTACGGCTCGTGCCCGTTCGCGCAGTCCGGGGCTTACGAAGTCCCATATTGCGCCTCCCATTATCCGGGGATGTGCCCGGATAACCCGCCAGTAATCGTCCATACCGCCGCCGCCATTGCCTGCCACGGAGAGGTATTCGTCCATAAAGGATGGCCGGTTGTCGAGCGGATCGGGCGACAGGCCTATCTGCATCTCGAGCTCTATCGGCGTGGGATAGCGGGGCCCTATGATTTCTTCGGCGGGATGTGCGAAGGCGTTGCCGCCGTACATCCAGTAGCGAGTGGGATCATGCAGGCGGCCTTCTTTTATCACTTCGGAGATGTTGAATCCTTCGCCGCTCTCGTTGCCGGCGCTCCAGAAGAGTACGGAGGGATGATTGCGATCGCGCAGGACCATCTGCCTCACCCGCTCGCGGTACATGCGGGTGAAGGAGCTGTCGCGCGAGATGTATTCGGTGGCATGAGCCTCGGTGCCGGCTTCGTCGATGATGTAGAGGCCGTATTCGTCGGCCAGGTCGAGGTACTTGTTCACCGGAGGATAGTGCGATGTGCGGACGGCATTGAAGTTGAACTGCTTCAGGATGGCGAAGTCCTGCCGTATGATGTCTTCCGTCATCACATGGCCGAGGTCGGGGTGCTGCATGTGCGAGTTCTGTGCGCTTATCTTGATAGGGACGCCGTTGAGGTGGAAGACGCCGTCGCGAATCTCCGTTTGCTTGAAGCCGATGCGGAACTCCGTGCTGTCGATAGTCTGCCGGCCTGCCAGAAGTTGCATGCGCAGGCGATACAGCGCCGGAGTCTCTGCGCTCCACTGTTGGGGATTCCGGATCATGGCGGTCATGCCGACGCTTTGTTTGGCGGAGCCGGAGGCGGAAGCGGCGGGCATACCGAAGGCGTCGGAAGCGAGCCCGGCTACGAGCTTGCCTGCCGGGTCGAATAGCTGGGCCGTGAGGCGGAGCTTCCCTTTGGCTGCGCTGCCGTAGGATTTGACAAGGGTATTGACGGTGAGCCTTGCGTCGGCGAATGTCTTGTCGAAGGCGGTAATGACCTGCCGGTCGTATATGCGCGTTGCCGGGGCTGCATACACCGTGACGTCGTCGAATATCCCGGCCAGCCGCCAGTAGTCCTGCCCCTCCAGATAGTATCCGTCGGAATACTTGAGGACGAGCACGGCCAGCAGATTCTTGCCCTCCTTCACGAAGTCGGTGATGCGATACTCGGCCGGTTCCTGGGCGCCCTCGTTGTATCCCACTTCCTGCCCGTTTATCCATACAAATGATGCGGATGCGACTTTCTCGAACCGCAGGAATATCTCCTTGCCTTCCCAGTCGGCCGGCAGTTCGAAGGTGGTGCGATAGGCTCCGGTGGGATTATATTCGCGGGGCACCCGCGGAGGGTCGGGCTTGAAGGGCGAGGTGACGTTGCGGAAAAGCTTGTCGCCATAGCCGTGCATCTCCCAATTCGAGGGAACCGGAATAGCAGGCCATGCGGCATCGTTCACTCCGCGGTCGAAGAAATCCTGCGGGATGGCTTCGGGAACGTCGGCGTACATAAACTTCCACCGTCCGTTGAGCGACAGCTTCGCTTCCGGCAGGAAATAAGCCCGCGGCTCCTCCTGGTTAAGCTCGAAAACGGCTGGGTTCTCTATATAATAGGTATAGAGATTCCGCATGAAGGGATGCTGGGCCGCGGCAAGGGCCGGGAGAAGCAGCAGGGAGGATAATATCGCAAGCGATACGATGTTCTTGATGACGTGTGATGTTTTCATAATGGTATGTGTGTTCAAATAATGATTTTAAGATTTATGAATCAATAACGGATTATGTAAGGATTGCGTATATGCCTAACGCATTATTTTTCCACAAGCACAATGCCCCCATCATGAGCCCGGATACTCAAATTTCCGGCCTCCGGTCTGGAGATCCGGAGCCGGATACTCAGATTTCCGGCCTCCGGTCTGGAGATCCGGAGCCGGATACTCAAATTTCCGGCCTCCGGTCCGGAGATCCGGAGCCGGATACTCAGATTTCCGGCCCCCGGTCTGGAGATCCGGAGCCGGATACTCAAATTTCCGGCCCCGCAAAAGAAATCTGAGCCCGGATACTCAGATTTCCGGCCTCCGGTCTGGAGATCTGAGCCCGGATACTCAGATTTCCGGCCTCCGGTCTGGAGATCTGGGGGCGGATACTCAGATTTCCGGCCTCCGGTCTGGAGATCTGGGGGCGGATACTCAAGTTTCCGACCTCCGGTCTGGAGATCTGAGCCCGGATACTCAAATTTCCGGCGCCGCCAAAGAAATCTGAGCCCGGATACTCAAATTTCCGGCCCCGCAAAAGAAATCCGGAGAGGCCGAATGTGTCAAAAGCCCTTCACGCTCGAACAATAGGTCATTCCCGCGAAGGCGGGAATCTCCGATCGAGAGCTGGGACGATTGTATGTGTTTTTATATGATACAAATAGATTCGTCCCATTTTTCGATCGGAGATTCCCGCCTTCGCGGGAATGACCTATTTGGGCAGGCTGAATTACCTTTTGACCTATTGTTCAGTCGTGAATTACTTTGCCGCGCCGGCCTCCCGGAAAAGAATTTTAAGGCCTTGTCTCTACGATTAATACAGGGCCATGCGGCAGTTCGGGCAGTCAAACTCTATGCGGAGCCTGACGGAACCGTTCCGGAGGTAGAAGGGCTCGGTAAAGGGGGAGGCCTGTCGGTGGACGCGGGGACACCAGCCTTGCTCGAAGCGCAGGCAATGCTTGACGAGCATGAGAGGCAGGTCGGGGTCGGGAGAGAGCTCGAAGGCGGGCCGTATGTCGGTGGCGCCGCGCTCGGAGTAGAAGCGGCGGGCCTCGCGGTTGGATACGTTGAGCGCAGCCGGAGCGTCGCTAAGGCCGGGCCCGACTGGGGACAGGGCTGGGATTCTGCACGGTCTGACGTAGGCGTCGAGGATATTCTGCGTGAGCAAGCCGACAGCCCGGCGGCGCAGTCGGCCGAGAAGGGAGGAGGGAATGAATCGAGGGCCGCTCGTCTCTATCCGTATGGAGGAGGCTTCGAAGGGGCTGTCGCCGAGCTTGGAGAGCTGCCGGCGGATGTTGGGAGCCGGATCGCTCAGGGCTACTTCTTTGATGGGCACCGCGAGCAGGGCTTCGGCGCTATGTCCGCTCTCGTCGACGAGGCTGAGGGAATAGCCGTCGGAGGTCTCGGCAAGCAGTATGTCGACCGCCAGCTTGCGCGAGGCGGAGGGCTTGTCGAGCATGGCCTCCCATTCCTGATCGTGATTGCGAAAGAGCTTAGCTCCGGGGCGAAGGCGGGGCATCTTGTGCGGATAGATGAGGGAGCCTTCGGCGCGGTTTATCCTGAAGCCTTCAAGGCGGTTGGCGTCGTTGAAGAAAACGAGGCCGTCGCCGTTGTTCAGCTTCGGATGATTCTCGACAACGATGCTGTCGGCACGTACTTCCCTGACGCTTCCGGCGGGCCTGCCGGCAAACTTGGGAGTGAGGGGAGTGGTTGGCCGGGCGGGCCGTTGGTGCAGGAGGTATGTGGTGAAGCTGCGGTTGAAGCTGTTGTCGGGATGAGGCTCGAAGGCGAGGCTGACCGTGCCGCGCGAGGAGCGGCTGAGATCGGGCCTGCGGCTCAGTATGGCGTCTATCTGCCTGCGATACCAGGCGGTGGTGTTTTTCACGTAAGACATTCCTTTCATCCGTCCTTCTATCTTGAAAGATCGGACGCCGGCGTCTATCATGGCCTCGAGGTCGTCGCTGCGGTTCAGGTCTTTGAGCGAGAGCAGATGGCGGTTATGGGCTATGACGAGGCCTTTGGCATCCGTCCATGTCCAGGGCAGGCGGCAGTATTGTGCGCACTCTCCACGGTTGGCGCTCCTTTTGCACTTGGCGGCGCTGATGTAGCATCGTCCGCTAAGGCTTGCGCAGAGGGCTCCGTGGATGAAAACCTCCGGGATGATGCTTGTCCGGCTCGTGATGGCCCTGATTTCATCTAAGGAAAGCTCGCGGGCAAGTACTACCTGCGAGAAGCCCGCGCGCTCGAGCGAGAGTACCTGCTCGACGCTGCTGTTGTCGGCCTGCGTGCTTGCGTGCAGGGCTATGGGAGGTATGTCCATGCGGGTGATGCCCATGTCCTGGATGATGAGGGCGTCGGCTCCGGCTTCATAGAGCCGGCGGATTAGGCTCTCGGCCTCGGCAAGCTCGTCGTCGAACAGTATGGTATTCAGGGCGACGTAAACCCTCGCGCCGAAGATGTGCGCATAGCTGCAAAGGCTGCGGATGTCGTCAACGGAATTGCATGCCGAAGCTCTGGCGCCGAAGCGGGGCCCTCCGATGTAAACGGCATCGGCGCCGTGATTGATGGCCTCAATGCCGCAGGCTAAGTTGGGAGCGGGGGCGAGTAGCTCTATCTTCAAGCTGAGTGGGAGTGGGAGTTGGAAGCCTTAAAGCTCGCCGAGATTGCGTATGTCTTCGGCATTATAAGGCGTAGCCTGATAAACGTAGTAGTTGAGCCAGTTGGTGAAGAGCAGGTTCGCATGGGCGCGCCACCTCACGTGAGGCTGCCGGGAGGGATCATCGTCCGTATAGTAGTTGGCGGGGATATGGATGGGGAGGCCTTTGGCGAGGTCGCGCCTGTACTCGTCGCCGAGAGTGCCCGGCGCATACTCGGCATGCCCGGTGATGTAGAACTCGCGCCCGCCGCGGGTCATAACCATGTGGACGCCGGCTTCGTCGCTCTCGGCTATGATACTGAGAGAGGAGTGGCGGATGATGTCGGAGCTGCGGATTTCGGTATGGCGGCTATGCGGCACGAAGAAGCTGTCGTCGAATCCGCGGAAGATAGGCAGATGAGGGTCGCTGAGCCTGTGCCGGAAGACGCCGAACATCTTCCTCGGCAGATCGTACTTGGGTATGCCGTAGAAGTGATAGAGCGCGGCCTGCGCCGCCCAGCAGATGTAGAGCGTGGAGGTGACATGAGTGCGGGCCCATTCGAGTATGCCGGTAAGCTCCTCCCAGTAGCGGACGTCTTCGAAGGCTATCTGCTCAACGGGCGCGCCGGTGATTATCATTCCGTCGTAGTAGTTGTGAGCAAGCTCGTCGAAGTTGATGTAGAACTCCTGCATGTGCTCTATGGGGGTGTTCTTGGGCGTGTGGCCGCTAACTTTCACGAACTTTAGCTCAATCTGAAGCGGTGTGTTGCTGAGCAGGCGGATAAGATCCGTCTCGGTAGTGACTTTGACCGGCATAAGATTTAAAACAAGTACGTTGAGGGGCCGAATGTCCTGGGTTGCGGCCCTTAGGGAGTCCATCACGAAGATCTGTTCCTTCTTGAGCAGATCGATAGCCGGCAGGTTCTTGGGTATATTGAGGGGCATGCTGTTCGGATTGCTTTATGCTTTGGGATTGGTTCGGCTAAGCTCGCGGGCGAGGGTGTATTTGCGGGCGGTCGACGTGGATTCGGGCAGGTCGACGTTGTATATATTGCATGCGGTCGGGGTTGCCTTGCCTTCCTGTATGATCTTGACGGCCTGGCGCACGGTGCTGTCGTCGTCGTAGTAGATGGGGAAGAAGCCGTCGTTGTCGAAAAAGTTCTTGATGATGAGCGATACGAGGTGAATCTCGATCAGCTTGGCGGAGATCTCGATCAGAGCCGGGCGCTTCTTGATGCCGCGCTCGGCGGCGAAGTCGGTAAACTCCTCGAGCAAGGGCTGGCGGCTGAGGTAGTCGTACATCTCGCGATAGGTGCCGAAGGACTTCAGGAAGTCGTAGTGCCGGTCGGAATAGAGCAGCGTAAACAGGTTCAGGACGTTTGGATACTTGGTAACGCTGTTGAAGTAGGAGGTAAGGCCCGTGGTATCGCTTGGGATGAAGATGTCGGGAATGATGCCGCCCCCGCCGTAAACGGTGCGTCCCATAGCCGTCCGGAACTGGGGCAGGCTGTCGGTCTTGATGCTGTCGCGGGTATAGAACTCGCCGTGAACGTATCTGTTGTAGATGTCCATCTCATAATCCTCGCTGTGGCCGAGCTCGTACTTTTTCTGGATAGAACGTCCGGAGGGCGTATAGTATCTTGCGATAGTCAGGCGGAGCTCGGAGCCGTCGGCCAGCCCTACGGATGTTTGCACAAGGCCCTTGCCGAAAGTGCGGCGTCCTATGATGAGCCCCCTGTCGTTATCCTGTATGGCTCCGGCGAAGATCTCGCTGGCCGAGGCCGAATTCTCGTCGGTGAGCACAACGATGTCGTCTGTTATGCAAGAGCCGTTGCCGTTGGAGAACATATTGCTGCGGGGGTAGGACTTCCCTTCCATATATACGATCAAACGGGAGGCGGGCATGAACTCATTGACCATGCTCACGGCCATCTCCATGATTCCCCCGGTATTGCCCCTCAAATCTATGATGAAAGCATTGCAGCCCTCTTTCTTAAGGCGGGCGAGGGCGGTGATAAAGTCCTGGTAGGTAGTGCGGGCGAAGCGGCTCACCTTGATGAAGCCTATGCTCTTGCTGATTTCGTAGGCTACCTCAATGGAATTAACGGGGACGTCGCCCCGGACCACATCGAAGTAGAGCATGTCGGGCGTGTTGCGGCGCTTTACGCCGAGGGTCACTTTGGTGCCTCTGGGGCCCTTCAGGTTCTTGACAACTTCGTTTTGGTCAATATTTTTTCCGGCGAATATGGAGTCGTTGATGGTCACTATCCTGTCGAAGGGCCTGAGGCCGGCCTGCTCGGAGGGGCCTCCGGCAAATACGTTCAGCAGAAGAATGGTATCGGTTTGCATATTAAAGGATACGCCTATGCCGCTAAAGGAGCCGTCCAGCTCTTCATTCACGCCTTGCGCCTCCTTTGCGGGGATGTACATGGAGTGAGGGTCGAGTTCGTTGAATATCTTCGGGATTACATCTTCTATAAGGTCTTTTATCCTAACCGTATCCACGTATTTCTCGTCTATTATCTCAAGTACGGCATTGATCTTATTGTTGGCCGGAGTATGATAGCCGGGAGCCCTGCCGCCGGCCTTATGGTAGAAGTTGCCGACTAAGATTCCGATAGCAATACTGAGCGCCACTATGAAAGGCAGCCAAGCGTACAATCTGTTCTTCATTTTATTTTGATATGTATTTATATGATTCTTAGTTATTCCGTCATGTCTATAAAGTCCAGCCGTATTCCCGCCCGCACCAGCAGGTCGCAGCCCTCGGATACCCGGTAGGGCTCCGAATATACCACCCGCTTGATGCCGGACTGTATGATAAGCTTGGCACATTCTATGCAGGGAGCCGAGGTGACGTATATGGTTGCTCCCCTACTGCTGTTCGACGAAGCGGCCACCTTGGTTATTGCATTGGCCTCGGCGTGCAGAACGTATGGTTTGGTGACATTGTTTTCATCTTCGCAGATATTCTCGAAGCCCGACGGCGTTCCGTTATAGCCATCCGAGATTATCCTGTTGTCATTCACTATAAGAGCGCCGACTTTCCGACGCTCGCAGTACGAATTTTCCGCCCAGATGAGGGCCATCCGCAAATATCGTTTATCAAGTTCCGATTGCTTTTTATTCCTGTCACCCATGCTGCAAATATAACTATTTTCTCGGTCTGAAAGGCCTGCTTTTCCTCTTGTGAAGCCGGGCGTTCTTGTCGGGCTCGTAGAGGGGGGCGGCTCCGAACTTCTCGTCCACCGGGATCTTGTAGATGCTCTTGTGCAGGAAGTTTTCGATGCGCTTGAACTGTCCCTGCTCCTCAACGGCCACGAAGGTTATCGAGAGGCCCTCGCCCTGAGTGCCGCGCGCCGTGCGTCCGATGCGGTGCACATAGTCTTCGGGGTCGTGAGGAATGTCGAAGTTCACCACCAGCTTTATGTCGACTATGTCTATGCCGCGGGCAACCACGTCGGTGGCGACAAGGATGTCGATGTGGCCGTTCTTGAAGTCGCGCATAACCTCCTCGCGCTGCGACTGCTCCAGGTCGGAGTGCATGGCCGCCACGTTGAACTTCATGCGCTTGAGGGTAGCGGCAAGCTCCTTCACCTTCACCTTAGAGGAGGAGAAAACGATGGTGCGCTGCGGGTGGTTTTTCGAGAACAAATCCTCCAGAATCCTGAGCTTTTGCATGTCGTGGCAGATGTAAGCCGTTTGCATTATCGACTCCGGGGGGCGGGCTATGGCTATCTTCACCTCCTCCGGCTCTTTGAGTATGGTTTTCGCAAGCGTACGGATTTTGGGGGGCATGGTAGCCGAAAACATCACTATCTGACAGCTGGGGGGCAGATGCTTGTAAACCTGCATTATGTCCTCAAAGAAACCCATGTCGAGCATGCGGTCGGCTTCGTCGAGCACAAAGTAGGATACCTTGGAGAGGTCGACGCTGCCCAGCTTGATATGCGAAAGGAGGCGTCCGGGAGTGGCTATAACTATGTCGGCCCCGGTTTCGAGCCCCTTCTTTTGCTGCTCCCACGCAATGCCGTCGGTGCCGCCGTAAACAGCTACGGCAGAAACGGGTATGAAATACGAAAAGCCCTCGACCTGCTGGTCGATTTGCTGGGCAAGTTCGCGGGTAGGCGCCATGATAACGGCATTAATCGCATGCTCAATGTGCTTGCCCTTACTTAGTTCGTTGATGAGCGGAAGCACGTAGGCCGCAGTCTTGCCCGTGCCCGTCTGGGCGCAGGCTATAATGTCTTTTCCTGAAAGTATCACCGGGATTGTTAGTTCCTGAACCGGAGTGGTTTCCAAAAAGTTCATGGCATCCAAGCCATCGAGTACGGCTTCTTCTAAATTTAGTTCGTCAAATTTCATGAATATATACTAATAATTGGCGCAAAGTTATGAGTTTCCGAAGATATTTCGGCATAGCCCTGCTCTTTTATCCGATGCCTGTGGAGCAACGGCAGGCTTTCCGGCTCATCTCCTGATGTTTGCATCACAGCCATAAAAACATATAAGCACCAAACTTTATCTCTCCTACCCCCCTCCCCCACCTAAAAAAACACTGAAAATATGCGTAGAAATAACGATAATATTCCTAGGCATAAGGATAATATTCCTAGGCATAAGGACAATATTCCTAGGCATAAGGACAATATTCCTAGGCATAAAGACAATATTCCTAGGCATAAGGATAATATTCCTAGGCATAAGAGGAATATTCCTAGGCATAAGGACAATATTCCTAGGCATAAGAGGAATATTCTTAGGCATAAGGGCAATATTCTCCAAAACAAAGGCATTGTTCTTGAGAACTGCGGCATTGTTCTTGAGAACAACGGCATTGTTCTTGAGAACTGCGGCATTGTTCTTGAGAACTGCGGCAATGTTCTTAAGAACCGCGGCATTGTTCTTGAGAACTGCGGCATTGTTCTTGAGAACAAAGACAATGTTCTTGAGAACAAAGACAATGTTCTTGAGAACAACCGCAATGTTCTTGAGAACAACCGCAATGTTCTTAGGTACAATGGCAATATTCTTAGGTACAATGGCAATATTCCCGGAGAATTATCATACAAGTAAAGGTACAAGCAGGTCGTTCCCGCACCTCAAAAGGTCATTCGCTCGTCCAAAGAAGTCATTCCCGCGAAGGCGGGAATCTCCGATCGACTGCTGGGACGATAACATTAGTCTTATATAAAGAAACACATACGTTCCGTCTTTCGATCGGAGATTCCCGCCTTCGCGGGAATGACCTCTTTTTACGAGCGAACAACCTTTTGGGACAAGCTAATGACCTTTTGGGCGGGATAAGAGGGCAGGAAAGGGAGAGCAGGGAGCGGAGAATTATCTCCGGAAAATAATATTTCAGTAATAAAGCGCGGAAGGAGGGAGCAGGGGGATGTATATCTTTGCCTCATAATTTTTATAATAGATGAATATGAAAAGAATACGATGCTTTATGTTGGCAACTTTGATTGCCGGAGGATGCCTGACATCCGCAGTACAGGCGCAGGTGCGCATCACAATTAACAAGGGAGACGCGATGCAAATCAAAACGACCCCTATCGACAAAACGCTTTTCACAGCTCAATATCGCATGACCTTTGTTGCTGATACAACGAAGCGCGACAAACCGCTTACGGAGATGATGATGCTGAACGTGGGGGCCAACACTTCACTGTTTCACAGCTATTCAAAGCAGGTGGTCGATTCGATTATCAGCGAGCATCTTAAGGCGGGGCTTAATCCCGGAACTTTAGGGGATAAATTGCGGGGCATAGGCGGACAAATCGTTTATAAGATTTACAAAAACTATCCGCAAGGGAAAGTAACCACGCTTGAGGAGATTACAATCAATCGCTTCCGATGCGAGGAGGAGAACGCCGTGCCGGAATGGGAGCTTGCGGAGGATACGCTCACGGTGCTTTCTTATCTGTGCCAAAAAGCGACTTGCTCTTTCAAAGGACGAAACTATACGGCCTGGTTTACAACGGATATTCCGCGAAGCGAAGGCCCCTGGAAGCTGCACGGACTGCCGGGGCTCATTATGAAAGCGGAGGATGAGAGGGGAGATTACGCTTTTGAGTGCATCGCCATCGTTAATGCTCCCGATGATGAGAGTATTTTGTACGGAGATAATGGTTATGAGCCTATTTCGCGAACAAATTTCAACAAACAAATGGAGCGGTATGCGGCTGATCCTATCGGATATATGACTGACGGCGCCCCAAACGTAAAGGTGGTGATGAAAAACGAGGCGGGAGAGAACATTCGCCCCACAAATACGCCTTATAACCCGATAGAACTCGCGGAGAAGTGATGAGACGGGCTGCTTTCCTTTTGCTTGCCCACACATTATTATATATATGTGCGGAGGCGCAAACCTACGGCGGAAGGGTTCTGGGGGCCGGCGGACTGCCGCTTGAGGGCGCCGTGGTGCAGCTCATCAATCCTTCGGGCCGGATGGCGGCTTATTCGCTTACGGATGCGAAAGGGGCCTTTGCGATGAAGGCCAGGGCGGGGGCGGATTCCACCGCGCTGGAGATTGCCGTGTCCTTCCTGGGTTACAAGGCCTTCCGCGAGAAAACGGGCGAGGCCAGGCAGTTTGAAATCAGGCTCGAACAGGAAGCCTTTGCACTCCGCGAGGTGGAGATCAAGCCCGGACGTATCAGCGGAAGGGATACGATTACGTACGACGTGGCCCGCTTCCTTTCCTCTAAGGATGTGACGGTTAAGGACGTGCTCGCCAAGATGCCGGGCATAGACGTGAGCGAAACGGGCAAGATTTCGTACAATGGGAAAGACATCAGCAACTTCTACGTTGAGGGCATGGACCTCGTTGGAGGGCGCTACGGACAGATAACCGGCAACCTTGAGGCTAAGGCCGTGGAATCCGTGCAAGTGCTTGAGAACCACCAGCCGGTGCGCATGCTGAAGGACAAGGTGCTTAGCGAAGCCGTTGCCCTCAACCTGAAACTTAAGGCGGAATTCAGGGACAAATGGATGACCTCTCTGCAAGCTGCCGCGGGGCTTCCGGCTTTGCTGTGGGAGGGCTCGGGCAATGCCTTTCAGCTAAGCCGCAGCAGTCAGTCGGCCTACTTCTACAAGGGGAACAATGCGGGCCACGACGTTACGGATGAGCAATTTGTGTTCTTCCTGAACAATGCCGGACAGATTCGTGAGCCCTCTGTGGCCGCCTTCCTGTCGCAGCCATCCATACAGGCGACGCTCAAGAAAGATCGGCTGCTATTCAACGATATGCATACCCTTACGGCCAATCGCCTCTACAAACCGAGCGAAACCTCCCGCCTCCGTCTGAATCTCGCTTACGCCCACGACAACAGGCATCAGGACAGAGGCAGCGCAACGACCTACTATCTGCCTGATTCAACGGTTAATGTAGCCGAATACGCGCATACCGCCCTGCGATCCGAGCGCGCCGAGATTGGGCTCGACTACGAGGCTAATGCCGACAGGAATTTCCTTGCCAACCGCTTGAAAGTGACAGGCGAACGGAACGAAAGTCTAGCCAACTATAAGGGTTTCCGTTCCGTGGATCAGCGCATTACAACTCCCTCTCTGTCGCTCCGCAATGAGTTCAACACGCTTTGGGATCAATCGGGGAATACTCTGGAGGCCCGCTCGCTGATTCGATATGATGCCAGGCCCTCGAAGCTTGTGATCGACAAGCAAACCGTTGAGGATCTGCCTCTGCGGTGGATGTACGCCGATCATTCCGTCGCTGCCCTGCTCAAGCGCGGCGGCCTCACGCAGAGATACACGGCGGGCGCGATCGTTCAGCTTTCGAACATAGCCTCCGACTTCGAGCCCTACCTTATTCCTTCATGGCAGCTGAGCAGAGGCGAATGGTATGCGACTCTTACGGGATCGGTGAGATATGTAAACTTCCCCGGCAAGGATTTCCGCAGATTATCCGTCAATCCCAGCTTCAGCCTGCGATACCGTCCGCATTATGCATGGCAATTCGGATTATCTGCCTCGGCGGTCGATTCGTACTCCGCCCTCACCGCATTCAGAGCCGACGAATATGCCTCGGACTATCGCACTCTTGTACGCCAGGGAGGGACAATGCCCTTCGATCGGCGGCACAGCTACTCTGCCTACGCCGAATATAAGAGGGCTGTCTACGAGATCTTTGCCTCCCTCTCCGTTTCTTATGCGAATATTAAGTCCAACAATATTTGGGAGGAATCTTTTGAGAATGATCAGCGCATCATGAGCCTCAGGAACGAAAACCGTCGGGGAAATAATCGCAACATTCAGGGATCCTTCTCCAAAGGTTTTTATGATTACGGACTAAAGCTGTCTGTCAGCGCCCTCTTTGCATCAAACGAGAGCGAACAGATTAACGGAGGACGGCGCCTCCCCCTGCGCTCCTCCTACATGCAATATGAACCCAAGATCGCCTGGAATCCCTTCCGCAGATTCGAAGCTTCCTGGCAGGCTACCGTCCGATACGGCGGCGCCAGCGCAGGCAATGCCGACCTCAAGCCCTTGAGCAATGTGGTACAGCGACTTAATCTGTCGTATGAGTTCGGCGGTCTGGAGTATAATCTATCCGGCGACCACTATTATAACGATTTAAGCGAGGCCGACGGACTGAACTTCTTCCTCGCCGACTGTTCCGTTCGATGGAAGCCGGGCCGCTGGGAGTATTCTGCGGCTTTGACCAACATCTTCAATACGGCCGAGTACCGCTATACGCAATACTCTTCCACCCAGAGCTATACCTCCTGGATGAATATACGCGGCCGGGAGCTCATGCTAAGCGCCCGCTACCGTTTTCGCTGATATTATTTGCTTGCGGGGATCGTTCCCCCACCCTACTCCCTTTTATTTAGCACGTACTTCAATAGGATTGGCATAAATCCGCAAGAAGATCTGCGCGAAAAGCTCGCGGTCGCAATCGCAAGCGTCGAGGGCACGGCGATAGTGATCAATGAAGGCATCCTTCTCTTCCGGCGTATAATATTCGCCGTATTGGCCGGAATCGGAAAGGATGTCGTGAGCGATATAGTTATTGCACGAGAGGCGGTAATTGCTACGGATTCGGCCATCGATCAGGGTCGCAACATGTCGGTTGAAAGCCTGGGAAGGAAGTCCGGCACATGATGCCAGATCCTCGACGGAAATAGGTGAGCCACAGTGGAGATGCACATCGCCCTTGTATTGCATTATGCCGGCGAGGATACTCTGCAGATCCTCGTCGGGCGCCTTCTCGTAGGAGCCGTCACGCTGCCGGCAACAGAGCTCGCGGGCCTTCATAGCGTCGCATGTCTCCCATTGATAGGATACGGAAACAGGCACAATGTTGAGCTCGGCAAGCGAATTGACAAAGTTGTCCTGTCGGCTCATGCAAAACATTCGAATGATGCCGGGCTCCGTTGTATCAAGTCCGTTTTTGGCTCGACCATTGCTCTGGGCAATCCAAACCGACTCATTTTTAACAAGAAGAGTGTGGCGGATATATTCGGAAAGGTGAAGGGAGCTGTTATAAAAGTCGCGCATATTGCCTCCGCGAATAGTTTTGTACATCTTATTCGACTTACCTATATCCACAACCAGCGAAGGCCGCATCAAATTACTTCCGAAGGATATTTCGGAAGTTCTATGTCCGGAAATATAAAGCGCATACTGAAGCAATGTTGCATCAAGCATGATGTCTCTGTGGTTAGACACAAAAAGATATGTCTGATTGCGATCGAGCGCCGTGACTCCCTCAAATGTGAAGCTTCGAATACTGCGCTTTACAATCTGCTCATTGAAAGCGAGCATCACTTGCAGTTGAAACTCGTTGATTGTGGTATAGCCCCTTATCATTTTCCGCACCTCATCGGCCTCACGATCCGGATAAATATATGCAGATAGCCTTGAAAAATATTCACTGTCGGCTATGCGACGCATGGCTGCCGGGATCTCTTCATCATAATATGGCCGCAGATCGTCAAATTTAGGCTCTCTTGGTGTTTCGCTATTCATGTTTTAAATAATTCATAGGTTTCTTGTTCGTTCAGAAGACGATAAGTTGGGCATTTATCATCATAAAACTGTACTTCATAGCATGTTTCCTGATAAAACGAAAGCTTGGAGTGCATATCCGGATTACATTCTATATATATCATCGCATTAAAGTCAATTCCCTTTGCCTCACATATTTGCTCCGCCAAACTCCTGCCCGACGAGGCCACCGAGCTGCCCGGATTGTCTTGATAAAGCTCGGTGACAATAACCGTTGTGCGCTTATCGCCGACAATAATGCGGAGGCCGCAACACGAAGGCATGTCCCATTCGCCATTATAGTGAAAGATTTCATCGTAATAGTGCTTACCGGCATGCATTTCGGTTGATTTATCCTAAAACTTTACGGCTTATGTCGCGACCGAAGGATTTCTTAATCAGTTCGCGGTTGCGAGGCCGGTAAGTGCCCTCCTTCATCTCACGCAAAACCACGCTATACAGCAAACGGAACATCATCAGTTCCTGCGATTCGCTGCCATAAAATGAAGTCCAGGCGTACTCATAAAGCTCTTGCAGGCGTTCCGCGCTAATGTTGCGGGGCTGATACACCACTCTCCCGGCATTATAATTATCCCAGTCGAAATCAAAGATACGACCCTCGCGAAGCATGTCATCATAGGCTTTTGTATGAGGAAAAGGAGTGAGTATTGTAAATTCGGCCAGGTCAAGATCTATATCGTGCAGGAAATCTATCAAACGCTTGATGTCGTCTTCCGTCTGATTGTCCAAACCAAGCAGAATAGTGCCCTCCACCCCAAAACCATGGTCATGATAGCGCCGAATACGCTCGCGTATATAATCCGAAGTGTCGTATATAGCCTGATAAACGTACCAGCCACCTGCCTGAGCTGCCAAATCAAGTATTTCGGGGTCGTCTTCAATTGTATGACTAATCCATTTCTTTTTAAACGGAATCATCGCGCGAAACAATTCTTTTTCCCACTCTTTGTTTTGAGCCAATGAGTTATCAACAATGAACAATCTGTTGTTATCAATTGTCGCAAGCTCTTCCACCACCTTATCTATCGGACGCGGCCGGAATCGACGGCCACCCAAGTAGGCCACAGCACAGGGATAGCAACTAAACCGGCATCCCCGCGATGCATGAAATAAGTCCACCATTTGTACCCCTTTATGGTTGTACAGTTCCTTTTTATAAAGATCGCGGCGGGCGGGGCCTATCAGTTCCACGGATGGCGGTTGAATCATATAGTTGTAAATTTTCTTAAGGCGCCCATTTTCAGCATCTTTAATCACTTCCTCCATACGACCCTCCGATTCTCCCAAAAACACGGAATCAGCATGTTCCAGCGTTTCGCGAGCATGTAGCATCGTTGCTATCCCGCCGAATATCACCCGTTTATCACGTCGTCTATATTCGTCGGCAATATACCAGCCGCGCTTCGCTTGAGTGCTAAGCATCATCGACACGGCTACAATGTCGCAAGGCTCGTCGAAATCAATTGTTTCAACATTTTCGTCCGTAAACGAAACCTCAACATGCGAAGGCAAGGAGGCTGCAAAGGCCACCGGACCGTGAGGAGGCAAATTGAATGGAGTTTGTCGCTCCAGCTTATTCCATTTGGGATATATTAACTTTAATCTCATCATTCATCATTATTCGATTATCCATCATTAAAAAGGGCGTGCCTCAATCTATTTTCCAATCAGTCACGTCCTTAATATCGCCGGCAAAAGTACATTCTTTTTCTCGCCTGCGCAATAGATTTTCAACTATACGCATATTTACCGACACATTCAACCTTTTTCTGTCTCCACTATAAGGTTTTACTACAACTTTCCAACATTTCTCCTATGCTTAAATAGGCATCACGCAAAGCGCTGCAATCCGTATTATCATATCCCCGGCATATTCCCCCACAAAGGTATTTGGCTTCGCAATTCTTACACTTATCTACGCCATCAACCGTCCACGAAGTATTGTCAGGAGACAAATATTCGCGAGTAACCTTGCGCAAACCATCACGAACGTTGCCCATCGGGCGTTCGCTATCAACAAGAGCCCAGCAGGGATATACATCTCCCGCGGGAGATATGTGCAGGTTATAACCAATTCCGCATGTCCACCGCAACCGTAGCGGACGGGATACGAAGGCCGCGTCTATCTTTGGCGGGCAGATTGTAAAAATATCCGCAATGCGCCTGGCTCGTCCGATAGGAAGGGCGCTGTGTATATGTACGCTGCTGATTCCCAGATCAGAAGCAACGCCGCGAATCTGCTCCGGCACGCCTCGGCTGCGTTGACCCTGTGTCAAAGTTCCGCGAACCGAGAGCCGGCAGTCGGAAGGCATGCCAACAAGCCGGCGAATGTTCGAACAAGTGCGGTCGAAGGCTCCGCGACCACGGCGAGCGTCGTGTTCTTCGCGATTTCCGTCAACACTAACAGTGATTTCGTCAAATACGCTCAAAGCCTTGGCGGCAAGATTATCATCCATATCAACATACAAATTGGTGAAAAGTGCAAAACGAGTGCGACCGCGGTCGATACGCCCAATGTTGTCGAGAAGATCTCCAAAGTTGTTATATTCAAAGGGTTCACCCCCGTTGAGAGATATTTCGGCATAGCCCATGTCAACCGCTTCGGTCATCACACGTAGAACAGTTGCCATATCCATTTCAACACTTCCCGCGCCGGCTTCAACACTGCAATGAGTGCAACGCAGAGGACATTTATCGGTAATGTTAAGAAACAAATTGTCGCAACGCGACTTTCCCGCAAATACATTGCGCGGCGCTTTTGTTTGCGCCCATTGTCGCGCCAAACGAAAAGTTCGACAATTTTCCCGCAACGAGGCCGGATGAGGATAATCGCCCGCCATATATAAATAAGGTGTACGGCCGCCCTGACCCTGCATCCGAGCAGACGCCTCGGAGGCAATGCGCCGGCGTATCTCGCTGAACATCTGCTTGTAAAAATACTTGGGTTGCTCCTTTCCGTTGCAGTACGGATGCGGACGCCCATGCCTGTCGGCAGTCAGCATGCTGTATACACATCCACCATTACAGTATTCCTGATGATTACATTCGCGACATTGTGGCGAACAGGAGTCACTGTAACGAGCTGCTATACGAATATAAGCATCACTCTCGACAATTTCATTCACGTTCATGATAGAATATACGCTACCGAGGCGAAACTCAGTAATACCACAAAATCGCTGGCAGGAATATATCTCGCCTTCGGAAGATATTGCAGCATATTCGCCCAAACAGTTGCCGAACGTACAAATACTGCTGCGGTTTCGCAAGGCAGTTTGCACCATGGCCTCAATGTCGCGAATGTGATGCTTGGGATTGTTGGCGAGATAATTAAAAGACTGGTCGAATATCTTTTGCAAATGCTTGGAAGTAACATAAAGATCGGCCTTATCGTATCCATACTGCATTGAAGGAATTGCACCGTGAATGGTGAAAGGTATATCTTCGTCATCGAAAAACTGCAATATTTCAGGCAGTCGATCAACATTGTGTGGCATGATTGTAGCAATGGCGGATATATCTATGTGATTATTGCGAAGAAGATGTATGCCGGCCATTGTTCGGTCAAAGTAACCGCTTCCACGTTGACTGTCGCAAATCTCCCGGCCACCGTCGAGGCTCGTACTAATCCTAACGTTATAATGCAAAAAAAGGTCGACAAAAGCCTGATCCAGAGCCCAGAGATTAGTTTGAACAGAGTAGCTGAAGTTTCCCGCTCGGCTAAATTTACATAAAGCGTAGTCGAACCAATCATAACCGGCGAGTAGTGGCTCGCCGCCGTGAAAGATAATCTTTCGCGGATTGCGAGTTTTGGGCAAAAGGTCTATGAATTTGCATACAGCATCTACCGTTTCGTGCGTCATAATGCTGCCCTCATGCGGGCCAAAGCAGTATTTGCAAGCGGCCTGGCACTTCATCGAAGGCACGAGCATCAAGGTGTGAGGCTTAAAGGTGGGAATGTACATGATTTATGCATGTATTGCTGGCATCCTTACATTTTCCTGCCCGCATATTGCCATATTATTTGCTAATATAAAAACGTACATCCGGCGTAAGACGATGATCCGTGTGGTCGGAGTGTATCGAATCTTCAGCACGGCACTCTGTCTCGTCTTCATAGTCGTAATCGAGCAGGCGATTGTTGAGTTGCGTAATAGTATCGTAGTGCGAACCCGGCCTAATCACAGTACCCTCAAATTCTTTTATCTTTTGTTGTACTGTTTCCGTAGATCTTTTCTTATAAATGTATAAGAGTATTTCGGCACTTTTGTTTCTTTCCTCCATCCTTTTGGATGTCTTCAATATTCGCCCGTGTACGGCCACAATTCTTATAATATACGATTTTTTTATACGGTCAATAGCGGCAATAGAAGCCTCTTTTGTTTGAGCTTTGGTCGCAATGTCAAACAGCTCGGTGGAATCGAACACACGTTCAACGGCTTCCACAGCTTGCTCAACGTTCGCGACATTCCACAATTTAAAAATCTTCATGTTTATTGTTTTTATTATAATAGTAGTAAAATTATCTCAAGGAATAAGAAATCGTTTGGCTTCGCGACCGGGGCTATCGGTGTGATTATCATAATAATCTTTATGGTCTGTGTATGGGCACGGACAATTACCACATTCCAATTCTTCAACATAATCGCTATGACTCCCATAATCATTGTGTTCCGTACCATATCGTATAACAGTACCAGACAATGCTTGTATTTTTTCACGTATCTCGCTACTCCGAGTGCTGTTATATATAAATAACAGAAGTTCGGCACTGTTGTCTTTCTCATACTCCACAGCATACGACTTCAGCACATCCCCGCATACGCTAATCACTTTTGTGAGTTCTTCATCATCGAGCTTGTCTACGGCAGCAATACGTGTGGACAGTTCTTTGACATGCAATACAACATCAGCTATTTGTATTTTCTTGCGTAGCTCATGATTCGGAGTGCTGTTATATATAAATAACAGAAGTTCGGCGCTGTTGTTTTTCTCGTGTGACATGGCATTTGACTTCAGCACATCCCCGCATACGCCAATCACCTTTGTGAGTTCTTCATCGTCGAGCTTGTCTACGGCAGCAATACGTGTGGCAATAGTTGTGGCATACAGTGCAACATCAGCTATTTGTATTTTCTTGCGTAGCTCGTGATTCGGAGTACTGTTATATATAAATAACAGAAGTTCGGCACTGTTGTCTTTCTCGTATGACATGGCATTTGACTTTAGTACATCCCCGCATACGCCTGCCAGTTTGATGAGCCCTTCATCGTCGAGCTTGTCTACGGCGGCGATACGTGCGGCCATGGTTCTGGCACGCAGTGCAATAGCAATCAGCTTGCTTGGTTTCGATATGCGATTCACGGCATCCACGGCCTTGCGTGTGTCCGTACTATTCCATCTTGCAAATAGAGTTAGCATAAGTATTGATTTTTAGTTACAATTAATCGTGTGGTAATACAAAGTAGCGCTGGCCGGGTTCACGACGGCCAAATTTAGAATTTTCGTAGTCTTCTTCCTTTGGCACAGAGGTTTTCCAGCGTGAACGAAACTTGTTGGGAGGAGGAGGCGGGTCGTCAAAGTCAAAATCCATGTTTTTCAGAGTTTTGCCCGTGAGGGGTGTTCCTTCATAAAGACGTATCATTTGACGGATAGTTTCATCTTTATAAATCTTATGTATATATACAAGAATGTCAGCGTATTCATCGCGAGTGAGCGTTGGTCCTCCGAGTAAATATGTTCCGCTATTTGCGATCAGTTGAGTAATTTTATCTATATCGGTAATTTTATCTATAGCAGCTTTGCGTATGTGAGATACCGAATTGGTCATAGCCGTTTCCACAAAAAAGTCTTGATACTTATCGCCGCTCAGCTTATCAAGCGCTGTACGTTTTACATCACTGTCTATATCATTTCGCACAATAAGCTTACAAAAATCCATAGCCTCATCTCCCGATAAGCGCTGCACTGCGGCTTGTCGGGCTTGCCAGGCATGGGCATTAAGGGCGGCACGCATCAGCGTGGTTTCGCTCTTAATTTTATTAACAGCAGCAACGGCTCTCTCAGGATTGCGACTGTTCCATGTGGACAAACGGTTAATAATTTTGTATAAGTTCATCTCGCTTTTGAATAATATAATAATGTGATATAATATGCCGGGCAAGAAAGTATTATTGATAAAAACCTATTTGGTTTTACTATTCATTGCTGCGTCAAAAATAACAAATATTAGATTAATGCGAAAACTCAATTCTCAAAAAACATTTATTTTCACTGCTTCCGAGCTCGAAATATAAGCGTCATCCCTATTTTTCTACCTAAAAGCGTTTGACATATTCCAGCCAACAAGAGTTTTCTGCAATATCCGGCTCGCGGTATTGCCGTACATAATATTTTCGGCAATTATAACTTTTGATATATTGCGATCGACAATTGTTTTTTGCGTCATGTCGATTGACATAGTCAAAAAAACAATTGTTTTTGGCGTCATGTCGATTGACAGGAACAAAAAAACAATTGTTTTTGGCGTTATGTTGATTGACAGGAACAAAAAAATAATTGTTTTTGGCGTTATGTCGATTGACAGGAACAAAAAAACAATTGTTTTTGGCATTATGTCGATTGACAGGAACAAAAAAACAATTGTTTTTCGGGGTACAACAAACGTATTTTTAAGATGCACTAAAGCGGCTGATAATCATCGCACATACGGCTTGTGAAGACAATTGCAAAACAATAATATAAAGACAATATTTTTTTTATCGACAGGGAGTGCCGTCAATGCATCTTTTGCAGAACAAAAAAAGATATATCTTTGCAGCATGAATGGGAAAGCCACATACCAACGAACCTTGTTTTTCGCAGCTATGTTTGCAGTATTGTTCGCGTACTTGCAAACGGCTTGTAAGTGGCACTTCTATTTTATTGAACAAAATCAGATTTTTCAGAATACGCCGGCCTATGTTTTGGGCTCCATAAAGCGATTTGGAGGCTTGGCCGACACCGTTTCACAGTCTATTTTACAGCTATTTGCATACCACTACGTTGGAGCGGCTGCCACTGCTGCGCTGCTCACTGCATCAGGCGCCTTGTTGGCAGCGACACTACGCCGCGTGGCTCCTCGGAATGTTGCAACGGAAATGCTTGCGGTGGTACCGGTAACGGCCTTGCTGCTTGTTCATTTCGATTTTAATTATCTGTATAGCGGCACGGTAGCAATAGTTTTAACTCTTGCCGCCACGACTTTGACTTTTTCGGTGAAACATCCTACAATGCGCTGCGGTATACATATTATAATAATAGTGCTGTTGGCGTTTATTGCCGGACCTGCGTATGCGCTTTATGGCTTGATGACTGTGATTTTTGAGGGTATTGTCATGAAAAACATAAAGGCAGCCCTCATTCTTCCGGTAATAGTGATAGTGCTGGGAATTATCATACATACGTTCGGCATAAGTAGTGATATCAGGTTTACATTCCTCCCCGATTTTTATTATCACGACAGTTTGCAGCCTAAGTCCGTCATTTATTTTTCGTGGATTGCGATAATTGCAGTTCTTATTTGGACATGCTTTTTTACAAAACGGGCCGGGCCCAAAAGCCGACTACTTTGGTGGACGGAAAATGTGGTGCTGACGGCTGTCGTGGCGCTGATGTTTTTTAAAGGAACGGCGGCCTACTTGAATCCGCGAGCAGAAAAGATAAAAGAACTCGACTATTACAGTCGTACGCAACAATGGAGTAAAATATTAGATATGAGTAAAGGATCGTTATCCAACTATCTTTTGCTTAATTATGCCAACCTGGCATTGGCAAATACAGGGCAGCTTGCGGATAAAATGTTCGCTTATAACCAGCACGGGCCATTCGGCCTTATTAGCGAGTGGGATAAAACGTCGCCGGTTTCAGTTCTCCACAGTGATATCTTTTATGCGCTCAATTTAACAGCGGCGGCCCAGGAAAAAGCTTTTGAGGCAAACATAAGTGCAATATCCGGTGGAAATCCGCGCATGTTGCAACGTTTGGTCGAAACAAATCTCATATATGGCGCCTATCCCGTGGCTTCAAAATACCTCGATATTCTTGAGAACACCATAGTATATAAGGGCTGGGCCAGGCATCGCCGGCAATTTATCAACAATGATAGCGCCGTTGAGAGTGATTCACAGCTTGGCCCCCGCCGTCGAGCTCTCCCCAAGATTGGTGATTTGAGTTTCATGAAGGCTTTTGATGCCGAACTCATATATTTGGCAGAATCGAACGCGGCGGATAGTGTTTCCGTTACTTATGCCGGGTTATGGAAGTTGCTTTGTAAAGACGTAGGCAGCTTTAAAAGTATGATCGAGAGTCATGCAGGTACGGCCGGCTTGAGGCGCTTGCCTGTCTCCTTTGAGGAGGCAGTTATCCTCATTTCCGAAAATGATCCGGACTATTGGAAACGTTTTAACATTTCAGAACGCACCGTATCTCGCTTCATGGAGTTTAAGAAACAGGTAGTTACGGCCAATCGCAGCAATAGTGCCAATTTACTGCCACAACAGTTGCAGCAAATGTTTGGAGACACATATTGGTATTATTTTATGTTCGGCAAAGTTTGAATAGAAAAGCTATAATACGATACAACACCGGATTGTAAATGGTTACCGGTGTTAATGTTCTTTTTACTAAAATAGGACATATGCATAGATGCTGCCGTGAGGTTCCATCTATGCACTTTTTAATCTGCCCTACGCAAATAAGCATTGACAGTGATTGCATGCAAAAAAATATAGAAAGTATTTGTTTTATCGAAACTTTCAGTAACTTCGCAACGTGAATTTTTAGAAAGATGATTTATAATAGACGTGGTTGCAGCTGTAAGAGTATAGGGCAACCGCGTTATTTGTAATTTCGATAACAAGGAAATCCTTACAATAAATAATAACACTGAGACCTGCCCGGGCTATATGTTTGCTCACAGGCCTTGAACGTATAATCACACCAGAAATATTATGTCGCTGAAACGTTTTGGCGTATCTCTTGAGGAAGAAGTGCTCGACGACCTCGATCAATACACAGGCGACAACGGTTTTGCCAACCGCTCGCAAGCTATCCGCTTCCTCATCGAAAAGTATATTGCCGAGCAGAAATGGCAATGTAACCACACCGTTGCCGGAGCTGTGATTATCATTTACGACCTAAATTCGAAGGATATAGCATCTAAAATCAACGACGCTCAATCGGAATACACCGACGTTACTCTTTCCACCAATTTATATTATCTTGATCAGCAGCAATGTATGTATATAGCCGCGATTAAAGGCTCGGCTTTCCGCCTCACGGAACTGGCCGACCGCCTCACCAGCATTAAGGGCATCAGGCATGGAAAGCTCGTGATGAGTCGCGCCGACTAATTTTTTTTCCCGCGCAGTAACACGAATTAAAATAAACGTGTTACCTTTGCGCCAACTTATCAATGTAATAAATATAAATTATGAGTAGACACTTACTATTAACTATCACACTGCTGCTGCCGGCATTTGCCTCTCAAGCAGCTTTCCCTCAAGAACGCGACAGCCTGATACACCTTAAAGAGGTAGTAGTAACGGCCAATAAAACAGAGGTTAACCGCAACAGCGTACCTCTCTCGATTTCGGTTATCGACAGGACGGAGATTGATTTAAGCAGCGAATCGGCATTGCTTCCGGTTTTGACGCATCGCGTACCCGGACTGTTTGTAACTCAGAAGGGTATGACGGGTTTCGGACTTAGTTCGAACAGCGCCGGACAGGTAAATATCCGCGGCATTGGTGGCGGCAACAAGGTTTTGATGCTATTCGACGGTCAACCGCAATGGGCCGGTGTGTTTGGACACTCACTCCCTGATACTTATGTTGCCTCCGATGCCGGTCGGGTGGAGGTGGTGCGCGGCCCGGCTTCGCTCCTCTACGGTTCGAATGCTATGGGCGGAGTGGTAAACATTATCACCAGGCGTCCACAGGAATCGGGCTTGCGTACACAAGCGCGCATAATGTATGGTTCGTATAATACGCAGAAGTATATGGCTAACAACAGTTTTAGCTCAGGCAACTTCAACAGTTTTATTTCGATCAACCACGACCGCACCAATGGCCACCGTGATAATTCGGCTTTCCGCATCACTAACGGTTTTGCCAACCTCGGCTATATGCTGAGCAACAATACTCGCCTGACCGGCAGCGTGAGTTATGCCGATTACAAGACAAATGACCCGGGACCTGTCGACAATCCTCTCACCGACCACATAATTAAGGCGACACGCGGCACGGCGTCGATTGGCCTCAACGATAGTCGCGAGAAGAATACGACTGTGTTTCAGGCCTTCTACAATTGGGGACGGCATGAAATCAATGATGGATATGCTGCCGGACGCTCTCCGCGTACATTTCTGTTTAATTCATCCGACCATAATGCCGGAATTTTACTGTATGAAACGCTCCGTTTGTTCGAGGGCAACAGTTTGACGGTTGGCGTCGACTATAAAAATTGGGGCGGGCATGCTTGGAATGATTCAATCAATGGGCCCATCGGTGAAATTGTGAACAGGTCGGTAAATGAAATAGCCGGGTATGCAATCGCACAGCAATCGCTGCTGGAAGTCCTCACGCTCAATGCCGGTCTGCGATACGAGAAGAGTGATGCCTATGGAACGAAATTGACTCCGCAAGCGGGGCTCACAATACTGCCGTTTGCGGGTAATTCGATACGATTGTCGTATTCGAGCGGCTATCGGAGCCCTAATATACGAGAATTGTATATTTCATATCCTCCCTACTCTATCGCCAATCCTGATTTGCGTCCGGAAAGTTTGCAGAATTATGAAATAGCCGTGAGCCAACGTGTAGGTAATACGCTAAAAGTTGAAGCCGCCCTGTTTTATATAGACGCCAAAGACTTGATTGCCGGAGTACAGGGAAAGCTGACCAATGTGGAGAAACTGACGAACAAAGGCTTCGAAATAGAGCTGGCCTGGCATCCGCACCGCGACATCTATCTGACAGGCAATTACAGCTACCTTACTACAAGCCGCGCTATCGAAGCTGCTCCAAAAAACAAGGTTTTTGTGGAAGCTACATGGAAAATCAACGCACTTACGCTAACTGCAGACGTTGAATCTATCGGAGGCCTAATCAAGCAAGGAGGCAGCGAAGACGACCGTATCAATTACACGCTTGTTGACGCTAAAGCATCCTATCTCTTTGGAAAATCGAAGAATATTAACATATTTGCAAAGGGTGAGAATCTCACAGGAACAAAATATGAGATTCTACGCGGCTTTCCTATGCCTCGAGCCACTGTCCTGGCAGGGATAGAGGTAACGTTTTAGTTTAGAGAGAGAGGGGTGGGCTGATTTTGCAGATATATCTCAATATCGTCCACCCCAAAGCCGCTTGATATAGTCGGCAAGCTTTTGTTCGGCAGGGTTGTTTTGCCCGTGCCAGATGCGGGTGTTTAGCAATTCCGGTGGGAGAAAGTCCTGATGGACGAAATTGTTTTCATAATCGTGGGCATATTTATAGTTTTTGCCGTAGTCGAGTTCTTTCATAAGCTTGGTTGGGGCGTTTCGGAGGTGTAGCGGAACCGGGAGATCGCCGGTTTGTTCGACTACCGCGGATGCGGTTGCGATGGCGAGATAAGCGGAATTGCTTTTGGGACTTGCGGCAAGGTATATGGTTGTCTCTGCGAGTATTAGGCGTCCTTCCGGCCATCCGATCTTTCTTAAGGCATCGAAACAGGCGTTGGCCAATAAGAGAGCGTTCGGATTGGCAAGCCCTATGTCTTCGGCGGCAAGGATTAACAGTCGCCTGGCGATAAATTCGGGATCCTCGCCACCGGCAATCATACGTGCGAGCCAGTATAGTGCGGCGTCCGGATCGCTTCCGCGCACCGATTTTATGAATGCGGAGATGACGTCGTAGTGAACCTCTCCGCCTTTGTCATAAGCGGCCGGATTTTCTTGCAAACGCTCTACAACTTTGGCATCTGTGATTTCGACATAATCACCTTCGTCGGCTCCGACAACAAGTTCGAGTATGTTGAGCAGTTTGCGGGCGTCGCCGCCTGAATATCTGAGGATAGCGTCGGTTTCGTTCAGCACTATCTGCTTGGTTTTAAGAATGGAATCGGTGGTGATGGCCTTGTTGAGCAGCTCTAAAAGGTCCGCTTCATCGAGCGACTTCAGTACGTAAACCTGGCAGCGAGACAGCAAAGGGCGGATGACTTCGAAGGAGGGGTTCTCGGTGGTGGCGCCTATGAGAGTGATAACGCCGGTTTCGACTGCGCCGAGCAACGAATCCTGCTGCGACTTGCTGAAGCGATGTATTTCGTCTATAAAAAGGATGGGCGAAACGGCGTTGAAGAATCGGCTATTGTTGGCTTTGTCGATAGCTTCGCGCACGTCTTTGACGCCCGAACTGACAGCGCTAAGCGTGTAGAACGGAGCGTCTAAGCGTGCGGCAATAATCTGCGCCAGAGTGGTTTTGCCCACTCCGGGAGGCCCCCAAAGGATAAAGGAAGGCAGCCGCCCTACTTCAAGCATTTTGCGTAGGACGGCGCCTTGCCCCACCAGGTGTTTTTGTCCGATATATTCGTCAAGAGTCCCCGGTCGCATCCTTTCCGCCAGAGGACGAATCATTTCGCGGGATTTAGGTTGAGATTATAAAACATAAATGAATAGATGTCGGTCGTTTCGTCTATCACTTTAGCAATCGGTTTACCGGAGCCGTGACCGGCTTTGGTCTCTATCCGAATGAGTTTGGGAGCTGCACCTGTGTTGGATGCCTGCAGCGTTGCGGCATATTTGAAGGAATGTGCAGGTACGACTCTGTCGTCATGATCGGCGGTTGTTACCAGAATTGCGGGGTATGGAGTGCCGTCGTTGCTAATGTTGTGCAACGGTGAATATGCATAGAGATACTTGAACATTTCATCGCTGTCGGCGCTGGTTCCATAGTCGCTCGCCCAATTCCATCCAATGGTAAAGGTGTGATAGCGTAGCATATCCATCACTCCAACCTGGGGTATTGCAACTTTGAACAGGTCGGGACGCTGATTCACTACGGCTCCTACAAGCAAGCCTCCGTTTGAGCCGCCATTGACGGCAAGCCTGTCTTTCGAGGTATATTGCTCTGCTATAAGATATTCGCCGGCGGCAATGAAGTCGTCGAACACGTTTTGCTTGCGCTGCTTGGTTCCGGCCTGATGCCATTCTTCGCCATATTCGCCGCCTCCGCGCAGAATGGCCTGAGCGTACAGGCCTCCGTTCTCTATCAGCAGCAATCTGGCTATTGAGAAGGAGGGCGTCATGCTTATGTTGAAGCCTCCGTATCCATAGAGCAGCGTAGGAATGGCGCCGTTTTTCTGCAATCCCTTTTTATATGTAAGGAACATTGGTACGCGAGTGCCGTCTTTGCTTGTGTAAAAAACCTGCTCTGTTACATAATCGTCGGGGGTGAAGGCAACTTTGGGAGCAAGGAATAGTTGTGACTCGTTGGTTTCCAGATCATACTTGAATATTGTTGCAGGATACGTAAAAGATGTGAAGGTGTAGAAGGTTTCCTTGTCATCTTTCTCGCCGCTAAAGCTAACCGAACCAAGCGTTGGCAGTTTCACCTCGTGCAATGCCTGTCCGTTGAGTGAATATATAAAAGCATGCTCGGAGGCGTCTTGCATATAGGTCAACACCAAATGGCCTCCTATCATGCGTGCGCTGCTCAGCGTTGATGCGCCTTCTGGCACGAGTTCCTTCCATTGGGCCAGCTCCGGAGCGTTAATCTCGGCTGTCATGATTCTGTATTTTGGAGCTTTATAATTGGTGAGGATGTAAAGGGTATTACCAACTACTTCTATGGGATTGTACTCGTACTCCATATCTGTTGTGAGAGTAATTACCTGAGAGCCAGCCTTGTCGAGGCGGCGCAGGAAGAGGTTGTTGCCGCTGCCGGCCCCCGATTCGTAGATGAACTGTACACGCTCGTCGTCGCTAACGTGTGCTGAGTAAAAGCGCTTAGGCTCAGCGGGATTCTGATAGTCGAGGCGGTCGTTAGACTGGGCATCGCCAAGCTTGTGGTAGTATATTTTGTGATTTTCGTTCACGTTTGAATACTCTTTGCCGGCCACGGGGGCATCGTAGGCGCTGTAATAAAAGCCGTCGCCCTGCCAGGCTGCACCTGCGAACTTTGCCCATTGGATATGATCGTTGAGCACGGTTCCAGCGTTCAAATCCATTACAAATATCTCGCGCCAATCCGATCCGCTGCGCGAAATAGTATAAGCCATATATTTTCCATCATTAGAGAAAGAAGTGCCCACCAAGGCCACCGTGCCATCGTCGGAAAGCGTGTTGGGATCGAGCAAAACGCGGGCTTCTCCGTCGAGTGTTTCTTTCACGTACAGAACACTTTGATTCTGGAGGCCGGAATTGCGGAAGTAGTAATATTTACCGTTTTTCTTAGTTGGCGAGCCTATACGTTCGTAGTTGATAAGCTCCGTCAGCCTGTCGCGAAGTTGTGCACGGAAAGGAATTTTGTCAAGATAAGCGTCTGTCACCTTGTTTTCTGCTTCAACCCATGCAGCAGTGGCCTGCGATGTATCATTTTCGAGCCAACGATACGGATCCGGCACCTCAGTTCCGAAATAAGTATCAACTGTTGCATCTTTTTCAGCCGCCGGGTACATTGTCTTTGTCCCTGTGTTACAAGCGTTCATCATAATCATGCCGGTAAGTAGAATAAGTAATTTTGTTTTCATACTGCTAAAAATAATTAAAAATGAATAGTTCTTTGTTCCGGCAAATGTACGCGAAATGATTATCGCTGGCAAGGCGATGCGGCCTGTTAGCAGGCCAAATTCATATATAAAGATGTGATGGGAAAGCGGCTTGCGCCCATGCAGGATGCATATTCTCGAAATATTGGGCCTGGAATACTTGCCGCGCCGGACGATAGTAAAAAAGGCCGCCTAAGACGCAATGCCCGGCGGCCTTCTTAAGCCATTAATTTACAGTACGATCAGCCTTTGCAATCAAGCCCATAGTCCACCAGCCAGGTGATGCCGAATTTATCGGTGAACATGCCGAATAAGGAGTTCCAAAATGTTTTTTCCATTGGCATTATCACCGTTCCGCCTTCAGAGAGGGCATTGAAAATGCGAAGGGCATCGTCTTCGCTTTCGGGAGTGATTGCAATAGAAACATTGTTGCCGGAGATATAGCCTTGCGTCACATCGCAGCCGAGTAGCTTTGTTTCGGCGCTGATTGGCAGGCAGATGTGCATCACGAGATTTTGGTTTTCCTCCGGAATTGGACTGTCGCAAGGCATGTCTTTGTAATATCCGATGTAGGAAAATTCGCTACCAAACACTGATTTGTAAAAGTTGAACGCGGCCTCGCAGGTTCCGTTAAAGGCCAGATAGCAATTTACTTTTGCCATAGCATAAAATTTTAAAGATTAATAATATTTGTAGGGGTTTTTCTTAGGATTATTTCTGCGCCGCTTGGCGGTTCTCCCCAATGCGGAATTTCACTATTCGCCTTATCAAATCCATTGGCAGAGGCATGCCGATAGGGAATTGTACGGAGCCTTTGCCTTGTTTGAAAACCGAAAGTTCTTCTCTGAAGGCTTCTATTCCTGTGGGAATAGGATAAAAACCTATATGATTTTTGAAAGCCGAATAGTAAATTAAAGGGCGATTGTTCAGATGAAAAGCGGGCATTCCATAAGCCATCTTTTCAACAGCTTCGGGTGCCATTTCTTTCACCATTCTTCTTATATCCTCCATTTTTGATTGAATTTCGGGACTGAGAGAAGCCAGATAGTCGTCAACGTTGTCCATGCTACTATATTTATGGTATATTGTATGCAAATGTAATATGAATTATCTCTTTTGCAAGCCTAATTATCATGCGCAATATATTTCAATAAGCGAGGCTGTACTGCAAGCAGCTTGTACGAATGGATTGTTTGCGACGAGGCAAAAGGTGCTTTTGTAGCGCCGTCTCCGTATAGACGCCAGGGTGTCCCGTAGTTGTAAATTGCTGATAATATGCTTACTGTGTATGCACCGGCAAGGAAATACATCATCCCCGAAATGATTTCGGGTGCTCCCGAAACCATTTTGGGTGCCCCCGAAACCATTTTGGGAACCCCCGAACCATTTTGGGTGCCCCCGAAAACATTTTGGGTGCCCCCGAAAACATTTTGGGAACCCCCGAAATCATTTTGGGAACCCCCGAAAACATTTTGGGTACCCCCGAAAACATTTTGGGAACCCCCGAAAACTTGTTGGGTACCCCCGTAACCATTTTGGGATCGCCCGCCTACATGTTGGGACACCCCGGAGTG